>NZ_PHQX01000002.1:0-300000 GCF_002803515.1 Stenotrophomonas lactitubi | reverse complement strand
GTTTCGGCGGCGAGCTGCGGTTGGTTGTGCGCGATCTGGATGCGTGCCAGCTGCACCATCGGATACAGCCGCAGCGGATCCTGCGGTACGGACGCCGCATGGGCGTAGGATTCGGCTTCGCTGAAACGATTGTCCTGCAGCAGCAGCCAGGTCGTGTTGGACAACCCGGCAAAGGAATCGGGATAGACCTTGGCCAGGGTCCGCCATTGTTCAAGGGCCCAGCCACCCGGCTCCAGCTCCGCCTGCCAGGCCTTCAGGTACAGGCGCTCGCGCGGTGGCAGGCGCTCCTGCTGGGCGAGCGCGTGCTGCATCGCCTCGCGGGCTTGCCGCCCCTCTTCAGTACGGGCCAGCAGCTTGGCCACGCCCATGTAAGCCAGCGCGAAACCGGGATCGATGTCGATCGCCGCCTGGTAAAGATTGCGTGCTTCCTCGAAGCGGCGCTGGCCCAGGGCATTCTCGGCCAGGGCATAGGCGCGCAGGGCGCGCAGGTCGCGGGTGGAGGCCTTCGGCAGCGGCAGGGACTGTTCCAGGCTGGCAACCGATTCGCCGAGGCCGCGGCGCAGACGACCGACGACATCGTCCACCGCGAACATCATCTGGTCAGGGCCGTCGGCGGCGACGGTGAAGCTGCGCACCACCTGCCCGCTGCCGGGCGCCACCACATCGATTCCCAGCTGATAGCCCCCTGCTTTGGGGCGAACAGTGGGTAACAGCACCGCCCGTGCACCTTCGCGCATGGCCACATCGATGGCTGCACCGCGGTTCAAGCGGGTATCCCCGGACAAGCGCGCCATTTCCAGGCTTTCGCGGATCTTGCCTTCGGACAGCACATTCACGTAGCGCGATTGTTCCAGTGCGATCAGGATCGCGTGGCGTGTCGATTCATCGAACACCGGCTCACCTGTGAAATTCTCAAGATCGGCCAGCACCACCCAATCGCGCTCTGAAAATGCAATTGCCGGCTCCGGGCGCAGCAGGAACCATCCCCCCACCACGACAGACGCCAGGATCAGGCTTTCCGCCAGCAGCACCACCGGCTGCCGCCACAACGGCAGATCACGCCGTGCCTTGGCGTTGGCGCGCGGCAGGCGCAGCGGAGCAAAGCCGATCTCGCCAACTTCAATCACTTCCTGGACGGTCGGCATGCCTTTGAACCGCCAACGCCCGTGCGACTTCCACAGCAGGCGTTCGCCGCGCTCGCCCAGGGCATCCGTGGCACGTCGGGTCAGCGACTCGGCAACCGCCGACATCAGGATCTGGCCAGGACGCGCCAGGGTCATCAGGCGCGCGGCCATCGGCTTGGCCAGGCCTTCGACTTCCATCGACTTGGCGCCGACCTTGACCGCTTCGGGACTGTTTTCCCAGGTCAGCACATCACCCACATGCAGGCCCGCCCGTGCACGCAGTTCAACCCTGCGCTGTTCGCCAAGTGCCTGCAGGTCGCGTTGGTAATCCAGTGCAAACCCGAGTGCATCCACCGGGCGTTCGAACAGCAGGAACAGACCATCCGAACGGTCGATCAGCTGCCCGTTCCAGCGATGCTGCAACACCAGCACCAGACGGTCGTGTTCCTGGAACAGGGTGGCTGCGGCGGCGTCACCGATACGCTCCACCAACTGCAGCGAATCGCACAGGTCGGTGAACAGCAGCGCCCGCAGTTGGGCGTTATGCGGGGTCGACGTTCCGTTGTCGCCATTCATCGCCTGGATCTCCGCTCATTGTCCATCCGGACCATCGGTCCACCGCAGGCAGTTGCCGCCTGCGCGCTTGGCTTGGTACAGCGCACGATCGGCGCGAGCGTACCACTCGCTCCAGTCCGCGTCAGGGGCCAGCAGGCTGGCCCCGATGCTGGCCAGACTCACGTGCGGGGTGCCATGGCTGCGCTCGAGCAGGCCGTGCACCGCGCTGAGGATGAACTCGGCGGCGTGCTGCACGATCTCGGTGTTGCCCCGGCGCAGGATCAGGCAGAACTCGTCGCCGCCCAGACGGCAGGCCAGGTCATGTTCACCGGCCATCGAGCGCAGGATGTTGCCCATGCTCTGCAGCACCCGGTCACCGGCCTGGTGGCCATGGCGGTCGTTGATCTGCTTGAACCGGTCGCAGTCGATCAGCAGCAATGCCTGCGGAGGCCCTTCTTCCTGCGTGTGGCATTCCTGCAGGTACAGGGCCAGGCCGCGGCGGTTGTGCAGGCCGGTCAGTTCGTCGGTGCGCACCAGCTCACGCGTGTGGGTCAGCTGGTGGGTGGTGATGTACAGGTTGTCCAGCGCGGCTTCCAGGTCATGGTTGCGCCGCCGCAGCTGGCTGATCAGGGCCTGCTCGTTGGTCAGCACGCGCAGGATCGTGCGTCGCAGGAAGTAGGCCACCAGGCCCGGGTCGGACTCGACCAGGCGATGGAAATCCGCCGGCCCCAGTTCCAGCACGTGGCAGTCGGCCATCACCCGCGCGCTGGCGCTGCGCAGATGGTCGCCCATCAACAGGCCGAGCTCACCGAAAAATTCATGCCGGCCGAGCGTCTTGAGCACCAGGTCCTCGCCGAAATCCAGCTCGATCAGGCCTTCGAGGATGATGTACATGCACTCGCCGCGGTGGCCGCGATGGAACAGCCACTGGCCCGCCTGCAGCCTGCAGGGCTGGGCGAACCGGGCGAACAGGGCAACCTCTTCTTCGGAGAGCAGCGCGTGCACGATCTCGGCCATCGCCACCTTGGCGATACCGGTTGTCGTGTCGATGTTCTCGGCCGCACCCCTGCCGGTCATTCCCTGCACCCGCCGCCAGCGTCCCCTGGTGAGCCGCGGAGCATATCAGTGAATCAAACTGTGCGCCGCTTCTCATTTTTGTGAAGACGCAGCGCTCTGCCTCATCCACAGGGAAATGCCCCATTCACGCGTATTGGTGGCAGAGGGAAAGCAAGCCATTTCAATATCTTGGCGTGGCCGCGACGCCGATTGTCGCAGCGGCCACAGATACAACGACGCCGGCAGATCCCCCGATCTGCCGGCGTCGTCTGGCCCTTCCCTGGCCACCCTGATCGGATCCGCAGCCCCGGTAGAGCCGGCCGCTGGCCGGCTGCCACGCAGCGCCCGGAGCATCGTGTGGTTGCCGGCCAGCGGCCGGCACCACCGGATCACGCGGCGCGTTCGCTGCGCTCGCCGTGGAACTGCTCTTCCTCGGTCGAGCCGGTCAGCGCGGTGGTCGAGGACTGCCCCTGCTGGATGGCCTGGGTCACCGCATCGAAGTAGCCGGTGCCGACCTCGCGCTGGTGCTTGACCGCGGTGAAGCCACGCTCGGCCGCTTCGAACTCGGCTTCCTGCAGCTCCACGAAGGCGCTCATCTGCCGGCGCGCATAGCCATGGGCCAGGTTGAACATGCCGTAGTTCAGCGCATGGAAACCGGCCAGGGTGATGAACTGGAACTTGTAGCCGTAGCTGCCCAGCTCCTTCTGGAACTTGGCGATGGTGGCGTCGTCCAGGTTCTTCTTCCAGTTGAAGCTGGGCGAGCAGTTGTAGGCCAGCAGCTTGCCCGGGAACTTCGCATGGATCGCCTCAGCGAATTTCCGCGCGAATTCCAGGTCCGGCTTGCCGGTCTCGCACCACACCAGATCGGCATAGGGCGCGTACGCCAGGCCACGGCTGATGGCCTGGTCCAGGCCGTTGCGGGTCTTGTAGAAGCCTTCCACGGTGCGCTCGCCGGTAGCGAACGGCGTGTCGTTGCCATCGATGTCGCTGGTCAGCAGGTCGGCGGCTTCCGCATCGGTACGCGCCACCAGCAGGGTCGGCACGCCCAGCACGTCGGCGGCCAGGCGCGCGGCGTTGAGCTTCTCGATCGCCTCGCGGGTCGGCACCAGCACCTTGCCGCCCATGTGGCCGCACTTCTTCACCGAGGCCAGCTGGTCTTCGAAGTGCACGCCGGCAGCACCGGCTTCGATCATCGCCTTCATCAGTTCGAAGGCGTTGAGCACGCCGCCGAAACCGGCTTCGGCGTCGGCCACGATCGGCTGCAGGAAGTCGATGTCATCCTTGCCTTCGGCATGGTGCAGCTGGTCGGCACGCAGCAGCGTGTTGTTGATGCGCTTGACCACCGCCGGCACCGAATCGGCCGGATACAGCGACTGGTCCGGGTACATCTGACCGGCCAGGTTGGCATCGGCCGCCACCTGCCAACCGGACAGGTAGATCGCCTTCAGCCCGGCCTTCACCTGCTGCATGGCCTGGTTGCCGGTCAGCGCGCCGAGCGCGTTGACGAAGTCGCGCTCATGCAGCGATTTCCACAGCTTTTCCGCACCCAGCCGGGCCAGCGAATGCTCGATATGGACGGTGCCGCGCAGGCGCACCACGTCGGCGGCGCTGTAGTTGCGCTGGATGCCTTCCCAGCGCGGATTGGTGTCCCAGTCGTGCTGGATCTGTTCGGCAGTGGGCAGCGTGCTCATGTCTATCTCCAGTTCGGTTCGTGCGGATGCAGCGGGGAAGGAAGCGGCGAGGAAAGTGGCGTGCAGCGATCAGTCGATGCGCGCGTACGCCGGCAGGGTCAGGAAATCGGTCAGTTCGTTGCTGCGGCTCAGCTCGGCCAGCAGGGTGATGGCTTCTTCGATGCGGCCGCCACCGGGCAGCGCCGAGGTATCGCCAAGGCGCGCGGGCAGCTGCGCCAGGGTGGTATCGAGCAGTGCCAGATCAATCGCGGTGCCGTCGTCCAGCTGCTGGCCCGGCGTGTGCAGCCACTGCCACAGCTGGCTGCGGCTGATCTCGGCGGTCGCTGCGTCCTCCATCAGGTGGTGGATCGGCACGCAGCCGTTGCCGTCCAGCCACGCGGCCAGGTAGCGCACGCAGACTTCGACATTGCCTTCGAAGCCGGCGCGGGTGATCGTGCCCGGCGGACGCGCAATCAGTTCATCGCGGCCCACGCGCACGTCCTGGCGCAGCACGTGGTGCTGGTTGGGCGTGGGCATGTGTTCGTCGAAGATCGCCATCGCCACCGGAATCAGCGCGGGGTGCGCGACCCACGTGCCATCGTGGCCGGCGGTCACTTCGCGCAGCTTGTCGGCACGCACCCGCGCCATCGCCTGCTCGTTGGCGGCCGCATCGTTGTTGATCGGAATCTGCGCGGCCATGCCACCCATCGCATGTGCGCCGCGGCGATGGCAGGTCTGGATCAGCAGTTCCGAATAGGCCTTCAGGAACGGCTGGGTCATGGTCACCTGGCCACGCTCGGGCAGCACGCGGTCAGCGTGGCGGCGGAAGGTCTTCAGGTACGAGAAGATGTAATCCCAGCGCCCACAGTTGAGGCCGACGATGCGATCGCGCAGGGCATGCAGGATCTCGTCCATCTCGAACACTGCCGGCAGCGTTTCGATCAGCACGGTCACCTTGATCTGCCCGTGCGGCAGGCCGAGCATGCCTTCGATGTGCGACAGCGCGGTCTCCCACAGCGCCGCCTCTTCCATGCTCTGCAGCTTGGGCAGATAGAAGTACGGGCCGCGATCCCTGGACTGCAGCGCGCGCGCATTGTGGAAGGCGAACACCGCCGCATCGAACAGGCCGCCGGCGAGGAACTGGCCATCGACGCGCACATGCTTTTCGTCCAGGTGCCAGCCGCGCGGACGCACGATCAGCACCGCCTGCTCGTCGTAGGGGCGCAGCGCGTAGTGCTTGCCCGCCTTGCCGTTGGACGCCGGTGCGGTGTACTGCAGGTCGCCGCGCACCGCGGCAGCCAGCGATTGCTGACCGGCCAGCAGGTTGCGCCAGGTCGGCGAGGTCGAATCCTCGAAGTCGGCCATGAACACCTTGGCGCCGGAGTTCAGCGCGTTGATGACCATCTTCGGGTCGGTCGGCCCGGTAATCTCGACGCGGCGGTCCTGCAGCGCGGCCGGCAGCGGCGCCACGACCCAGTCACCGCTGCGGATCGCGGTGGTGTCCTGGCGGAAGTCCGGCAGGCCACCCTGGTCGAAGAACGCCTGACGCTCGCGGCGGGCCTGCAGCCGCGCCTGCCGGCCGGGTTCCACTGCCCGGTGCAGGGACACCAGCAGGGCCAGCAACGGCGCCGGCAGCACGGTGGCCTGGCCCGCCACCTGGGTCGCCAGGGCGATGCCCGGCGTGGCCTTGGCGGCGGTGGAGGGAACAGCGGAAGCGACGGCGGACATGGGAGGACTCCAGCGTGGGGGAACGACTCCACCGTGCCGCCGCAGCCCTGTATTTGGCAAAACAGTTTTTGCAATGCTTTACATAAATTGTGCTAATACTTGTGACGCCATGACCACGCGTCCCTCGCCAAGCCCCCGTTTTTCCTACAAATCCGATCGGCTGAAGCCGCTGCGCGCGTTCTGTCAGACCGTGCGTCTGGGCTCGGTCTCACGGGCGGCTGAGGCGCTTTTCGTCAGCCAACCGGCCATCAGCCTGCAGTTGCAGGCGCTGGAGCGCGAACTGGGGGTGCCGCTGTTCGAGCGCAGCGGCCGGCGCCTGGTGCCCAGCCGCGAGGGCCAGCTGCTGTATGAAATGGCACAGCCGCTGGTGGAGAGCCTGGACGGCCTGGAAGCGCGCTTCCGCGACAAGGTGCGCGGACTGGACGCGGGCGAACTGAACATCGCCGCCAACAGCTCGACCATCCTGTACCTGCTGCCGAAGATCGTCGAACGCTTCCGCCAGCATTACCCCGACGTACGCCTGACCCTGCACAACGCCATCAGCGCCGACGGCACCGACCTGCTGCGCGAGGATGCCGCCGATCTGGCGATCGGCTCGATGACCGATGTGCCGGCCGACCTCAGCTACGCCCCGGCCTACCGTTTCGAACAGGTGCTGATCGCCCCGCATGACCATCCGCTGGCCAGCGGTGGCGAGCTGGAACTGGCCGACATCGCCCGTTACCCGCTGGTGCTGCCGCCGAAGCGGCAGATCACTTACCGGCTGGTCGACCAGGTGTTCCAGCGCCACCGCATCGCCTACACGGTTGCGCTGGAAGTGGGCGGCTGGGAAGTGATCAAGCAGTACGTGGCGATGGGCATGGGCATTTCCATCGTGCCGGCGCTGTGCCTGAACGATGCCGACCACGAGCGGTTGGCCGCACGCTCGATGAAGCGTTGGTTCCCCGAACGCAGTTACGGGGTGATCGTGCGCCGCGGCAAGGCGCTGTCGGCGCAGGCGCGGGCGTTTGTCGAGCTGATCCAGCCGGAGTTGTTCAGTCCGCGCGATTACGACCAGAGCGGGCATTCGGAACGGTGAGGGGTGTTCGGCAGGGCTGCGCCCTGCACCTGCCGAAGCAACGGCAACGGCAACAGCCTGCATTCCGTGGATGGCGGGTCGGTGTGGGTGGGCAGGACACGCCGTAAACCCGTCCATGGGGGCTCGATGGCGCCATCCATGGCGCCAACGGTCCTGCCCACCCACACCGCCCCGCCTCTGACAGATTTGCGCGATCTGTCGGGGGTCGGATCCCGTTGCTGCGCAACGGGCGCTGACCCCTGCATCGTTCTGTGCTGCTGTTGGTAGGTGTCGACCTTGGTCGACACGGTAGATCCACGCCATGCGTGGATGACGTACGAATGATCTGGGCCCATTTGTGGCTGGCGATGCATAGACTGGGCGCATGTCCATCGAACTCCGCCATCTGCGTTACTTCCTCGCCGTTGCCGATACGCTGCACTTTGGCCAGGCGGCCGAGCGGTTGGGGATGTCGCAGCCGCCGCTCAGCCAGCAGATCCGGCAGCTGGAGGAGCTGATCGGTGCGCGGTTGTTCGTGCGCAGCCATCGACGTGTGCAGCTGACGGCTGCGGGGGAACTGCTGCAGGAACGTGCGCGCGGCATCGTGCAGCAGGTGGAATCGGCGGTGGATGAAGTGCAGCGCGCGCAGCGTGGCGAGCAGGGTGAGCTGCGTATCGGCCTGACCCGGGCTACGCCGTTGTCGCCACAGATTCCACGTTCGATCCTGCAGTACCGTCAGCAGTACCCGCAGGTGCGGTTGCAGCTGAGCGAGATGAATACCCTGCAACAGATCGATGCGCTGCTAGATGGTTCACTGGACGTGGGCATCATCCGCAAGCGCACGCTGCCGGCCGAGCTGGTGGCGCACAGCCTGTTCGTCGATCCACTGGCGTTGATCGTGCATGCCGGCCACCCTGCCCTGCGCCGACTGTCGAAAGGCGGCACGCTGGCGTTGCGTGACTTGGCGCAGGAACCATTCGTGGCATTCCGCCGCAGCGCCGGGGCGGGCATCCATGACCACATGATCGCGCTGTGTGCGGCGGCGGGCTTCACTCCACGCATCGTGCAGGAGGCCGGTGAGGCGTCGACGCTGATCAGCCTGGCTGCAGCGGGACTGGGTGCGGCGATCCTGCCTTCGTCGTGCGACCACATCCGGGTGGAAGGTGCGCGCTTCGTGCCGCTGGCCGATGCCGGCGCGCATTCGGAAGTGCAGCTGGCGTGGCGCCGCGAGGGTGTGACGCCGTTGATCCGCAATTTCGCCGGGCTGCTGCGCGAGGCGTTTGCCGAAGAATGAGGTGCATCGCACCCGGTAGTGGCCAACCGTGGTTGGCCCAGGGGCACAACGCCGACCAAGGTCGGCATCTACCGGAGCAGGATCAGGCCGTCACCGGCTGCGGCGCGCGCTGCTGCAGCGCCCAGACGATGCCACCGCCGATCAGGGTCAGCAGCGCGGCGAACGCGCACACGCCCAGCCAGTCCCACGCGGCATAGGCCAGGCCGCCCACGCCGCCCAGCACGCTGGAACCCAGGTAATAAGCGAACAGGTACAGCGCCGACGCTTCCGCTCGCATCGAACCGGCGCGGCTGCCGACCCAGCTGCTGGCCACCGAATGGCCACCGAAGAAACCGAACGTCACCAGCGCGATGCCCACGGCCATCGCCGACAGCCACGGCATCGCCAGCAGCACGATGCCGGCGGCGATCAGGCCGAAGGAGATCGACAGGATGCGGCCGCGCCCATAGCGCGTCGCCTGCTGGCCCATCCACGCCGAACTGAAGGTACCGACGAGGTACACGCTGAAGATCAACCCGACCACGGTCTGGCTGAGGTGGTACGGCGGCGCCAGCAGGTGGTAACCGAGGTAGTTGTAGAGGGTGACGAACACGCCCATAAGCACGAACGAGGTGGCGAACAACCACGGCAGGCCAGGATCGGCGAACAGCGTGCGCCAGCGCGCGGGCAACTGGCGCAGGCCACTGCGGCTCGCCTGGAAGTGGCGCGACGGCGGCAGCTGCAGCCACAGCAGCACGGTGCTGGCCACGGCGATGATCGAGACCACGCCGATGCCCCAGCGCCAGCCCCAATGGTCGGCGATGATGCCCGCCAGCAGGCGCCCGCTCATGCCACCGATGGCATTGCCGCCGATGTACAGGCCCATCGCCAGGCCCAGCGCGCGGCTGTCCATCTCTTCGACCAGATAGGTCATCGCCACTGCCGGTACGCCGCTCAGCGCCAGCCCCAGCAGGGTGCGCAGCACCAGCAGGGTGGCCCAGTCATCGACCAGGGCCGTGCAAAGCGACAACGTGGCCGAGGCCAGCAATGCAACGATCATCAGCGGGCGCCGGCCAACCGCATCGGACAGCAGGCCGGCCAGCAGCATGGCCACGGCCAGGGTGCCGGTGGTCAGCGACAGCGACATCGCGCTGCCCGCAGCGGACACGCCGAAGTGGCGGCTGAACTCGGGCAGCAGCGGCTGCACCGTGTACAGCAGGCCGAAGGTCGAAAAGCCGGCCAGGAACAGTGCCAGCGCGGTGCGGCGGAAGGCCGGCGTTCCCTGCTGGATGCGGGTGTCGGCGGCAGCGTGGTCAGTACGGAAACGGTCGGCAAGGGCCGCCGGGGATTCGCCAGTCATGGGGGGCGGTGGGCCGTGGGGGCGGCCGGAATGGAGGGGACGGGCCTCAGACTAGGCCCGTCCATCCAGTCGATCCATAACCTGCTAGGTCAGGATTGATACTTCTGGCATATCGATTCAGCTTACAGCCGCTGCCATTCGAAGCCGTCACCACGGCGGTAATAGACCGCCACCGCACGGCCGTAGATCTTGTCCGCATCGACGAAGCCGAAGAAGCGGCCATCGAAGCTGTTGCCGCGATGGTCGCCCAGCACCAGCACCTTGCCGGCGGGCACCTGCAGATCCGCGATGTCCGGGCCACCGCCCCTGTCCAGGTCGAGGCTGGCGCGGCGCTCACCAAAGGCTTCGGTATCGGCCAGGTCGGCGATCTGCAGCGGCTGGCCGTTGATGCTCAGGTGACCATCGTGCAGTTGCACGTGGTCGCCGGCCACGGCGGCGACGCGCTTGATCAGGCGGGTGCCGTCGGCCGGTGAATCGAACACCGCCACTTCACCGCGCTGCGGCGTGCCGGTACCCAGCAGCTCCTTGCTGGTGAACGGCAGGCGCAGGCCATAAGCGCGCATGTCCACCACCACCCGGTCGCCCGGTTGCAGCGTCGGCTGCATCGAGCCGCTGGGCACGACGTAGTGGTTGGCGAGGGTGTCGCGGGCGGCCGCGAGCAGGCCCAACATCACCAGCAGGGGCAGCGCTTCTTTCTTCAGCCAGGCAAGCGTGCGCTGCGAAAACGGGGGGCGGGCAACAGCATCCATGACAGGCTCCGGGTGGGTGGTATCGGCATCAGACCACATCAGGCCCGAAGAGGTTCCCGCGCCCGCATCCTGTAGAGCCGAGCCCATGCTCGGCTGCTGTTCCGTAGCGTCGAGCAAGCCGAGCATGGGCTCGGCGCTACAGGAGGGGTTACGCAGGTTTTACGCCTGGGCCGGGCACCGGGCATCGCACCTTTACGGCCACCACGCGCATCGTGTGCCTACCGCGCCGTACGGCGCTTTGCGCAAGGTGTTGTATGACCCTCCTGGTGATCCGGCATGCGTCGCCGTCGGTGCCGCGTCCGCTGCTGCCGGCCGAGTTGTCCGGCCATCCGGTGCTGTGCACCGACTGCGCCAGCCTGGCCGATGTGCGCCAGTGCCTGTGCCAGCCGCAGGCGCGCAGCGCGGACTGGGTGCTGCTTGATGTCGGCGCGGCCGACGAGGCGCAATGGTGTGCCGAGGGCGGTGCGCTGCAGGCGGCACTGGACGGTCTGCCTGCGGAGTACATCGAACTGCAGTCACCCCATCAGCCTGGTCTGGAAGCGCGCCTGCGCCTGCAGCATGGTCCGGCCGCCGTGGTGGTCGACCAGCGCAGCCAGCAGGCGGGTTATCCGCTGTCATTGGCCATCGTCGGCCGCCGCCTGGCACGGGAGGGCTGAGTCATGTCGATCTTCATCATCCGTGGCCCGGAAGCGGCTGGCGCGCTGATCCGTACCGCCGCGCCGCTGCCGGCGCCGGTGCTGAAATCACTGGTGCATCGTGCGATCGATGCGGGCACCAGCGTGGCGATCCGCGCCTGCGGTTCGGAACAGGAACTGCTGGACGCGCTGCGCGTGGCCGACCACAGCCGTGGCGAGGTGACGCTGCTCGATCCGGGCGCATGTGCCGACAGCCTGCGCCTGCAGCGGCTGCTGCCGTACCTGCACAACGCGTACGTGGAAGTGCATGACGACGGTGCGGTGGCCGAGCCGTGCCTGCCGGCGGGCGTGGGTCAGCGATTGGGGATCGCGGCCGGGTATGGGGCGCAGAGCTATGTGCTGGCGCTGGACATCGCGCTGGATCACCTGGGGTTGGCCGAGCAGGCGAACCGGGTGCACGTAGGGACCTGATGGCCGGGCTGCGCCCGGCACCCGGTAGTGCCGGCCGCTGGCCGGCAACCTCAACAGCAACAGCAGAGGCTGGATTTCCGTGGGATGGCGGGGTGGATCCGGTTGCGGGGGACGCTGCAAGTACGTCCCTGTAAGCTCGGTCGCGCCATCCATGGCGCTCACGCCCCCGCAACCGGACCCACCCCGCCTTCGACAGATTTCCGCGAACTGTCGGAATGGCATGGCCTGCTCTTGGTAGGTGTCGACCTTGGTCGACACATGGATCCACGCCATGCGTGGATGAGCGACAAACTGCGGAATCCGTCGATGGCATCGACGCAAAGAAAAACGGCGGGGTTGCCCCCGCCGTTTTTTCTTTCGTACTTCAGGCCGCGCTTACTTCAGCCCGCGGAACTTCAGCAGCGGTTCCACCGACGGGTCCTTGCCGCGGAAATCGCGGTACAGGGTCGACAGCTCCACGCTGTTGCCGCGCGAAAGGATCTTGTCGCGGAATTCCTGGCCGTTGGCGGCGGTCAGGCCACCGTGTTCGGTGAACCACTGGTAGGCGTCATGGTCCAGCACTTCCGCCCAGAAGTAGGCGTAGTAGCCGGCCGAATAGCCGCCACCCCAGATGTGGTCGAAGTAGGTGGTGCGGTAACGCGGCGGCACCTGCGGCAGGTCGACCTTGAACTTTTTCAGCGCGCTGGCTTCGAAGGCGCCGACATCCTGCAGCGGGGCATCGGCCTTCTGCGTGTGCCAGGCCAGGTCGAGCAGCGCGGCCGACAGGTACTCGGTGGTCGCATAGCCCTGGTTGAAGCTGCGCGCCTTGAGGATCTTGTCGACCAGTTCCTGCGGCATCGCTTCGCCGGTCTTGTAGTGCTTGGCGTAGTTGGCGAACACCTTCGGGTCCAGCGCCCAGTGTTCGTTGAACTGCGACGGGAACTCGACGAAGTCGCGCGAGGTGGCGGTGCCGGCGATCGACGGGTACTTCACGTTCGAGAACATGCCGTGCAGTGCATGGCCGAACTCATGGAACAGGGTGGTGACGTCGTCGAAGCTGATCAGCGCAGGCTGGCCAGCGGCCGGCTTGGTGAAGTTGCAGACGTTGTAGACCACCGGCTTGGCACCGGTCAGGCCGTCCTGTTCGACGAACACGTCCATCCAGGCGCCACCGGACTTGCTGTCACGCTTGAAGTAGTCGGTGTAGAACAGGGCCAGCGAGGTGCCGTCCTTGTCGAACACTTCGTACACCTTCATGTCCGGGTTGTAGGTCGGAATGTCGGTACGCGGCTTGAAGGTGATGCCGTACAGCTGGGTGGCGGCGTAGAAGACGCCGTTCTGCAGCACGTTGTCCAGCTCGAAGTACGGCTTGATCTGCGACTCGTCCAGATCGTACTTGGCCTTGCGCACCTGCTCGGCGTAGAAGTCCCAATCCGAGGCAGCCACCTGGAAACCACCCTTCTGGGCGTCGATCACCTTCTGGATCTCGCCGGCCTCGGCACGCGCCTTGGCGGTGGCGGCCGGCACGGTGTCGGTCAGCAGCTTCAGCGCGGCCGCCGGGGTCTTGGCCATCTGGTCGCCCAGCTGGTAGTCGGCGAAGGTGTCGAAGCCGAGCAGCTTGGCCTTCTGCGCACGCAGCTGGGCCAGGCGCTGCACGGTCTGCCGGGTGTCATTGGCATCGCCGCGCTCGGCACGGGTTTCCGAAGCCTTCAGCACGGCCGCACGCTGGTCGCGGTCGGTCAGCGAACCGAGCACCGGCTGCTGGGTGGTGTTCTGCAGCGGCAGCAGGAACTTGCCGTCCAGCTTGCGGTCCTTGGCGGCGGCGGCGGCATTGTTGACCGCATCGTCGTCCAGGCCGGCCAGCTTGGCCTTGTCGTCCACCACCACCGCGGCAGCGGCGGTTGCAGCCACCAGACGGGTGTGGAACTGCGTGGACAGCGTGGTTTCTTCCACGTTGAGCTTGCGCAGGCTTGCCTTGTCAGCATCGGACAGCTGTGCGCCCGAGCGCACCAGACCGTCGTAGTAATGCTCGACCAGGCGCTTCTGCACCGGATCCAGGCCCAGCGTCTCGCGCTGGTCGTACAGCGACTTCACGCGCGCGAACAGCTTCGGATCGAGGTTGATCTCGTCCTGGTGCGCGGCCAGCTTCGGTGCCACTTCTTCCTGGATCTTCTGGCGGGCATCGTTGGTATCGGCCTGGACCAGGCCGAAGAAGATGCGCGACACGCGGGTCAGGGTCTCGCCGCTGCGCTCCATCGCCACGATGGTGTTGTCGAAGGTGGCCGGCTCGGCGCTGTCGGCGATCTTGCGCACGTCGGCCAGATGCAGGCGCATGCCTTCTTCGAAGGCCGGCAGGTAATCGCTGTCCTTGATCTTGTCGAACGGCGGTGCCTGGAACGGCAGGCTGCTGGCGGTCAGCAGCGGGTTGGTGGAGGCTTCGGCCGGCTGCTGGGCCGGTGCATTCTGGGCTTCGGACACGGGGGTGGACTCCTTGCCGGAACAGGCCGCCAGCGCCAGGCTAATGGCGGCGGCCAGGACTACGGTACGCGACATGTAAAACGCTCCTTGGGCAGACGGTACGGGATGGCAGCCGTCCACCCTACTCCTGTCACGGGCGCCCGGCATGTGCCGGACGTGGCGTCTACGCTGCCGGCAGCGATCGGCTCAGACCGTGCCGCGGGTCTTGCCGATCCAGGGCCGGTAGAACTCGCGGATGGTCGCCATGTCGGCGACATCATCGCCGGTCGGCATGAACAGCGGACCGATGCCGATGATCTTCTCCGGGTAATGGAAATAGGCCGCCAGGATCGGCACGTCCGCCATCCGCGCGATCTTCAGGAAGCCGGCCTTCCATTCCTTGACGGCCTTGCGGGTGCCTTCCGGAGTGATCGCGAACCACATCTTCTCGTTGTTGCGCAGCAGGTCCACGGCCTGGCCCACGGTGCCCTGCGGCGAGCTGCGGTCCAGCGGGATCACGCCGAGCCTGTGCAGCAGCGGGCCCAGTGGCCACCAGAACAGCGAGGCCTTGCCCAGCACCTTCACTTTCATGCCCAGTGCGATCTTCGCGGCCATGCCCCACAGCCCGTCCCAGTTGGACGAATGCGGGGCGATGATGAAGACCACTTTCGGCACATCCGGCAGGGTGCCGGTCACTTTCCAGCCGCCCATGCGCAGCGTGCAGCGCGCCAGCCAGCGCAGGAAACGGTTGGGCTTGACCTGCGGCATGTTCGGCGGAATGGCCGGCAGCAACGGCGTCGGGTTGTTCAAGCAATCACTCCCAGTCACGTGATGAGCGCCCGCGCTTGATCTGCGCGCGCCCGCGTTTGGCGTCCAGACGACGCAGTTTCGACCCGAAGGTCGGCTTGGTGGCCTTGCGTGGTTTGGGCACGCTCAGCCCGGCCTGGATGAAGGCCGCCAGCCGCTCGCGCGCATCCTCGCGATTGCGATCCTGGGTCCGGAAACGTTGCGCGTCGATGACAAGCACGCCTTCGCCGGTCATGCGCCGGTCGCGCCGCGCCAGCAGGCGCTCGCGCAACGGTTCGGGCAACGAGGGCGAACCGGCCACGTCGAAACGCAGTTCCACCGCGGTGGACACCTTGTTGACGTTCTGGCCGCCGGCGCCACTGGCACGCACGAAACGCTCGACGATCTCGCCGTCGGGGATTTCAAGCTGCGCGCTGATGGTGACCGGTCCGTTGCCCATCCGCGCATTGTAGCGGCAGCCGCGTTGCCGTGGCTGCCATCGCGCACCGTATGCCGCCGATCAGGCACCGAACACGCCGCCTTCGCCTTTGCCGGGGGTATGCTTGCCGTCCCGTGTACTGCAGGACGCTCCGCATGATCCGCTTCGTTCCCTCCGTGTTGCGCCGCGCAACCCTGCTGCTGGTGCTGGCCGCAGCAAGCGCGCCGGTGCTGGCCGCAGCGCCCACCGATGGCGACATCAACCGCCTGCTGTCGGCCTCGCGTGCGCAGAGCATGATCGACACCATGCTGCCGCAGATCGAATCGATGCAGCAGCAGCAGTTCCAGCAGGTGGCCGCACAGCGCCAGCTCAACGCCCAGCAGCAGGAACAGCTGCAGCGCATCCAGGCCCGTACCAGCCAGACCCTGCGCCAGGCACTGTCGTGGCAGCAGCTGCGGCCGATGTACGTGGACCTGTACAAGAAGACCTTCAGCAAGGAAGACGTGCTGGCCATGGCCGAGTTCTACGAGAGCCCGGCTGGCCAGAGCCTGCTCGACAAGACTCCGGCGCTGATGCAGAACGTGATGGTGGCGATCCAGACACGCATGCAGCCGCTGTTCGCCGATCTGCAGAAGGATCTGGAAGCGATCGTCAACGAGCCTGAAAAAAAATGAGGCGGTAGCGCCGGGCCATGCCCGGCGAGCGCGAAGCGCGGCCGTTTCATCGCAGAAGCCGCCGGGCATGGCCCGGCGCTACCGCTACGGCACCTGCCAGCCGAACAGGTCCAGCGCCTTCTGGAACTCACCGTCGACCGGGGCGCGCACGTCCACCATGCCGCCATCCGGATGCGGGAAGCGCAGCCGCTCCGCATGCAGCAGCATGCGGTGCACGCCCTGCATGCGGAAGTTGCGGTTGTGCCGGCCATCACCATGGCTGGTATCGCCGATCAGGTGATGTGACAGGTGCTTCAGATGCCGGCGGATCTGCCGGAAGCGACCCGTCAGCGGCTGGCAGCGCAGCAGCGCATAGCGCGAACTGGCGAACTCCCCCACTGGCACCGACAGTTCGCCGGCCGCCAGGCGCTGGAAGTCGGTCACCGCTGGCTTCTTTACCGGCTTGCCCGGGCCACCATCCAAGTCATGATCGACCTGCCAGGCGTCCTCGGCAGGCCAGCCGCGGCAGATCGCCAGATAGTCCTTGCTCACTTCGCCGCCCATCAGCGCCTTGCCCAGCATGCTGGCAGCGTCGCGGTCGAAGGCCAGCAGCAGGCAGCCACTGGTGGCGCGATCCAGGCGATGGACCAGGAAGATCGGCCGACCCAGCTGCTCGCGCAGGCGATCGGCGAGGAAATCATCTTCGCCACGGGCCAGCTTGCTGTCGTGGACCATCAGCCCGGCCGGCTTGTTGACCACGGCCAGGCGTTCATCCAGGTGCAGCAGCTGCAGGGGCGCGGTTTCAATCTCGACCGCAGCGAGGGTGTCGGGTTCGGTGCTCACCGCGCGATTATCCGGATGACACGCTGAATAGGGTAGTGCCGGCCGCTGGCCGGCAACGTTGAGGTCGCCCGATGAAAGTGGTTGCCGGCCAGCGGCCGGCACTACCGGAGCAGACCAGCGACCGGCGTTGCCGGGGCGACGCCCGGTCAGGCGTTGCGCAGCGCCAGCAGTTCGCCATTGCCCACCGGCACCAGGCTGGTGGTGAACGCCGCGTCGGCGGCCAGCAGGGCGCGCAGCGGCTCCATCTCAGCGGCATGCGAGGTGGCGTTGTCGACCACCAGCAGACCGCCGGGGCGCAGTACACGGCGCAGCTGCGGCCACCAGCCTGCGTACTGCCCGCGATCCGAATCCAGGAACAGCAGGTCGATGCAGCCATCGGCCGCCTGCGCCAGCCACTGCCCGGCATCACCGTGGACCTGTTCGATGCGCTCACCCAATCCACTGCGCGCGAAATTCGCACGGGCCATCGCCACCTTGTCGGCGGCGAACTCCAGCGTGGTCACCCTGCCATCAATGGCAGCGGCGGCCTCGGCCAGCCACAGCGTGGAATAGCCATTGGACGTGCCGATCTCCAGCACGCGACGGGCATTGCCGAACCGCACCAGCACCGACAGCAGTTCACCGGTGTCGGCAGTGATGTTGAGCATGCGCCGGCCACGATCGGTTTCGCGCGCATCGTTGTCACTGCCAAACTGCGCCAGCTCGTGTTTGAGCGCGCTCAGCGCATCACTCATCGCCACCACGCACGCGCCAGTGCGAACACGCCGACGGTACCGGACACCCAGCTCCATGCCGGCACGTCGCCCCAGTACCAGCCCGGCGGCTGCAGCACGTACATCAATGCGGCAATCGCCAGTAGACCAACGCCAGTGATCGCTCCGACCGCGCGCTTCTGCAGCCGCTGCAGGCTGGCATCGAGCGCAACCAAGTCGCGCGAACGCATCGCCAGTTCATGCCGGCCTTCCACCTGCTGGGTCAGCCAGGCATGCACCAGGCGAGGCATGTCCGGCGCATGGGTCATGATTTCCGGCAGGCGCTTGCCGATCTCGCGCACCACGCGGCGCGGGCTGTAGCGCTCGCGCAGGATCTTCGCCAGCACCGGCTTGGCCACCGCCCAGATGTCGATCTGCGGATCGAGCTGGCGGCCGACGCCTTCGATGTTGAGCAGGGTCTTCTGCAGCAGGATCAGCTGCGGCTGCAGGGTCAGCTGGTAACGCTGGGCCACGCGGAACAGCTTCATCAGCACTTCGGCCAGCGAGATCTGCGACAGCGGGCGGGTGAAGTACGGCTCGCACACCGAGCGCACCGCCGCTTCCAGATCATCGATGCGCACGTTGTCGGGCATCCAGCGCGCCTGCACGTGCAGTTCGGCGATGCGGCGGTAGTCGCGGTTGAAGATGGCCATGAAATTCTCGGCCAGGTAGTACTGATCTTCCTGCGAGAGCTGGCCCATGATGCCGAAGTCCAGCGCGATGAAGCGCGGGTTGTCGCGGCGCATCGGATCGATGTCGACCCAGATGTTGCCGGCGTGCGCGTCGGCATGGAAGAAGTTGTCGCGGAACACCTGGGTGTAGAACACCCGCACCCCCTTGGCGGCCAGCGCCTTGCGGTCGATGCCGGCCTTGTCCAGTGCCGCGATGTCATCGGAGGGAATGCCCCATACGCGCTCCAGGGTCAGCGCGCGCTCGGCGGTATGGCTCCAGATCACTTCCGGCACGTACAGGTCGTCGGAGTTCTCCCAGAAACGGCGCAGCACGCTGGCGTTGGCGCCTTCGCGCTGCAGGTCCAGCTCGGCGGCCAAGGTGTTTTCGACCTCGGCCACCACTTCGCGCGGACGGATCTTGTCGGCACGCGGATGGGTGCGCTCGACCAGCGTTGCCAGCGAGTTGAGCAGGGCGATGTCGGCGTCGATCTGCTTCTCGATGCCCGGGCGCAGCACCTTGACCACCACCTGGCGGCCATCGGCCAGGGTGGCCGCGTGTACCTGCGCGATCGACGCCGAGGCCAGCGGTTCGGTATCGAAACTGGCGAAGGCTTCGCTGACCGGCAGGCCGAGCGCTTCCTCGACGATGCGGCGCGCGGCGTCGCCGTCGAAGGGCTTGACCCGGTCCTGCAGCAGGGTCAGCTCATTGGCCACATCCGGCGGCACCAGATCGCGGCGGGTCGACAGGATCTGCCCGAACTTGACGAAGATCGGTCCCAGGTCCTGCAGCGCCAGGCGCAGGCGCGCACCGCGCGACTGTGCGGCGATGTCGGCCGAAGCGCGCGGCACGAACGGCTTGGCCAGGCGCAGCCAGCGCTCTGCAGGCGTGTCCTGCAGCAGGTCGTCAAGGCGGTAACGCAGGATCACCCGGCCGATGCGGCTGGCCCGCAGCAGCGCCTTCATGCGGCACCCCGCAGGCGCTGCACGCGTGCGCCGAGGCGCTCGACATCATCGCGCAGTACGTCCACGTCGTCGTGGAAGGCATCCAGTTCGGCACGTGGCACCACGTCGCGCGATTCCTCGGTGATGAATTCAGCGGCACTGTGGGCCAGGTCGATCGCGCCCTGGCGGGCGTGCTGCAGGGCACTGCGCAGGGTGTTGGCCACCTGCACGCCCAGCACTTCACCGAACACGCTGACGAACGGCTGCTGCCAGTCCGGATCGAAGCCCTTGGCCAGTTGCTGCAGGCGGCGCGCCAGCTCGGCATCGCCGGCCACGCGCACGCGGCCCTTGCCGTTGTCAGCACCTTGGCGGGCGCGCGCCAGCAGCGGCAGCTGCGCCAGCACACCGGCCAGGCTGCTGCGCACGGCCAGGTCGGCTTCCTGCGCATCCACCGGGCCCACCCGCAACTGGGTGCCGTCGACGCTGATGCGCATCGCCAGCGGCGGTGCGTCCAGGGTCAGGTCGATGTGGCGACCGTCGAGGCTGGCCAGTGCATGGCGGGTATCCGGATCCAGCGCCAGCGCGCGGTTCAGGGCGATCTGCAGAGCGCGGCCAGCGACCGGCTTGAGGGACTTGAGCAGGGAAAGAGCCATGTGCGCATTCTACCTGCGTGGGTGGTGAGCTTGGGCCGGGCTGCCGCCCGGCACCCGCAGATGCAAGGTCAACGTCAGAAGCAGTCTGCTGAGGGAGTCGGGGTGGGAGGGGCAGGCGGGACACGCCGTAAACCCATCCATGGGGGCTCGTAGGCGCCATCCATGGCGCCTGCGGTCCCGCCTGCCCCTCCCACCCCGACTTCGACAGTTCCCTGCGACCTGTCGGAACGGCACGGGGTCGGCTGCT
Source organism: Stenotrophomonas lactitubi (assembly GCF_002803515.1). Classification (NCBI taxonomy): domain Bacteria; kingdom Pseudomonadati; phylum Pseudomonadota; class Gammaproteobacteria; order Lysobacterales; family Lysobacteraceae; genus Stenotrophomonas; species Stenotrophomonas lactitubi. The sequence goes on along the minus strand of NZ_PHQX01000002.1, from coordinate 279,900 downwards.
GCTGTTGGTGGGTGTCGACCTTGGTCGACACGGTAGATCCAGGCCATGCGTGGATGACACGCGCGACTGGATTTCTGGTTCATCTGTGCCTCACGCGGAAGGCCGATGAAGGTTCATGCTATGCAGCCACGCAACGCACAGGACATCGCACTTCCATGGCACGGACCCGGGTTGGCATCATCTTCGGTGGCAGGTCTTCCGAACACGAAGTTTCGCTGCAGTCGGCGAAGAACATTCTCGATGCGCTGGATCGGGAGCGCTTCGAGCCGGTGCTGGTCGGCATCGACAAGCAGGGCCAGTGGCACCTCAGCCAGCCGGATACCTTCCTGCTCAATGCGGATGATCCGGCGCGCATCGCCCTGCATGCTTCCGGTACTGCGTTGGCGGTGCTGCCCGGCACCGAGCAGGCGCAGCTGCAACCGACCGATGCGGGCAGCGCGCTGGGGCAGATCGATGTGGTGTTGCCGATCGTGCACGGCCCGCTGGGCGAGGACGGTGCGCTGCAGGGGCTGCTGCGCATGGCCAACCTGCCCTTCGTCGGTTCGCCGGTGCTGGGCTCGGCGGTGGCCATGGACAAGGACGTGACCAAGCGCCTGCTGCGTGATGCGGGCCTGCAGGTGGCGCCCTGGGTGTGCATCCGTCGCCATGAAGCCGATGCGGTCGATGTCGCGGCACTGATCGAAGCGCTTGGCCTGCCGCTGTTCGTCAAGCCGGCCAACCAGGGCTCATCGGTGGGCGTGAGCAAGGTCAAGGATGCAGAGGGTTTCGCCGAGGCATTGCAGACCGCGCTGCGCTACGACCATAAGGTACTGGTGGAATCGGCCGTGGTCGGCCGCGAGATCGAATGTGCGGTGCTCGGCAACGAGCGGCCGCAGGCCAGCGTCTGTGGCGAGGTTGTACTGCACGACGAGTTCTACGCCTACGACACCAAGTACATCAACGAAGACGGTGCTGAAGTGGTGGTGCCGGCCGCAATCGATGCGGCAACGCAGGCACGTATCCAGCAGATCGCGTTGCAGGCCTATCAAGCGCTGGAGTGCGCTGGCATGGCGCGGGTCGATGTGTTCCTCGCCGCCGATGGCCAGATCGTCATCAACGAAGTGAACACCCTGCCCGGCTTCACCCGCATCAGCATGTATCCGAAGCTGTGGGGTGCCAGTGGCGTGGACTACACCACGCTGATCACGCGATTGATCGAACTGGCGCTGCAACGGCACGAAGCCGATCGCGGATTGCATAGCGCGGTGCGTTGACCGCGCTTCGGTAGTGCCAGCCGCTGGCCGGCAACCCCGGGTTGTCGAGGTTGCCGGCCAGCGGCCGGCACTACCATTCAAGCGGTCATGTGCGCTTGCGGAACATCGAGATCACGGCCAGCACCAGGAACACCACGAACAGGATCCAGGCAATGTTGCTGGCGGCACCGGCAATGCCGGAGAAGCCGAGCACGGCGGCGATGATGGCGATGACAAAGAAGATGACGGCGTAATGCAGCATGGTGCTCCTCGCAGGTGGTCGGCCGTGGGTGGCGTTGTGTCCATCCTGCGCATCTGCCGGTGTGCAACCGGTGATGGCGATCTCTGCGCGTAATGAAGGCTTCAGCGCGGTGATGCCGCCGTCATGATGCCGCCTTCAGCCGTCGCAGTCCTTCTTCGATGCTGACCTGCGGCACGTAGCCGAAATCACGACGTGCCGGCTCCATGCTGTACCAGTGCGGCGTGCACAGCTGCTCGGCCAGGAAGCGCGTCAGCGGCGGCTCGCCACGCAGGCGCAGCAGCGGCCACAGCCGCTCGCAGATCGCGCCGATGCGATACGCGGTCTTGAAGCTGATCGCCTTCTCCACGGTTGGAGCGCCCACCGCCTGCAGCAGCTTGTTGACCAGCTCGCGCATCGGCAGCGGCTCGCCATTGGAAATGAAGTACGCCTTGCCGGCGCACGCAGCACCCGGTGCCAGTGCCTCGAAGGCAAGGAAATGCGCCAGCGCGGCGTTGTCGATGTAGGTGGTATCGACCTTGTTGTTGCCGTCGCCCACCAGGCGCAGGCGGCCAGCGCGTGCACGCTCGGCCAGGCGCGGCACCAGCTGCTGGTCACCCGGGCCCCAGATCAACCGCGGGCGCAACGCCACCGTCGCCAGCGTGGCGTCATTGGCAGCCAGCACCCGCTGTTCGGCAATCGCCTTGGTCGCCGCATACGGCGCCTGGAAGTCCTCGCCATAGGGCACGTCGTCCGCACCCAGTCCTTCCACCGGGTGCGTGGCGCGATGGGTCACGCTGGGCGTTGAGGTGTAGACCAGCTTGCCGATGCCATGGGCGCGGCAGGCCGCGATGACATTGTCGGTGCCGACCACGTTGGCCTGGTGATAGCTGTCATAGCTGCCCCAGGCGCCGGCCTTGGCACCGTTGTGGAACACCGCATCGACGCCGGCCACCGCATGCAGCACCGCCTGCGGGTCGGCCAGGTCGCCGCGGATCTGGCCCACACCCAGCGCCTGCAGTTCCGGGTAATGGCTGCGGTTGAACGCCAGCACCTGGTGGCCACGTTCGACCAGGCCTCGGCACAGCGCCTGGCCAAGGAAACCACCACCACCGGTGACCAGGATCTTCATGCGCGCTTCTCCAGTTCGGCGCGTGCCCAGACGGCGAGCTTCTCGCGGCCGATCTTGGCGTTGTGACGGATATCGACGGGGAACGCCGGATGCATCAGCACGTGTTCCAGCTTCATCTCGGGCAGACGCGCAGCGGCCGTGGCATGCAGCGCCTCGCGCAAGGCAGGGCTGTCGGACTGGCCACGCTGCAGCTCCACGCACAGCACCGGCACCTGCGCACCGGCTGCGCCGACGCCGACCAGCGCCGTGCGTGCCACCCCGGCCACGGTGTTGAACACCGGCTCGACCTGTTCGGTGTACATCGGCCCGTGCGCGGTTTCCACGCGATGGGTCTTGCGGCCACAGAACCACAGCCGCCCCTGCGCATCGAAGTAGCCGACATCGCCCATGCGATGCACGATGCGGACGCTGCCATCGGCCAGGGTTTCGCTGATCTTCGCCGCTGCCGTCGCCTGCGGGCGGTTGAAATAACTGTCGGTGGCGGTCGGCCCGGCCACGGTGATCTCACCGACTTCGCCCACGGCCAGCACGCGCGCCTGCGACCAGTCCGGCAGCGGCGCGTCGTCGATGGCGATGATGCGCACTTCGTTCGGTGCGACCACACTGCCGACGCAGGTGCCGGCGCCGCCCTCGGTGGCTGCACGCGTACGCTCCAGCTCGCGCCCCTCGACCACTGCCACCGGCAGGCACTCGGTGGCGCCATACGGTGTCCAGAACTGGGCATCGGCCGGCAGCAGGCTGCGGATGGTGGCGACCACGTCCGGCGGCACCGGTGCACCGGCGGAGGTCACCCGGGTCACCGACGGCAGCGGCCGCCCGTGCCGTGCCAGCACCCGCATCAACGCAGGCGAGCCGAACAGCTGGGTCACGCCGAAACGCTGGATGGCGTCATGCAGGCGCGCCGGGTCGGCCTGTGCCGGCCGGGTCGGGTCCATGTCCGGAATCACCGAGGTCAGGCCAAGCGCGGGATCGAACAGCGCAAACGGCGGGAAGGTCGGCAGATCCACCCCGCCCGCCTCCATGCCGAAGGCGCTGCCCAGCAGCTCGATCTGGCCGACGAAGTGGCGGTGGCGGTAGACCACGCCCTTGGGCACGCCGGTGGAGCCACTGGTGAACAGGATTGCCGCGGTGTCCTCGCCATCGGTGTCGGCCAGCATCGCGCCGCTGTTGGCGCCGGCACGCTCCAGTGCGGCCAGGGTGGTGCCACCCCAGCCGAGCCGACGGCCCACCGTGACCAGACGGGTCGCCGAGGGCGCCCAGCGCAGCGCCAGCCGCGCCACGTGGGCCAGCGGGATGCCGATGAAGGCCTGTGGCTGAGCCTCGTCCAGGCACTGCTTCAGCGCGCGCTTGTCGATGCCCGGATCGACCAGCACCGGCACCGCGCCCAGCTTGAACAGGGCGAACATCAACAGGAAGAACTCCGGCGACGGCCGCACCATGACCACCGTACGCACCCCGCGGCCGATCCCGTAGCCGGCCAAGCCGGCCGCCATCGCGTCGCTGCGGGCGTCCAGCTGGCGGTAATCCAGGGTCACGTCGTAGGCCGCCATGCCGTTGCCGGCGCCGCGGCGGCCGGGGCAGCGGATGGCGATCTGGTCGGGGCGTTCACGCGCCAGCTCGGGCAGCCGCGCGGCGATATTGCAGGATCGGTTCATCCGTTCATTGTCGCCGCTTACGGAATTTCTTGCGCGGCGGCCGCCAGCGTGGAAAATCCGCATCCTCGTCCCTTCCCCGATGCCGCCCGAGGCGGCTTGCCCATGCAACATCCCTGCATGACCTGCGGCGCCTGCTGCACCCAATACCGCGTGGCCTTCCACTGGATGGAATCGGACGAGGTCACTCCCGGCGGCGTGCCGCACCAGCTCACCGAAGTGCTCGACCCGCACCGCCTGTGCATGCGCGGCACCCATTCCAAGCCGGTGCGCTGCGTGGCGCTGGACGCGCAGATCGGCGTCTATTCGCGCTGCACGATCCACCCCAACCGCCCCAGCGTGTGCCGCGAGGTGGACGCGTCGTGGGAGTACGGCAAGGCCAGCCCGCAGTGCGACAAGGCCCGTATCGCCTATGGCCTGGATCCGCTGACCCTGGCCGACTGGCGCTGGCGCGATGAAGCAGGCAACGACGACGACCACCCGGACGACAACGGCAACAGCCCCTCGCCACAGGCCCCGATCGCGGCGTAGTCCGGCGTGCCGACCAACGGTCGGCACCTACCCACTCCTTATCCCGGTGGGTGCCGACCGTTGGTCGGCACACCTCTCAGATCGGGTTCTTGTCCAGGAACGCCCGGATCTCCGGCACCAGCACTTCATGCCTGTCTTCCAGCACGTAGTGGCCGGCATCCTCGAAGGCATGTACCTGCGCCTTCGGCAACGCCGCCTGGAAACCCTTCAGGAAGTGGTGGTCGAACACGAAATCGCGCAGGCCCCAGCCGAGGAAGGCCGGCCGATCGGCGAAGGACGGCAGCGCCTTGCCGGCGCGCTCCAGCAGTGACCACGCCTTGTCGGCCGGCGACAGCGGAATGTCCTGCATGAAGCGGATGGTGCTGATGCGGTTGGCGTAGCTGTTGTACGGCGACACGTAGGCGCGACGCACATCGGCCAGCATCTTCCGCTCCACGCCCAGCCACGACGCGCCGGAGGAAAACGCATTGAAGGTGCGGATGATCCACTCGCCGATCTTCCAGTGCCGCCCCAGCGCGATCTGCCACGGCATCTTCTTCGCCGCCGGCATCGGGAACGCGGCGGTGTTGAGCACCACCAGGCGCTTGACCTGATCGTGGTGCGACAGCGCCCAGCCGAAGCCGATCATGCCGCCCCAGTCGTGCACGGCCAGGGTCACCGGGCCGGTGATGCCCAGATGCTTCAGCAGCGCATCCAGATCATCCACGCGCGACTGCAGCGTGTACTCGTAGCGGCTGTCGTCAGGCTTGTCCGACAGGCCCATGCCGATATGGTCCGGCACGATGCAACGGTACCGGTCCGACAGGCCGGCCACCAGCGTGCGCCAGTAATAGCTCCAAGACGGGTTGCCGTGCACCATCACCACCACCTCGCCGTCGCGCGGGCCTTCGTCGAGATAGTTCATCGACAGGCCGGGGCGAACCTCGAAACGCTGCGGGTGGGCGGGGTAACCGGGAAGATCGCGCATGCGGAGCACCTTGGAAGAATCGCGGCGCAGTGTAGAGCCGAGCCGATGCTCGGCTGCTCTCCGGTCAGGCCGCGGAAGAACCGCGCTGCGCGCGTGAGCCGAGCGTGGTCTCGGCTCTACAGGGAGTCTGGCAGAAGGGTCTTACCAGACCACTTCGGCCATCGAGCAGTTCAGGCCCGAACCGATGCCGAGAAGCGCGATGCGATCGCCCTTCTTCAGCTTGCCCAGCTGCTTGAGCTTGCTCAGCACGATCGGCACCGAGGCCGGACCGATGTTGCCGTGCTCGCCGAAGATGGTCATGACCTTCTTCGGGTCGATGCCGAAATTCTTGATGAACGCAGCGGTGTGCGGCTGGCTGACCTGGTGGATGACGAACTGGTCCAGCTCTTCCACCGCCCAGCCCAGTGCGATCTTGGCGGCGGCGAAGGTCTTCTGGGCCAGCTTGATGCCCTCGATCAGCAGCATGCGGGTGTCGGTGACCATGCGGTCCAGGTTGCCCAGGCACAGCTGGTTCCACTCGGTGGCCGAACGGGTCACGCCACCCTTGTAGCGCGGCGCGTCGGGCACCAGCTCCGAACGGGCCATCACCATCGCAGCCGCACCGGAACCGGTGGTCAGCGCCGCCAGCTCGTTGCGGAAGTCGTCGGCGGTGACGTCCGGCGCGGTCATCCGCTCCAGGGTCTTTTCGTACACCAGGTTGGCGGTCTCGCCATCCACCACCAGCGCGTAGTCGATCTCACCGCGCTCGAGCATGCGCGCCGCGATGTCCATGCCGTTGATGAAAGCGAGGCAGGCATTGGCGACGTCGAAGGTCATGCATTCGTCGCTGACACCGAGGTTGCCGGACACGATGGACGCGGTGGACGGTTCCAGGTAGTCACGGCTGACCGAGGTGTTGATCAACAGGCCCACCTGCGTCGCATCGATGCCTGCGTCTTCCAGTGCCTTGCGGCCGGCCATGGTGGCCGCGTCGGACGCCAGCACGCCGTTGTCCCACAGGCGGCGCGCGTGGATGCCGGCGATATCGCCGAGGACATCGGTACGGATACCAAGGCGATCCAGCGTCGGCTGCAGCCGTTCGTTGATTTCCTTGGTCGTCAGCGTGTGCGGCGCATCAACGTGAGCCAGGCCGGCAATCGAGACATTCTTGAAGAGCATCGAGGTTAGCGCCAAGGCTCAGGCAAAGGGGGCGCTATTCTATAACCCCCCGGGCCTTCACCGCATCTTTACGAATTCAGCCTTGGCCGTATGGTGAAGGATTCAGCGCGGCGGGCACTGGAAAGCGGCGAAGCGCTGGCTGCCATCGGCGGGGGCCGCAGCGGCCTGCACGGCGTTGGCGCCGGTGGTCGGAGCTTCATTGCGGGCCAGGGTTTCCAGCTCTTCCTGCACGCGCAGCGGGTTGCGGTTGTAGAAACCGACCTTGCTCTTCACGGTCACCACCACTTCGCCCTTGGAGATGCAGCCGGCCGGTACCGGGCCTGCCGGCAGCACGCGGGTCGCCTTGCCGGCCGGTTCGATCGGCACCCAGGTGCAGGCGGTGACGGTGAGCAACAGGGACGACAGCAGCAGAACGCGCATGGGCAGGATCCTGGAAGGGAATGTCAGGAGTGTGCCTGAACCGTCTGAATCAGGGATAGCCGGGGCGGGGCTGCGGTAGCGCCGGGCCATGCCCGGCGGTTCTACGAAGACGTCCAGATGCCGCGCTACGCGCTCGCCGGGCATGGCCCGGCGCTACCCGCAGCAGGCCTGCCCGCCGGAGCGGGCAGGCCTGTCCCTTATTTCTTGACCGGGTTGCCTTCGGCATCGATCACGGTCACTTCGCCCAGGTTCAAGGAGCGTACGGCCGCTTCGGTCTGCTTGAGGTCACCCACCACCACCCAGGTCAGCGCCTGTGGCTTGATCTCCGCTGCTGCCTGCTGCACCTGTGCCGGGGTCATCGCTTCGATCTCGGCCTTGCGGCGCAGCACGTAGTCATCCGGACGCTTGAACTGCACGATCGTGCCGATGGTCGCGGCCACCGCGCTGGCGGTCTCGTAGGCACCGGGCAGGCTCAGGGTCTGGATGTTGCGGATGCGCGCCACTTCAGCGTCGGTCGCCGGCTTGCTGCCGTTGGCGAACTCGGCGATCTCCTTGCGCATTTCCGCCATGGCCGGGCCGGTCTTGTCGATCTGCACCGGCGCCATCGCCATCCACGGGCGCTGGCCCACGGTGTTGCTGGCGCTGGTGCGGGCGCCGTAGGACCAGTGCTTGTCCTCGCGCAGGTTCATGTTCAAGCGCGACGTGAAGTCGCCACCGATCACACCGTTGGCGATGTCGAAGCGGGTCGAGCTGGCATCGCTGGACGGCGGCACGACCTGGCCGGCGAACAGGTTGGCCTGCACCGCGCCCGGCTGGTCGATCAGGAACACGCGCGGGCTCTTCGGCAGCGCCACGGCGGTGGTGGCCTTGATCGTCGGCGCATCACCGGTGGCCTTCCAGTCACCCAGCTGCTTGTCCAGCAGCGGCACGATCTCGGCCAGGGTGGTATCGCCGACCACGATCAGGGTGCCGTCCTGCGGACGCAGCCAGTCGCGGTGGAAGTCGACCAGGTCCTCGCGACCCAGGCTGCTGATCGCCGCTTCATCACCGCTGCCGGTGAACGGAATCGCGTAGGGGTGGCCCTTGCCGTACAGCAGCGGCGGCAGCACGCGCATCGCCACCGCACCCGGATTGACCTTCTCCTGCTGGATGCCGGCGATCCAGGTCGCCTTGACCCGGTCGATCTCGCTCTGCTCGAAGCGCGGCTCGCGCAGCAGGCTGGCATACAGCGCCAGCGACGGCACCAGGTTCTCCTTCAGCGCGGACAGTTCAACGTCCACCGAATCCAGGCCGGCGGAAGCATCCAGGTCCGCACCCAGCGCATCGGCCGCATCGGCGAAGGCCAGCGAACCCAGCTTGCCGGCGCCTTCGGTCATCAGGCTCATGGTGAAGTTGGCGGTGCCCGGCTTGCGGCCCTGGTCAGCGGTGAAGCCGCCCGGGAACTGGTAGCTGAACTGCACCACCGGAATTTCATGGCGCTCGGCCAGCACCACCTGGGTGCCGTTCTTCAGCGTGGCGCGCTGCAGTGCCGGGAACTTCAACTGCGGGAACTCGCGGGTCTGCGGCACGCCGGCCTTGCGGTCCACCTGCTCGGGCAGGGTGCTGTACTTGCTGTCCACCGCCGGCACGTTGAACGGCTTCGGCGCCTGCGACGGATCTTCCTTCAGCGCAACGCGTTCACCCGGCTCGACCACCAGGGTGTGGCTGCCCTTGTCCAGCCACTGCGCGCCCAGGCGCTTGAGGTCGGCAGCGGTGGCCTTGTCGATGTTGGCCAGCGAGGTGCGGAAGCAACCCGGGTCGCCGGTGTACACCGTGCATTCGGCCAGCGCGTCGGCCTTGCCGCCGAAGCCGCCGATGCGCTCGATACCGCGGATGAAACCGGCACGGGAGCCGGTCTTGGCGCGTGCCAGTTCTTCGGCGGTCGGGCCATCCTTGAGCAGGCGCTCGATTTCCTCATCGATGATCTTTTCGACCTTGGCCGGATCCTGGCCCTGCTTCACCGTGGCCATCACCATGAAGTTGGAACCCAGCTGCGAGGCGTAGGCGCCGGCGCTGATGTTGTCCACCAGCTTGTCCTGGTGCTGCAGGCGCTGGCTCAGGCGCGAAGACTTGGCGCCGCCGAGCACATAGGCCAGCAGCTGCAGCTGGTCGACGTCGGTGGTGCCAACCTGGGCCACGTTCCAGGCGCGGTAGATGCGCGCCTGCGGCACCTTGTCGGTCATCACCTCGCGGGTGTCGGCCGGGCGCTTGGCAACGTCGACCTTCGGCTGCGCCATCGTCGGGCCAGCCGGGATGCTGCCGAAGTACTTGGCGGCCTTTTCCTTTGCCGTGGCCAGATCGATGTCACCGGCCAGCACCAGCACTGCGTTGTTCGGGCCATACCAGGTGCGGAACCAGGTCTTGACGTCATCCAGCGAGGCGGCGTTGAGATCGTTCATCGAGCCGATCACGCTGTGGTGGTACGGATGGCCCACCGCGTACAGCGCGCGGTTGAGCTGTTCCCACACCTGGCCATAGGGCTGGTTCTCGCCCTGGCGCTTCTCGTTCTGCACCACGCCACGCTGCTCATCCAGCGCGGCCTGGTCGATCGCGCCAACCAGATGGCCCATGCGGTCCGATTCCATCCACAGCGCCATGTCCAGCGCGGTGGTCGGCACGTTCTCGAAGTAATTGGTGCGGTCGGTATTGGTGGTGCCGTTCTGGCCGGTGGCGCCCACCTGCTTGAAGGGCTCGAAGTACTCGCCGTCGTGGTTCTCGCTGCTCTGGAACATCAGGTGTTCAAACAGATGCGCGAAGCCGGTACGGCCGGCGGGCTCGTCCTTGCTGCCGACGTGGTACCAGATGTTGACCGCGACGATCGGTGCCTTGCGATCGGTATGCACCACCACCCGCAGGCCGTTGGGCAGGGTGAACTGCTCGAACGGGATGTCGACCTTGCTGGTCGCGGCCGGCTTGGCCGCCAGCGCGTAGGTCGGCGCGAGCGTGCCGAGAGCAGTACTGAGAGCAACAGCGAGCAGCGCGGCGCGCGGGCGCAGGGTGAGCGACATATCCGGGTCCTTGGTCACATAGGTGAATCCCGATCCTAGCGCGGGCGTGCGGCCACCGGTATCGGCCACCAGTCACTGGGGGTGATCGGCCACATCGGCCATCGCGATCGGCTTTTCGGGGTCACGAACGGCGGTGATTCACGTCCGGACAGTGTCCGCGGCACCCCGAATGGACAGGTGTCCGCCCAGCGGACACTTTTCAGGCCACATAAAACCCTTATGAATCAATGAGTAAAAGTTGGCACGGGGATTGCTTTGTCTTTCCTGCGCCAGCAAGGGCTTCAGACAAAACCTGACTGAAGACTGAACAAAAGCAGGAAATCGAAAATTCCGCTTGCATCCCCAGAACTGGTGTTCTACCTTACTACCACACCACTGCTCACCAACACTAAACAGGCCCCGTCATGAACGCCAAGACCATTGCCATCGCCATCGCCCTGATCGCCGGCACCGCGGTTGTTTCGTCGGTGCAGGCCTCCGAATCCATCAAGACCCTGTCCACCGTGCAGGTCCGCCCGGCCGCCGACCAGCTGGTCCAGCAGGCCTGGGAACAGGCCAGCGGCATCCGCACCCTGGCCACCGTTGAAGTGCGCCCGAGCAGCGACCAGCTGGCCGAGCGCGACGGCTTCATCGCCACCCCGGTCGCCGCCGCGCTGCCGATCACCACCCTGGCCTCGGTTGAAGTGCGCCCGAGCCTGGAGCAGCGTGTCGCCTTGGCGGCCGAGCAGGAAGCCCAGCGCTACGCCGCCACCCTGGCCGCCGCCGCCACCAGCGTCGCCAACCAGGTGATCGTCAACCTGCCGGCCCTGCAGGTGCGTCCGAGCGCCGCCCAGCTGCAGGCCTTCGCTGCCGAAACCGCCCAGGTCCTGCTGCGCCCGTAAGCGACGTCCGCCTTGCCCAACGCAGGGCGTGCGTCGTAAAGGCGGCGGCCGTCGCAGGTACACTGCGCCGATGAATGCCGCGCCCCAGTTCCACGTGATCCTGTTCCAACCGGAAATCCCGCCCAACACGGGCAATGTGATCCGGCTCTGCGCCAACACCGGCGCGCAGCTGCACCTGGTCGAGCCGCTCGGCTTCGCACTGGAAGACAAGCAGCTCAAGCGCGCCGGCCTGGACTACCACGAGTACTCGCGCCTGCAGGTGCATCCCGACCTGGACACTGCGCTGGCACGGATCGCACCGAAGCGGTTGTTCGCCCTGAGTACGCGTGCCAGCGTCCGCTATGACAGCGTGGCGTTCGAAGACGGTGATGCCTTCCTGTTCGGCCCGGAAAGTCGTGGCCTGCCGCAGGACGTGCTCGATGCCCTGCCCGATGGTTGTCGCCTGCGCCTGCCGATGCGGCCGGACAATCGCAGCCTCAACCTGTCAAACACCGTTGCGGTGGTGATGTACGAAGCGTGGCGCCAGCGCGGGTTTGCCGGCGGCCAGTAGATCCACGCCACGCGTGGATGATCGTCTGGTAGATGCCGACCTTGGTCGGCACGGGAGCGCCAACCAAGGTTGGCGACTACCGCCATCCCGGTAGATCCACGCCATGCGTGGATCGCTTTCAGAACGCGTTGATGCCGGTCAGCTCGCGGCCGATCACCAGCTGGTGCACGGTCTCGGTGCCTTCATAGGTGATCACCGACTCCAGGTTCAGCGCATGGCGGATCGCCACGTGCTCGGTGGTGATGCCGGCGCCACCCAGCAGATCGCGACACTCGCGGGCGATGTCGATCGCCATGCGGCAGTTGTTCCACTTGGCCAGGCTGACCTGCTGCGGCTGCACCTGCCCGGCCTCCTTCAGTCGGCCGAGCTGCAGCGCCAGCAGCTGCGCCATGGTGATGCGCCGGGCCATCTCGGCCAGCTTGATCTGCGCGCTCTGCGTGGCGGCCAACGGACGGCCGAACAGCACGCGCTCCTTGGCATAACCCAGCGCTTCATCCAGGCAGGCGATGGCCGAGCCGATCGGGCCCCAGCTGATGCCGAAACGCGCCTGGGTCAGGCAGCCCAGCGGACCCTTCAGCCCCTTCACGTTCGGCAGGCGATGGCTGTCAGGCACGCGCACGTCGTCGAAGAACAGCGCACCGGTCAGCGACGCGCGCAGGCTCATCTTGTGCTTGATTTCCTGCGTGGTGAAGCCGGCCATGCCCTTTTCCAGCACGAAGCCCTGGATGCCGTCTTCGGTCTGCGCCCAGATGATGGCCAGGTCGGCCACCGGGCCGCTGGTGATCCACATCTTGCTGCCGCTGATGCGCCAGTCGCTGCCATCGCGCACCGCGCGGGTCTTCATGCTGGCCGGATCGGAACCGCCGTGCGCCTCGGTCAGGCCGAAGCAACCGATCAGTTCGCCGCGCGCCATTGCCGGCAGCCACTGCCGGCGCTGTTCTTCACTGCCGTACGCGTAGATGGGATACATGCACAGCGAGCTCTGCACCGACACGAAGCTGCGCAGGCCCGAATCACCGCGCTCCAGCTCCTGGCAGATCAGGCCGTAACTGACCGCGCCCAGATCGCCGCCGCCGTACTCGGCCGGCAGCGTGGCGCCGAGCAGGCCAAGCGAGGCGATCTCCGGCACCAGTTCCGACGGGAAGCGCGCCTGGTCGAAGGCATCGCCGATGATCGGCAGCACGCGCTCGTTGGTGAAGCGGGCCACGCTTTCCTGGACTGCGCGCTCTTCCTCGCTGAGCAGGGAACGGACATCGAACAGGTCGTACGGATCCAAAGCCATGGCACTCACACGCAGACGGGACCTGGCCATTGTCGGTCATCCGGGTGGGTTTGGTGTGCCGGTAGAGGCCGACCCTGGTCGGCGCTGGGGTTTCCGCAGACGCCAACCCAGGTGGGCGGCTACCGACGCTGCGTACGCTGCACTGCAGCAATCGCGGTGTGAACATCGGCGATCTAGCTCGATCACGCGCAGCCCGGTACCCTGACAACATTCAAACAACCGTTTCGCCCGTGGCTGCACGCGCGATTCCCAGGCAACCGCCGGTGGCCCCGATGCCGGCACTACCCACGAGTCATGCAATCGATGAGTGCTGAAGCCAACGCCCTGCCCCCGCGTGAAGTCATGGAATTCGACGTGGTCATCGTCGGTGCCGGCCCGGCCGGCCTGGCAACCGCGATCCGTCTGCGCCAACGCGCGATCGAAGCCGGTCGTGAACTGTCGGTCTGTGTGCTGGAGAAGGGTTCCGAGCCTGGCGCGCACGTGCTGTCCGGTGCGGTGATGGACCCGCGCGCGCTGACCGAACTGTTCCCGGACTGGGCCGAGCGCGGCGCACCGCTGAAGCAGAAGGTCACCCGCGACGAGTTCCTGTTCCTCAGCGAGACCGGCGCGCGCACCACCCCGCACGCGCTGCTGCCCAAGTGCTTCCACAACGAAGGCAACTACATCATCAGCCTGGGCGAGGTCACCCGCTGGCTGGCGCAGCAGGCCGAAGCGCTGGAAGTGGCGATCTTCCCGGGCTTCGCCGCCGCCGAAGTGCTGTACGGCGATGATGGCGCAGTGATCGGCGTCGCCACCGGCGACATGGGCATCGAAAAGGACGGCAGCATCGGCCCGGCGTTCGAACGCGGCATGGCGCTGCAGGCGAAGTACACGATCTTCGCCGAAGGCGCGCGCGGCCACCTCGGCCGCCAGCTGATCAGCCGTTTCAAGCTGGACGAAGGCAAGGATCCGCAGGCCTACGGCATCGGCATCAAGGAACTGTGGCAGATCGACCCGGCCAAGCATGAGCCGGGCCTGGTGGTGCACGCTGCCGGCTGGCCGTTGGACACCGATACTTACGGCGGTGCGTTCCTGTACCACGCCGACGGCGGCAAGGTCGCCATCGGCTACGTGGTCGGCCTGGATTACAGAAACCCGTGGCTGAGCCCGTTCGAGGAGTTCCAGCGCTTCAAGACCCATCCGTCGATCCGCAAGCACCTGGAAGGTGGCACCCGCATCGGCTACGGCGCGCGTGCGATCACCGCCGGCGGGCTGATGTCGCTGCCGAAGACCGTGTTCCCCGGCGGTGCACTGGTCGGCTGCGAGGCCGGCTACCTCAACGTCAGCCGCATCAAGGGCAGCCACGCGGCGATCAAGACCGGCATGCTGTGCGCCGATGCCGCCTTCGACGCGCTGGTGTCCGATCGCCAGCACGACGAACTCAGCGCCTACCCGGCCGCCTTTGAAACCAGCTGGCTGCACGACGAACTGAAGCTGTCGAAGAACTTCAAGCAGTGGTTCAAGAAGGGCCAGACCGTGGCCACGCTGATGACCGGCATCGAGCAGTGGCTGCTGCCGAAGCTGGGCGTGCGCAATCCGCCGTGGACCCTGCGCCACAGCATTCCGGACCATGCCTGCCTGGAGCCGGCTTCGAAGCACGCGCGCATTGCCTATCCCAAGCCCGATGGCGTGCTGACCTTCGACCGCCTCAGCTCGGTGTTCCTCAGCAGCACCAACCACGACGAGAACCAGCCCAGCCACCTGACATTGAAGGATGCGAGCATCCCGGTGAAGGTGAATCTGGCCGAGTACGCTGGCCCGGAAGCACGCTACTGCCCGGCGGGTGTGTACGAATTCGTCGGCGACGGCAACGATGCGCGGCTGCAGATCAACGCGCAGAACTGCGTGCACTGCAAGACCTGCGACATCAAGGACCCGACCCAGAACATCGTCTGGGTGACCCCGCAGGGCGGCGGCGGACCGAACTACTCCGGCATGTGACCGGTGATGGGGCTGCGACCGCCGGTCGCAGCTCCACGTGGCGTGCGACCGTTATCCTGCCCGCCATGCGCGCCTTTCATCTGCTTCTTGTTGTTGCCATGACCCTGGCCGCCAGCGCGTGCCAGCGCCAACCGGCTGTGCCCAGCACGCCGGAACAGGCACGCCAGCAGGCGATGCAGCAGGCATTCGAACTGTGTGCCGGCTGCCACACCGTCAAGGCCGGCGGCATCCACCGCTTCGGACCCAACCTGCATGGGGTGATCGGCCGTCGTGCGGGCAGCCTGCCCGACTACGGATACTCGCAAGGCATGCGCCGCGCCGACTTCGTGTGGAGTGCGCAGACTCTGGACACCTTCCTGCAGTCGCCCACCCATCTGGTGCCCGGCACGCGCATGTACAACGCCTTCCCGAGCGCGGAGCGTCGCGCACTGGTGATCGCCTACCTGCAGGAATACGCGGCTCAGTGAGCCAGGTGCTGCAGCTGGTGCTGCAGATGCTCCACGAACTGTCCGGCATCAGCGATCGCCGCTGCGATCTCGGCATCACCTGCGGCCTGCAACCGTTCCACCAGCACGTTGGCGCGATCGGCCAGGCCCCGTGCACCCACCGCGCCCAGCGCACCGGCCTGCCGGTGCAGATGCAGCGCGGCCGTCACCCGGTCGCCTTCCTGCAGCGCGCGCTGCAGGGTCGCGATGTCCTCGTTGCTGGCCTTGATCATGCTGTCGTGCAGCTGCTGGGCGATCTCGCGCGAACCGAAGCGCCGCTGCAGGGTCGCCAGGTCGGGCAGGCCCTCGTCGCCATCGGGTTCATCGTCGCTGTCCACTGCAGTCTGGTCATCCTCCACACCGTCCGCGCGCGGCAGCCAGCGCAGCAGCGCCTGTCGCAGCGTCGCCAACGACAACGGTTTGGCCAGCACGTCATCCATGCCGGCTTCGCGGCAGCGGCGTGCGTCGTCGTCAAGCACGCTGGCGGTCAGCGCCAGTACCGGCATCCGCGGCTGGCCGTTGCGGCCCTCGCGCTCGCGCAGCAGGCGGGTGAAGCCGAATCCATCCAACACCGGCATGCGGCAATCGGTGATGACCAGATCGAAGGATTCCGATTCCTCCGCCAGCCGGTCCAGGGCCTGCTGCCCGTCATCGACCAGCACATGCGGCACACCCAGCTGCTGCAGGCGCCAGGCCATCATCGCCTGGTTGGTGGGATGGTCTTCAATGACCATCACCCGTGCCTGGCGCAGATCAGGGGGCAGCAACGCGATCTGCTGATGCTCGGCCTGCAGCGCCATCACATCCTCGCTGCGCGCCTCCACCAGCGACAGCAGCACTTCCACCCGCGTCCCTTCGCCCAGCGTGCTTTCCAGCTTCATTTCGCCGTCCATCTTCTGCACCAAGCGCCGGCAGATGCTCAGGCCCAGCCCGGCACCACCATGGTCGCGCTGGATGTACGCGCCGGCCTGGGTGAAGGGTTCGAACAGGGTCGGCAACTGCTCCGGCGCAATGCCGATGCCGGTATCGGTGACACTCAGGCGCAGCGGCTGGCTGCCATCCTCCGCAGTGGGTCCCAGCACCTCCAGCTGCAGCCGCACCGAGCCCTTCACGGTGAACTTGATGGCATTGCTGACCAGGTTGAACACGATCTGTCGAAAACGCACGCCATCCACTTCATGGGCCTGGGCCAGCTGTTCGTCGATGTCCAGCTGCAGGTCCAGGCCGCGCGCCGTGGCCTGCGGCAACAACAATCGATGCACCCCTTCCAGCAGGGGCCGCACCGGCAGCGGTACCGGCTCCAGTCGCAGCGCGCCCGCTTCCATCCGCGAATAGTCGAGGATGTCGTCCAGGATCTGCCGCAGCATCTGCGCCGAGTCTTCGATCACGCCGAGGATGCGTTGCTGTTCGGCGTCCAACGGCGAATGCGCCAGCACTTCCAGCATGCCCAGCACACCACTCATCGGCGTGCGGATTTCATGGCTCATGGTGGCCAGGAAGCGCGACTTCGCTGCCGCCGCCTGTTCGGCTTCGACCATCGCCGCCGCCAGCGCGTCGGCCTGCGCGCGCGCCTGGCTCACGTCCACCCAGTAACCACTCCAGGTCACCGCGCCCGCTTCGGTTGAATACGGATGGGCCTGGCTGCGCACCCAGCAGGGCACGCCTCCGTCACGATGGATACGGAACTCGAAGGAAAGCGGCGCGAAATTGCGCGCCGCCAGTTCCATCGCACGCAACACCTTTTCACGGTCATCGGCATCGATGCACGCCAGCAACGCCTGCCCATCCGCTTCCGCCTGCTGCCGGCTGATGCCGAACATCGACTGCACATCGCCGGCAATGAAGGGAAAGCTCAAGGTGCCGTCCGCTTCGCGGCGGGCCTGGTAGACGATGGCAGGCAGGTTGTCGGTCACCTCGGCCAGGCGCTGCTCCAGCTCACGGCGGCCGGCCACTTCGCGGCGCAACCGCCAGTGCCCCAACCCGTGCACCGCCACCGCGGTGGCCAGCACCAGCAGCAGGGGAAGGCCCCAACGCAGGAGCGTGCGCCAGTCCACCCCATCGCGATATTCCACCGCCAGCCAATCGCCGCGCAGGGCCTCGCGCTGGCGTGGCCCCATCTGCAGCAGCAGGCGGTCGAAGGTGGTGGCCAAGGCCGCATGGCGGCGCTCCACCGCCAGCGCCAGCTGGTCGTTGAACCCGGCTGGCGCAGCCAGTTGCAGGCGCCCCGGAAAGCGGTTGCGCAGCAGCTGGTCGACCAGCGCCAGGTTGCCAACGTAGGCATCGGCCTCGCCATCCGCAAGACGTTGCAGGGCCTGCTCGGCACTGCGCGCGGCGACGATCTTCACCGACGGCGCCTGCTGCTGCACGTAGCCGCGGATGCGCTCCGGATCGGACAGCAGCACGCGTTTGCCGTCCAGGTCCGACAAGCCCAGCATCGACGGACCATCCGTGCGGGTGACGATCACGTTGGGCACGGTGATGAAGGGCTGGCTGAACACCCATTCCGGCCCCAGATAGCGCGAATCGGAAGGAATGCCGATCACCGCCTGCAGTTCCCCGCGACGCGCCTTCTCGCGCACCTCGTACCAGTCATGGCTGTTTTCAACCCGCAGGTTGGCGCCGGCCTGCAGCAGGCGCTGCAGGTATTCATTGGTCAGGCCACTGGGCTTGCCATTCCTGTCGGCGAACGACAGCGGTGCGGCGTTGGGCGCAAAGCCGATCTTCAATGGCTGCTGCAGCACGCGTTTCTCGGCCTGGCTCAATGCCAGCTGCGCCGACGCCGACCACTGCGGCGGTGGCAGCCAGCGCTGCGCGAGGGTGTCGCGCTGAGCTTCGCTGACAGCGGCAAGCGCCAGATCCAGTGCTTCGGACAACGGTTGTTTGCTGTTGGGCACACCGAAATGCAACTGCTCGGGGGGCAGATCGCTGGGCCGCAGCAACACCACACCCTTCAACTTGGCGGCGGCGATCAGTTCCGTTGCCACGTAGGCATTACCGATGAAAATGTCGGCTTTGTCGTCTCTGACCATATTCAAGGCGGTCAGCGTGTTGTCTGCGACAAGTTGTCGTGCCCGTGGGAATCGCGCACGCACCTGCGGCCCGGTCATGAAGTCCTGCTCGACCACAACGCGCAGGCCATCCAGATCGGGTGCCTCCGAAGCACGCAGGTCCTGGGGACGCCCGACCATGGCCAGCGGTGCTTCGGCATAGGCGGCGGTGTAGACCATGCAACGGGTGCGCTCGGCGCTGAGCGCGATGTTCATTACCACGTCGATCTCGCCGCGACATGCCGCATCCAGCACCGAGGGCCAGTCTGCAAAGCGGCGCGTCTCCACCTTCAGTCCAAGCTGACGGGCCGAAAGCGTCAGGTAGTCCGGGCCGAGGCCCACCTGCTTCCCGTCCTGGATCGACTCAAAAGGGGGCCAGCCACTGTCATACTGTCCAACAACGACAACAGGGTGTGCGGCCAGGTATTCGCGCTGCAGGGGACTGAGCGGCAACGGTCCCGGCGCGGACGCGGACTGGGCCAGCGCCGGCAGAGCCAGCAGGGTCGTCAACAGGATCAGTCCACGAGCCGCCCAGCTGCGCATCTGCAACGATCTCCTGGAAGTCCTGCCAAGGACCGCGATAGTCGCGGTCCGGCGTGCCGGTGGCCATACTAGAGCATGACCTTGCGCATCATCATCGCAGACGATCACCCCGTGGTCCGCATCGGTACCCGCGCCGTCATCGAGTCCAGCGGCGTTGGCAAAGTCGTTGGCGAGGCCGACAACGCCCAGGCGCTGATGACCCTGCTGACCACCCAGCCCTGCGACCTGCTGGTCACCGACTATTCGATGCCCGGCAGCCCCCAGGCCGATGGCTTCGCCATGATCGGCATGATCCGCCGCCGCCATCCCGACCTGCCGGTGCTCATGCTCAGCGTTTCCAACAACCTGGCGATCCTGCGCATGGTGCTCGACAGCGGCGTGCTCGGCCTGGTCGACAAGAGTTCGTCGATGGATGAACTGCCGCAGGCGATCCAGGCGGTCTATCGCGGCCAGTCCTACATCAGCCGCAGCCTGCGTGAGCGGGTGGAGGAAGCCGGCAGCTGGCGCATGCGCGAGGGCGATGGCAAGCCGTTGTCACCGCGCGAAGTGGAGGTGCTGCGCCTGCTCGGCACCGGCATGACGGTGAAGGAAATCTCGCTGCAGCTGCACAAGAGCGTCAGCACCATCAGCCGTCAGAAGGGCGATGCCATGCTCAAGCTGGGGCTGAAGGGCGACGCGGAACTGTTCGACTACCTGCGCGACGGCAGGATCTGAGACACCGTTCACAGCTCTTTGGGGGAGCCTCCCCCCTGCCCCCTGTGATCATCGTCGCATCTGTGCCATCATCGGCCCTGATGGGTTTTCCTATGCGAGGTCGAAGGAATCGACCGGCTCATCACGACGTTCCCCCCTCACTTGGGGTGGGGCGTGTTCTGCGTTGGCCTTCCTGCCCGACGCCCGCAAACCATGGAGAGGTGCATGAAGATCCTTCCGGAATCCCGCTTGGCCCGTGTCCGCCCACGTCTGTGTGCGACGTTCGCCGGCCTGCTCGTAGCGTTGCTTGCCAGCGCCTGCACCCCCTCGACTTCGACCGCGTCACCACAGGGCGCCACCGCGCCACGACAGGATGTTGCCCCGATGCAGAGCTCCGCCACACCCGCCACCACGGCCACCGCCACGCCCCCCGATGCCGGCAGCGTGCTGTATTTCATCTACGACGTCGACGGCGATGGCGCCGTTTCGTATGAAGTAGCCAATGGCAGTGTCGCCACCTTCTGGTTCGGCCATGCCTTCGAAGTGGCCGGCACCCGCTATTACACCGGCTTTGCCTGGAACACGCCGCAGAAGTACGGCAAGCCCGGCGAGGACGACGTCGGTCCGGACAGCCAGGTCACGCTCACCGAGGCCACCTTCACCCTGACCGGCGACAAGCCGGATCGGCCGTGGGTGTTCAAGGGCGCCGAACCGTGGATCGGCACCGTCGGCGCCAACGGCACCGCGCCGGACATCGACAGCAAGCGCAAGCCGCTGGAGTACCGCACCCCGGCCGGCAAGCTGGTACTGGCGGTGCCGACCAGCACCTTCGCCACCGGCACCAGCATCGAAAGCTACGCCGTGCTGGTGTTCAACCCGGACTACGAGAAATCCGAAGACGGCCAGGTCTGGGCAAGCCTGGGCACGGTGATCACCGGCGAAGACAATTCGGCCGCCTGCGACGACGGTCAGGTGATGCCGTGCGTCAGCAACCAGGGCGTTCTGGCCTTCAACGCCGTCGCCGGCAGCGACCTGCCCACCATCAGTGTCACCGCCACCGGCACCACCATTTCCGGCCCGGGCCAGACCCGTGCGCTGGGTGCGGCCGATGCACGCCAGTACCACTACGACGCCGCCCGCAAGGCCTACGTCGAAAAGTAAGACGCAACACCCCGCAGCACCTGTTGACCGACATGTTGAAGACTCACGGATGAGTCCGGTTGGCGTATCGCGGCAAAGGCCGCACCATCAACCCCAGAGGAAGTGTCATGGCACAACGTGACTACAGCAGAAAGGAAGTTCTCGACATCATCGAGCAGGTTGCACAGCGCAAGGGCATCGCCAGCGAAGACTTCCTGCGCTTTGCCCACATCGAGACCGGTGGCCGCTTCAACGAACGCGCGCACAACGACAAGACCGATGCCAAGGGCCTGTTCCAGTTCCTGCCGTCGTCGGCCAAGCAGTACGGCCTGACCGGCCACGAGTACGACCCGACCCGCAACACCGAAGCGGCAGCGGAGATGTTCAAGCGCAACCTGGTGGACATGGAAAAGCGCCATGACCGCACCGGCCACCCGTACCTGTCCGGTGATGACAAGCCGAGCGGCCTGGACCTGTATCTGGCACACCAGCAGGGTGCGGCCGGCTACGGTTCGATCCAGACCGCGATCGCCACCGGCACGTTCGGCCTGGTGCGTGATGGCCACGGCGATCCGATCAACATGCGCCCGCGCATCATGGGCCAGATCGGTGGCGACGTGGAAGCGCTGACCGGGCACACGCGCACCGAGATGCGCACGATGAATGATCGTGACCTGGCCAGCACCTTCGCCCAGTACTACGACCGCAAGTACGACGCGATCAGCATCCCGGAAAAGAACATCGCACCGATCACCGAGGCCCAGGCACGTCCCGCACCGGTGCAGGCCGCACCGACGCAGACCGTGACCCCGGCCGCGCAGGCCGCTGTTGCGGCCGGTGCCGCGACCATCGCTGCCACCGCCACGGCTGCCGCAGCCAAGCCGGATGCACCCGGCATTTCGCTGGATGCGGCCTACAACGCCGGCGTGAAGTACGACAACGTCAAGTACGCGATCAACATCGAATCCAGCCAGTACTACCGTGGCAAGGGTGTCACCGGCAAGAACGTCGAGCAGGGCTACATCGACTGCTCCGGCTGGGTCGGCACGATGCTCAACAAGACCCAGGACGAGATCAACCAGAAGGCCGGCCACGCGGTGTTCGCCGACGCCGACAAGATCAAGCTGGGCTTCGCCGGCTCCGGCGGGATCGTGCACGAGGCCTACAAGGACTCGGGCGTGCTGCTCAAGCGCGACGACATCCTCAAGCCGGGTGCGCTGAAGGAAGGCATGGTGATCGGCCTGGATACGGCCAAGACCAAGCACGAGCACTGGAATGGCATCGACCACATCGTGATGGTGGTGCGTGACCCGAACACCGACAAGCTGCTGATCAGCCAGTCCACCGGCAAGCTGGGTGTGCACACGATGCCGGTGGAGGATTACCTCAAGCAGGTGAAGGACCACCCGAACTGGAAGCTGTTCGCCTCTGATCCGCTGCACCAGGCACGCGACCTGCTGGAGAACCGCAGCCAGACGCATGAGCAGGCGCAGGCCAAGAGCGCGTCCGAGCCGAAGCCGGCAGCGCCGGAAAAGCCGCAGACCAGCAACGAAGTACATAAGCAGGGTGCGCACGGCGAAGGTGTGCGCAGGGCGCAGGAACAGCTGGGCCACCTGGGATATGTGGGCGCCGACGGCAAACCGCTGGTCGAAGATGGAAAGTTCGGTCGCAACACCGAGGCTGCCGTGCGCCAGCTGCAGAAGGACAACGGTCTGGCAGTGGACGGCATCATCGGCCCGAAGACGCTGGATGCGATCAAGGACGCGCGCGAGCGTCCGCTGCTCAATGACGAGCGCCATCCGCAGAACCCGATGTACAACCAGGCCGTGAAGGGCATGGAAGGCCTGCCGGCAGGCACCTTCAAGGACCGCCATGCACTGGAGGCCGCCGCCGCTGCACTGACCAAGGAAGCGCAGGCCAGCGGCATGCAGCGCATCGATTCGGTGGTGCCCAGCACCAACGGCGAGCGCATGTTTGCCGTACAGGGCACCGCCGGCGACCCGGCCGCCTGCCGCGCGGCGGTGGAAACCCGCGCTGCCAGCGAGCAGAGCATGGCGCTCAGCAGTGGTGCGGTGCACGGTGCACCGAATGTCCTGCAGCAGCAGGACGCCCAGCAGGAGCAGGTGAAGCAGGCCCAGCGCGCCATGGGCCACTGAGCCAGGCAGGCGGAGACCAGGGGAAGGGCCGCGTACTGCGGCCCTTTTCCTTTCTGGCAGCTGAGCGGCCGCAGCGCTTTCAGCCTCGCTTCATGCCGCCTGACGCTAGATGAATGCGCAAGCCGCACGGGGATCGCGCGCAATGTTCCGGCAATGTCCGGGCACCAGCGTGGTCCCTACGGCAGCCGGGGCGCCCAGCGCCCTCCCTGCCCACCGTGGCATGCACCTCACAGGAGAACCCAACATGCTCAGCACTTCCGCACTCAGCTTCCGTGGTCTGGCGATGGCCCTGGCACTTCTTGCCGGCGTGGCCGTGGTCAGTGATGCCAGCGCGATGTCGAGGAAGGACAAGCGCACCGTGGTCGGTGCCGTGGTCGGCGGCGTGGCGGGTCACCTGATCTCCAACGGCGACCCGGCCGCCACCGTCGGCGGCGCGGTTGCCGGCGGCGCCATCGGCAACCTGACCACCTCCGACCGCCATGATCGCCGCTACGACGGGCGCTATGACCGCCGTTACGACCGTGGCTACGACCGCCGTTATGACCGGGGCTACAACCGCGGCTATGGCTACGACCGCCGCGATGACCGTCGCTGGCAGCGCGAGCGCCATGACAACCGTTACTACCACGACCGCGGCCGCCATCGCGGCTGGTAAGCGCGCCGGCCACAGGCCGCACATGATGTCCCTGACGGGCGGGTCGATGACCCGCCCGTTTGCGTCTGTGGCGTCCATGGCGTTGAATGCGCAGCCTTGGATGTTCCTTTACTCACCAGCGGCCGTGGCATGACTTCTTCCCCCCATCGCGTGCAGGGCCTCAACAACGACGAGGTCGCCGCCGACTGGCCAGCGATCGACGCGCAGGAGATCACCTGGCTGCATGGCCACTTTCCGCAGCTGGGCGCGGACAGCACGCTGCGCTGGCACAGCCCGCGTCCGTTGTCGGCCGCGGCCATCGTCGACGGCACGGGCGGTCCGCTCTTCATCAAGCGCCACCATCACAGTGTGCGCAGCGCTGGAAGCCTGGAGGAAGAACACCGTTTCATCGCACATCTGGCGACTGCCGGCATGCCGGTGGTGCAGGTGCTGGCCAGCAACGATGGCCGCACCGCACTCGAACACGACCAGTGGACCTACGAACTGCATGCGGTGGGCACCGGCAAGGACCTGTATCGCGAACTGCCTTCGTGGTCGCCGTTGACCGACGTCGCCCAGGCCCGCGAGGCAGGGCGCATGCTGGCCACGCTGCACCGCGCCGCGGCCAGCTACCACGCCCCGCAACGCAGTACCCATCTGCTGGTGGCACGCGACGACCTGATCCGCGCCGATGACCCGATCGCCGCGCTGAAGGCCGACCTCGGCAACCGCCCCGGGTTGGCCCGCTACCTGGCGCGCATTCCCTGGGAAGAACAGCTGCACCGCGACGTCCTGCCCTGGCACCACGGCCTGGCCGCGCGCCTGCAGGACGAACCACGGCTGTGGGCGCACAACGACTGGCACGTCTCCAACCTGCTGTGGAACGACGACGGCACGATTGCCACGGTGCTCGATTTCGGTCTGGCCTCGCCGACCAGCGCGCTGTTCGACCTGGCCACCGCGATCGAACGCAACGCGGTGGCCTGGCTGCAGCTGGAGCGCGGCACCGACGCGGTACGCATCGATATCGCCCTGGCCCTGCTGGACGGCTACCGGCAGGAATTGCCGCTGTCGCCCACGCGCGTGCACCTGCTGGCCGACCTGCTGCCGATGGTGCATTTCGACTTCGCTCTGTCCGAAGTGGAGTACTTCGAGGGCGTCACCGGCTCCACCGCGAATGCCGACGTCGCCTGGCAGCCGTTCATGCTCGGGCATCCGGCCTGGTTCGCCACGGCCCCCGGCCAGGCCCTGCTGGCGGCCCTGCACGCCGCCGCGTAAGCCGCGAGCCACCCAACACGCTGGGTACCCGGTAGATCGACGCCATGCGTCGATGATGCGCTCGGCCGGGGTCAGATCCCTTTCCGCTGGAAAGGGATCTGACCGCGGCTGAAGGGAGGTAGCTCGCAAATCCGTACCATTTGTAGTGAAATGGTCACCTGAAGCGGGGGTGCCTGGATCTGCCAGGCTGAGAGAGTCCCTTGGAACCTGATCCGGTTTGCACCGGCGTAGGGAGCTTTGAGCCGCAGCCACACCCCCGTCATGGGCCGGTGCACCTGCGCGCCGTCGCTTCGTCTCCCTTGTTGTCTGAAGACGAATCGAATGAACCGCTGCCTGCGCCCCACCCTGCTCGCCCTTGCCCTCTGCGCTGCCCTGCCGCTGTACGCCAGCGAGGCAGGCGCCGACGCCGTTGATGCTCCGCCGTCCTCGCCCACCGAACTGGCGGCAGTGCGCGTGCAGGCCGGCAAACCGAAGGCCGATACCTCGCGCGTCAACGCATTCGGCGGCGGCTCCTGGAAGGACACGCCCGCCTCGGTCAACGTGCTGGAGCGCGACTACCTCGACCGTCGCCAGGTACGTTCGCTGTCCGAGCTGGCCAGCAATGACGCCTCACTGGGCGATGCCTATGCGCCGGTGGGCTACTACCAGAGCATCGCCATCCGCGGCTTCGCGCTGGATGCGGCCACCGGCTACCGCTTCAACGGCATGTCCATCGCCGGCGAACAGCGCCTGGCGCTGGAGAACATCCAGGAAGTGCAGATCCTGAAGGGCGAAGCCGGCTTGGCGGCTGGCGTGATGGCGCCCGGCGGCATCATCAACTACGTGGGCAAGCGCCCGGCCGAAGTACGCACGGTCACCCTGGGCACCGATTCGGAGGGCTCGCGCTATGCCGCCGTGGATGTCGGCCACTGGCTGACCCCGCGCTTCGGCGTCCGTTTCAATGCCGCCTGGGATGCCAGTGATTCCTACGTCGAGCATGCCGACGGTCGCCGCAACTTCTATTCGCTGGCCACCGACTGGCTG
The DNA here is from genome assembly GCF_002803515.1 of Stenotrophomonas lactitubi. Classification (NCBI taxonomy): domain Bacteria; kingdom Pseudomonadati; phylum Pseudomonadota; class Gammaproteobacteria; order Lysobacterales; family Lysobacteraceae; genus Stenotrophomonas; species Stenotrophomonas lactitubi. The sequence continues at coordinate 253,831 of NZ_PHQX01000002.1, read as the reverse complement.
ATCGGCGAACACGGCAAGCTGGAAGTGGATGCCAACTACCAGACCAGCTCGCAGCGCTCGGTGTCCGGCTTCCAGCTGCTGGGCGCGCGCGAGCTGCCGCGCGGCGTCGACCGCGAGCGCCTGCTCGGCTACCAGCCGTGGCAGCGGCCGGTGGACATCGCCAGCACCAACATCACCGCCCTGCACACCTACGACTTCAACGACGCCTGGCAGTCGCGGCTGTCGATCGGTCACAGCCGCTCGGTGATCGATGACAACGTCGCCTTCGCCTACGGCTGCTACTACACCGCAGGGTGCGCAGACGGCAGCGTGCCGGGCAACTATTTCGCCCCCAACGGCGACTACGACATCTACGACTACCGCAGCCCGGATGACACCCGCCGTAACCAGCAGGCGCGTGCCGAACTGCGCGGCAGCTTCGACACCGGCAGCGTCGGCCACCAGCTGAGCATCGGCGCCGACTACTTCCGCCGCACCGTCGACAAGCGCCCGAGCGTCAACGAGTACGTCGGCACCAGCAACATCCACGATGCGCAGGTGCCGGTGTTCGAGCCCTCGCCGAAGATGCCGGGTGCATCGGCACGGCGCCTGGACAGCCGCCAGACCGCGTTCTTCGCGCTGGACCGGATGAGCTTCGGCGATGACTGGCAGTGGCTGGCGGGCGGCCGCTTCGTGCGCCTCGACGAGCGCGCCTACGACAAGCGCGGCACGCCGCAGCGCCACAGCCGCCTGTCGCGCTTCCTGCCGCAGACCGCGCTGGTGTGGAAGGCCACCGACCAGCTCAACGCCTACGCCAGCTACGTGCGCGGCATTTCGCTGGGCCAGGAAGCACCGTTCTGGACGTCCAACGCCGATACCTTCCTGCCGTCGATGCAGTCACGGCAGCTGGAAGTGGGTGTGAAGTACGTGCCGGTGGACGCCCTCACCCTGGGCGCCGCGGTGTTCCGCACTACCCAGCCCTACCAGTACGCAAAGCCGGACGGCAGTGATGCCGGCTACACCTTCGTCGAAGAAGGCAAGCAGACCCATACCGGCCTGGAACTGACCGCCAACGGCCAGCTGACCGACGCCCTGCAGATCGTCGCCAGCGCCAGCGTGCTGCAGGCGCGCGCACGCGACAGCGGTACTCCGGCCTACGAAGGCCATCAGCTGGTGAACGTGCCGAAGGTGCGCGCCAGCGTGCATCTGGCCTATGCACTGCCGTTCGCCGAGGGCTTGGACGTGACCGGTGGTTGGCGCTATGCCGCCGCCAACGTCGCCCGCGCCGATGGCGGTGTACGCGCACCGGACTACTCGGTGTTCGACGCTGGCCTGCGCTTCCAGCACCGCCTGCACGAGCGTGCCGTGACCTGGAACCTGTCGGTGGACAACCTGTTCAACCGCTTCTACTGGCGCGACACCGGCAGCAGCGGCGGTGACTACTACCTGTTCCCGGGCGCACCGCGACAGGCACGCCTGTCGGTGACGTTCGCGCTGTGAGCGGCGTCGCGCTCGAGTGGACTGCAGCCCTCTTCAGCATCCTCGGGGTGTGGCTGATGGCGAAGCGACGGCTGGCCGCGTGGCCGGTCGGCCTGCTGTCGGTCGCGCTGTACGGCGCGGTGTTCGCCGAGGCCAAGCTGTACTCGGACACGCTGCTGCAGGTCGCCTTCGGTGGTTTCCTGGTCTACGGCTGGATCAACTGGCGCCAGCACGCGGCCGATGAGGGCAGCATCCGCATCGTGCCGCTGGCGCGCGGCACGCTGCTGCGCGACCTCGCCATCGGCCTGTGCGCCGGCGTCGCGCTTGGCGCCGGCATGCACACCTTCACCGATGCGGCGCTGCCATGGCTGGACGCGATGCTGACCGCGTTGAGCCTGGTCGGGCAGTGGTGGCAGGCACGCCGACACGCCGCCTGCTGGTGGGTGTGGATCGTGGTGGACGTGGTCTACGTGGGCGCGTACCTGTTCAAGTCGCTGCACGTGACTGCTGCGTTGTACGTGTTCTTCCTGGGCCTGGCATTGTTCGGGCTGCGGGCGTGGCGTGCAGCCGCACGTGAACCGCAGCTGGCAACGCGGTAGAGCCACGCCATGCGTGGCTGGCGGGCACCGGTAGACGCCAACCTTGGTTGGCGCTCACGTGCCGACCAAGGTCGGCATCTACCAAACGCAGCCACGCATGGCGCGGCTCTACCTGGGTTGCAGCACCAGCCCCAACCGCAGCGGCTGGCGCATGTCCTTCGGCGGCGCCGCCGGCAACGCCGTGGCCTGCAGCGTCGCACGCAGATCGGCATCCACCTGGGCATCACCCAAGCTGTCGAATTCCAGTTTGGAGATCGCGCCATCGCGGGCGATCCACACGCTCACCACCAGCGGTGTCGGCGTATCGGGATACTCCTGCAGCCAGGCCAGCAGGCGCTGGGCGCGTGGATCCTGTTCCTGCTGGAGGCGCTGCTGCAGTTCGCCGCTGACGGAGGCGGCATAGGCCATCCAATGCGCAGGCGCGTCCTGTGCGGACACGCTGGCGCTGCCCAGCGCCAGCAGGCCCAGCAACCATGCCAACGGGCGCCAGCCACGGCGCGTGGTGCGCCTGTTGCCTGCAGAATTCATCACCCACGCCTCCACTGCCGTCCAACGCGCCATGGTCGGTGCTGCAGATGACAGGCAGATGGCGGCGCAGTAGAGCCACGCCATGCGTGGCTGTTCTGGGCAACCGGTTGATCCATCCACGCATGGCGTGGATCTACCTGGCTGCCCCACCCGGCGTGATCAGTCGCCCAGGTCGGCCAGCACCTTGCGCGAGGGGGCGAAGAAGGTGACGCCGGTGGTCGCGGTGGAGAAATCGAGAATGCGATCGTGCAGCGGCGCGGGATTGCCGATGAACATCCGCTCCAGCATCTTCTCGATCACCCACAGCCGACGCGTGTAGCCGATGAAGTAGGTGCCGTACTCGCCGCGCCCCGGATTGGCGAACGGCATGTTGTCGCGCAGGATCTCGTGCTCGCCGTCGGCATCCTCGATGGTGCACAGCGTCTTGTGCGACTTCTGCGCGTCGGCCGGCGCGTCATCCAGCTCGATGTTGTCGTGCTTGGTGCGGCCGATGATTGCTTCCTGCGCTTCGGTCTTCTGCGCACGCCAGGCATCGAGGTTGTGCAGGTACTTCTGCACCACCACGTAGCTGCCACCGGCATGGTCGGGATCTTCGTCGCCGACGATGGTCGCCTCCGGCAGCGACAGCCCCTCCGGGTTGGCGGTACCGTCGACGAAATCGAGCAGGTCGCGGCCGTCGAAGTAACGGAAACCGGCCACGTCATCCACCGCTTCCACGGCATCGCCGAAGGCCAGCAGAAGATTCTTCTCGAACGCCACGATCAGGTCCATCGTGCGTGCACGGATGTGGTACAGCAGGTCGCCCGGCGTGGACACGGCAGTGTGGGCAGCACCCTTCACTTCCTGGAACGGCTTCAACTCGCGCGGCGGCGTGCTGCCCACCAGCGGCGCCCACACGCGGTGGCCGATGGCCACGTTGCAGGTGAAGGTGCGCTCGATCTCGCGGATGGCGGTGTTCTTGATCAGGTCATCGGTGCTGGCCAGCACCTCGCGCACTTTCGCCAGCGACGCCTCATCGTCCTTCACCGTCAGCACCAGGAACGCGGCCGAATGGGTCAGCGGTGCGGTGATCTGCTGCGGCTCGTTGTCGAGCGTGTGGTTGAGGGCGGTGATGGGGGCGGGCTGGGCGTTCACGGCAGTTCCTGCTGGCTTGAGGCGGGCAAATCGCATGGGGCGATGTGCGGGCGATCATAGCGGAACGGCCTTGCGGGCGACGGAGCGGTTCTCAGTTCGCGGCGAGCGTAAGCCATCCGCTGGCAAGCGCGTGCGCCTGTTGCTCAGTGTCGGTGATCGAATGCTCCGGCTGCTCTGGCCGCCTGTCAATTTGAGGCCTCGCCATGACACTGCTAGCCTGCAGACATGCGGCCTGCAAGGGCTCGCCATCCACGCACTTCACGGAGGAAGCAGCCGATGTTCCGTTCACTGATGCGATGGCCGCATGTGCCCGTTGCCGTAGCACTGGCATTGCTGCTGGCCATCCCGATGCAGATTCGAGCCTCCAACGAAGGCCCCTTCTTCAGCGCGCTCGAACGCTATGGCGCCGATGACTTCAGCGGATGTGCGCAGTTGCTGGATGATCTTTTGCAACGTGGAGGCCGTTTTCCCGAGGGTGGCGAACTGCTGCTGGTTGAATGCACGGCAGCGGCCGGCGAGCGGGTAAAGGCGATGAACTACGTGACCACCTTGCTCCCCAGCGGCAGGCTGTCGTTCGATGACCTGCTGCACAAGGACCGGCCGGGATTGAATGCACTGCGCAACGACCCGGCGTGGCCGGACTTGCACAAACAGGTGCTGGCCGCCGAGCAGCGGCGCCTCGCATTGGTGGACGCGCCCCTGCGCAGGGAACTGCTGGAGCGCGCCGAGCTCGACCAGGTGGCACAGCACGCGGCTGTCGACGCTGGCGGTGGCGAGGCATTCAAAGCAACAGCTCCAGTGATCAAGGCCAACGCCGACTGGCTGAAATCGGTGGTAGCTGACAAGGGTTGGCCGACGTATGCCCTGGCTGGACATGATGGTGCCAAAGCCGCGTGGCTGCTGGTCCAGCACGCCGATCACGATCCCGTGTTCCAGGCCGATATGTTGCCGTTGATCGAGAAGGCCGCCAAAGCCGGTGAAGCTGATTCTGCAGATCTGGCACTACTGACTGATCGCGTGCTGCTGGCGCAGGGCAAACCGCAGCGCTATGGCAGCCAGTTCACACAGGCCGATGATGGCGCGATGGAACTCCGCCCCACCGAAGACATGGAAGGCCTGGATGCGCGCCGCGAGGCGATGGGGCTGCAGCCACTGGCGCAGTACAAGGCCACGCTCGCAGAGATGTACCGCAGGCCGGTCCGCTAGCACCGGGGCAACCAAGGCTCAGCCTTGGTCGCTCCATACTGCCAGCACGTAGCCGTCCAGATCGCGGAAGTGGAAGCGACGGCCACCGGGGAAAGCAAACACGTCCTGCACGATTTCGCCGCCGGCCGCGACGATGCGCTGCTGTGCATCTGCCAGATCCGAACAGTAGAGAATCACCAGCGCACCTCCCGTGGCTGCCACCGCCTCGTCAGCGACGAAACCCCCTTTGAGGCGGCCATCATCGAACTCGGTATAGGCCGGACCGTAGTCGGTGAAGGACCAGCCGAAGACCTGCCCATAGAACCGCTTGCTGCGGGCGATGTCGGCGACGTTGAATTCGATGTTGTCGATGCGGCGTTCGGCAGCAGTGGTGTCTGCGTGACTCATGGGGCGGCTCCGTGGTTGGAGCGCACAGCATCGGTCAGCGTTGAGCAGGCGTCTTGAACGAAACGGCCATCAACGCGCCCACTCCTGGCGCAGCGCACTGGCGGTCAGGCCGGACAGCTCGCGGGACTCGCGGCTGAGGTGCGCCTGGTCGGCATAGCCCGCCTCGGCGGCCAGCATCGCCAGACTGTGCGCGGGCTGTGCCTGGCTGCAGCGCAGGAACCGCTGCAGGCGCAGGATCCGCTCCAGCGACTTTGCACCGTAACCGAACTGCGCCTGGCTGAAGCGGCGCAGGGTGCGCGGGCTCATCGCCAGGTGGGTGGCGAGTGCATCGACGCTGACGTCGCCCTTGGCAGCGTGCGCGAACAGCACATGCGCACGTTTCGTGTGTTCGTCCACCACGGCCGCAGGCATGTTCTGTTGCAGGCAATCGGCCAGACGTTGCAGACGCTGCTCAGGCGCGGCATCACCAATCGAGGCCGCAACCTGCGTTGCCCATCGGGCATTGAATTCAATCAGCGGCACGGCCTGACCGACGATCTCAGACAAGTCGATGCCAAGTGCCGCCGATGCCTGCCCGGGCCGGAAACGCGCGCCCAACACCTGCGCACCAGGCGCCAGTTGCGGGTGTGCGGCGGTCCGGTCCGGCCCCACCACGAACAGGGCACCCTCACGCCAGAGGATATCCACGCAGCCATCGGGCAGCACGGTGATGCTGCCGCTGGCGTCGGCCGACAACTGGCTCTGCCAGAGCTGGCCGAACTGGCCACGCAGCAGCGCAGGCGCCAGGTGTTCCTGGTAGGCCGTGCCGGTGCCAGCGAGAGTGGAAGGTTCGCCCATGCCCCATTGTGGCAAAGCGAAACCGGAAAAAGAGAAGCCCGGCACGAGGCCGGGCTTCACTGGCGTATGGGAGAGAGGTCACACGCCAGTTACACGCACTAACGACAGGCGTTTGTTACCAGCTGAAGCGCGGGCCCACGAACCACTCGCGGTCGCCGGCCTTGGCCAGCTTCACTTCGCCACTCAGGCCCCAGTTCTGGTTGAACTTGGCGGTGGCGCCGACGCGGCCGTAGAACTCGCCGTCCGGGTTGATACCGTGCTTCTTGCTGTAATCCTCGTAACCGGCCAGCGCATAGCCTTCCAGGTACGGGTTGAACGCGGTGCGCACGCCCACTTCAGTGGAGTAGCCGTTGAAGTCCAGGCCGTGCTTCATATCAAACTTCTGGTACGCAACACGAGCCACCAGGTCGGTGTTCGGTGCGATGCCGTAGTTGTAGCCGGCACCGATGCGCCACTGGGCGACATCATTCTTGAAGGTGTCGGTTTCCTGCTTGCTGTAATCACCGAAGACATGGAAGTTCGGGTGCACGGCAACCGAGCCCTTCACGCCCCAGCCATCAGCGTCGCCGCCCTTGGCATCGGTGTTCACATAGCCGCCTTCAACGTAGTTGTACGACAGACCATCGGCAGCCGATGCGGCGAACGGCAGCGCGGCCAACAGACCCAGGGCAAGCAGCGAATTCTTGATCATCGGGATACACCTTTAATTATTTTGGTTTCGTCGAACGCCCCTCGGGAGGGGAGGGATAAGGGGCGTTCGACAGGTGTGAATTATCCGTTTGTTGATGAAATCAGCCCTGAATATTGAACTGACCGGTACATGAATGAGGTTCCTGTTCAGGGAACTCTCGATACGTCATGTAGTAGCCGTCGGGCGCAGGACGAAGGGCATGACCGCTTCGTGCATCTGAGAACTGCACGTGTAGCAGTGAGGTGCGGGCGTAGCTGTTGCGCGACGCTCATCTGCGCCCATTCATTAGGACAGCGTGAGCCCGCTTCATCCTGATGAATTGGCTGTATCGAAGCGGCGCAAGGGCATCGACCGATGCAGCACAGCTCGCTTGTTCCCGCTTGTTAAGGTTGGCTGCTTGCCGCACCTTCACGGCCCATCCACGTCTTCCAACTGCAGCTGAAAGCACTTCGCAGCGCCGGGAACAAACGCCGCTATATTCCAGACTCCCCAGACGAAGGAGGGAGTGGAATGTTCCTGACCAAGCAGCAAATCAACGCGGCACGTGCCGTCACCGTAGCCATCGTTGCTACCGTAAGCCTCGGTGCTTGCGCCACCTACAAAGACGAATTCGCTTCGATCAACTCACGTCTCGACCAGCTCGACGTGAAGGTGCAAGGCGCGGCGCAGAGCGCCGAATCCGCCAACCAGTCCGCACAGCAGGCCAACCAGCGTCTGGATCAGATTGAAGGCCGCGTCCAGCAGCTCGAAAGGGTCCCGGGCCGCAAGCCGCGCGGGTAACCGCTCTCCCACCCACTTTGATGAACGCTTGAACCAGACACCAGTGGCCTTCGCCGGCCACTGGTGTCTTTCAACCTCTCGGTCTTCATCCGAAGGAGCCGTCCCATTCGTACGTACTCATTCCCTGCACGCCGGGCCGTGTCGGCCGCGCTGACCATCGCGCTGGCATTGGCAGGCACCAGCGTGGCCAGTGCCAAGAATGGCAAGGAAGCAAAAGAAGCACCTGCCGCGGAAACGGCGAACGCCGCCGATGAACTTCCGCAGGGCCAGGAAGTATCCGAGACCGTCATTGCACTGGCCGGCTGGGTAGTCGCCAGCAAGGACAACCAGGGCTATCCGTTCGCGATCATGGACAAGGCCGCTGCGCAGGTCCTGGTCTTCGGCGGTGACGGCAAGCTGCGTGGCGCGGCGCCGGCATTGTTTGGTTCGGCCATCGGCGATCACTCGGCGCCCGGCGTCGCCAAGCTCGCGCTGAGCGCGATTCCAGGCCACGACCGCACCACCCCGGCCGGCCGTTTCATTGGTGGCTATGGCCCGTCCGAGGACGCCGGACGCGTGCTGTGGGTGGACTACGATTCCGCCGTGTCGATGCACCCGCTCCCCCCGGGCACCCCGAAAGAGAAGCGCAGCGAACGACTGGCATCCGCCACGCCGGACGACAACCGCGTCACCCACGGTTGCATCAACGTCTCACCCGGGTTCTACGAGCAGATCGTGAACCCCACGTTCGAGAAGGGCGGTGTGTTCTACGTGCTGCCGGACAAGGACTCGATCGAGGAAACGTTCCCAGAGTTTGCGCAGAGTCGCGCGGCTGCGAAGGGCGTGGATGAAAAAGACGCGCGACACGCCCGCAAGTGAAGGACGTTGAGGGCTGAAGACGCAGTCAGGGCGGAGCGCAGCGAGACCTGCCTCTCTACGCAAGTTCCAGCCGCGGCATCTTGAACGTGAACAAGGTGCCGGTGGCCGCGCTGGACTGCACCTCCAGCGTGCCGCCATGAGCGCGCGCAATCTCCGACGCAATGTAGATGCCGAGGCCGAGGCCGGGCCGTGGCTGCTCACTCTTCTCGCGAGAGAACGGACTGAATATGGCGTCCATCCTCTCTGATGGAATGTGTCCGTCGTTGTGTACTTCGAGCGTAAGCATTTCGGGCGTGGCGTTGACGGTCAGCGCAATTGGCGACGAGCGCGCTCCGTGTTCGGCTGCATTGGTGAGCAGGTTGGCCAGGAGCTGCGCCAATCTGCTCGGATCACAGACCACGTTGTCGTCCATCTGCATGCGGACCTTGATGTCCTGGCGGCCAGTGGCGATGGCCACCTCTTCCACAACCTTTTTCAGGTCTTCTTCCAGCGTGCTGGTCAGCTGCAGCGCGATGGGAATACCGCCGCCCAGACGCCCCCTGGCGAAATCAAGCACGTCGTTGATCAGTCCATCCATTCTGGCAACGCCTGAGGCGATGTGCGCGAGCATTCGTTGCTGACCTTCAGCGTTCAGCTCACATGCCAGCGAATCCGCGGCGATGCTGATTGCCTGCAGAGGACTGCGCAGGTCATGACCCAGCACGGCAATGAACTGGTCGCGCAGGTCGGCGACGCGGTGCGCGTCGGAGAGCGCAGTTTCCGCTCGCTCGAGGCGATCTTCCTTGTCGAGGTAGCTTCCTACCAGATCGGCCAGCAGCTCCATGGATCTCTGCACGTGGGCCACGTCGAAGCTGGCCGGTGCCGAGTCAATCGCGCAGAGTGTGCCGAAGAAACTTCCGTCCGGCCGATGGATGGGAACGGACGCATAACTCTCGAGCCCGTAGATCCGCGGCGTGTGATGCGTGGCGTAAACCGGGTGCTTGCTCGCATGCGCAAATACCACCGACGTTGCCGACTGCCTGATCTCATCGCAGATGGTTGTCTCGAGCACCAGTTGGCCACCCGGAACAAGCCCAAACCCCAGGGTGTCGAACGTGGCGCACGCGGTCCAGGTGGTCTGGGTCACGCGGGCAATGGCGGTGAAGCGCGAGCCCGTGATGTGGGCTACGGTCTCCAGGATGCGCGGCACGGCCTGGATTCGACCAATCTCGGCGATGTCGTCCAGCAGATGGGGGTCCGTCAGCTTCTGCATGGTCGTTCGTCCGGTGGGCAGCGCATCATCCCATGGAACCCGGGCGAAGGCTGATGCGAGGGCGATTGCCGCCTTTTCAGGCCAAGCCGTGGCGGGCCCCTGAGGCTGTCGCCTGAGGTAAACGAGCGGTTCTAGCTGGAAGCGGTCCCTGGGTGCCTCCCCCCAAAGACCGTAGCGCTTCAGCGCAGACCTTTTGCGCCCAGGCTACGCTGCTACGAACGTTCCGCTCGTTCCCCAGGCACCTCACAGCACTTTCGATTCGTTGGTGGACGACGCCATGGAGTGACGACTGCCCCGGAACGCAAGCGCACTGGCAACTGCCAGGACACAGGCACATGCGCCCGAGTAAGCCATGGCGAGTCGATAGCCGAAAAGCAGAGACTGATGCGCGACGTCACTGGACACAACCTGGCCAGTGGCCGCCAATTCATCCAGACGCGCAGTACCCGCGGACAAGCCCTCCGCAAGCGATCGCAGATGCGAAGGGTCGCCCCAGGGCAGGTTCGTTCCAAGTGCGTAGTCGGTACCTTTCACCAGGATCAACCCCACTACGGCGATGTTGATGGCGAGGCTGATGAATCTGGCGCTGGTATCCATGCCGGACGCCATGCCGGCACGATCGCTGGGCACCGAGTTGGTCGTTGTGTTGGTGATGGGCGTATTGATCACGCCCAGGCCTGAGCCTGCAAGAACACAGCCTGGCAGCATCGTCAGCCAGCTCGCGTTGTCCGCGCCTGCACCGATCGCCATCATGAGCATTCCGCCACCCATGACAGACATCCCGACAGGGATCACACGCTCGGGCCCGAAGCGCACAGCGAGACGCTCGCCATAAGGCGGAAGCAGCAGCGACGGCAATGTGTATGCCAGCACGGATAGGCCGGTCGCGATGTTCGAGTAGCCCAGTCCGTGCTGGAAGAACAATGGCAGGTACACCATAAGTGGCCAGAAACTGAAGTTCATGCCCATCGAGCCCAGCAATGCGCCCGAAAAGCGCCGGTTGCCAAAGATGGAAAAATCGAACATCGGGTCCGGCGCCCTGCGCTCGACCGCGATGAATACCGCCAGGCTGATGCCAGCAACCAGGGCGGCCGCCATGGAAGAGCCGCTTGCCAGGCCTGCAGGAATGCCCTGAGTGATGTACCAGGTGAAAGAGAAGACGGCCACCGAGAGCGAGACGATCCCCGCAAGGTCCAGTTTGCGGCGACTTGGCGCTCGGGATTCCCTGAAGCCCAGCGCGGCAAGAACCGTCGCGCCAATTGCCAAGGGCGCATGCACCAGAAACACCCAACTCCAGTTGCTGATGGCCACGACGCCAGCCCCAATGACCGGGCCGAAACCCAGTCCCACGCCAAAGACCACGCCCCAGATACCAAATGCCTTGGCTCGCTGTGCGGAATCACTGAACTGGTGGGAAAGCACCGTAAACACGCAGACCAGCATTGCGCCTCCCGCCGCGCCCTGCAGCGATCGAGCCACGATCAAGGCTGGCCCGCTGCGCGCAAGGCCGCAGGCCAAGGATGTGATACCGAACAGCAGCAGGCTGACCACGAATACACGCTTGCGCCCATAGCGATCCGCCAGTGCACCAGCCGCCATCAGCACCGTCGTGCAGGCCAGGGTGTAGGCATTCATGATCCACTGCAGGCCACTGAAGCTGCTACCCAGCTCTGCCTCCAGTATCGGCAGGATGACCGGCACGCTCGAGATTTCCAGCCCGAACATCAGGGATGCCACGCATGCCGCTGAAAGCGTCAGGCGGTCTCGAGCAGCAGGTGAAAGGGAAGTCATGGGTCTCCTCAGGCAGGTCCGGGATCTGGCACGCAGCAGCGTCGAATGAAGCTGCGCGTGTCGAATGAGCTGCCATCTTGGGGAAACCTCAAAGATGATAAAAATGATTTGATTTAATAGAATTGATCAATCTTCATCATGGATCGCTCCGGTGTTCTTTGACCCCGACCTGCTACGCGCCTTTGTCGCCGTCGTAGAGACAGGTGGCTTCACCAAGGCGGGTGAGCGCATGAGCCTTAGCCAATCCGCCATCAGCCACCAGATCCGGAAGCTGGAAGAGCAGGCGGGCAGCGCCTTGCTGAAGCGGACCACGAGAAGCGTGACACTCACCGAAGACGGCGAGGACTTCCTGCGTCATGCGGAGCAGATCCTTGCTGCCCAGAGCCTGCTGGTTCGCCGATTCCAGAAGGCTCCCGTTACCGGCGCAGTGCGCCTTGGCGTGCCCGAGACCTATGCCGGCGATCTGTTGACCGCAATGCTGTCGCGCTTCTCCCGCAGATTTCCGGCGGTGCGGTTGGATGTAACCGTGGAGCCCTACGGAGCGCTGAACGAGCAGATACATGCAGGAACACTCGATCTGGCGGTGAACCTGTTTCTGCGGGAGGACGTTGACTGGCCGCTTCTGAGGCGAACGCGTTTCGTCTGGGCCATCGGTTCGGGGTACGAGCATGAACCGGAGAAGGCGCTGCCACTCGCCCTCGCGCCCAGTCCGTGCATGCACCGGGACGTGTGCGTTGAAGCACTTGTTGAAGCCGGCCTCGAGTGGCGCGTCGCCTTCAGCTCGGCGAGCCAGCAGGGCTTGCGATCGGCTGCAAAGTCGGGGCTCGCCATCACTATCGCGCTTGAGGATGACATCCAGGATGGCTTGGTCATTGCCGGCGATGGCTTGGGACTTCCCGCGCTCCCCGCAGCGAGCTTTCGGCTGATGCGTAGTGCGGCCGCCGGCACACCCGCGGTAGAGGCACTGGAAGAGCAGTTGATTGGCACAGGCGACGTCGCGTCTTCGATTCGTACGCTCGCTCAGCGCAGCGGCTGAAACCCAGCGAGTGACCGGTAGGCTTGTTGATGGCCGGAAATGGATATCAGCGTGAGATCAGCGTTGTTGATCGGGAGCCGGGCGGAAGTCCGCTCCTGGCCCGAAGCTGACACGGTCCTGCAGGCGCGCCCTACATGCGCCGTTTGTTCAATGCAACTCGTGCTCAGCCAGACATGATCTATCGGTCCCAATGCAATCTCGCACCGATGACAGATTCCGACACGCGCCGTTCGCCAGTCCAAAGTACCTTCCGACGTTGTGTCATCGGCGGAGAACGAAGGGACAGATCGGCCCCACCGCAGGTAACGGATGGGGCGATAGCCTTCTCGACCCTGTCTTCCCTGGCCGCAGTATTGAGCGATGAGAACCGCCGGCTGTTGCGACTGCTGCGCGAACTTCAACCCAGGTCCCTCACCCAGCTGTCTGAGCAATGCGGGCGTAAGGTTCCAAGCCTTTCTCGTACCCTTCGGATGATGGAAGGCTATGGACTGGTTGAACTGAAGCGGGTCGGGGCGTCTGTCGTGCCATCTGCCATGGCCACGCGCTTTCTCATAGAGCTCGATTAGAACCACGTTGTGCCGCCCAATCGCGGAGTTCTGTCGTCATTGCCTCGCTGAGGCGACAGCACACTACGCAGGCAACCACGACGCATGTCGCATATTCCTCTATCGCTTAGGGCCCTTGCGCCATCGGCGTTTGGGGCGGCTTAACAGCATGCAAGAATGCCGAAAGCGTCTTGCATCAAGCGTTGAATGCAACTCTTCTGATTGGCGCTACGCGTCGGCACAGGTACAGATGACGAGCCACCTCATCTGGGGTGGCCGGGCCTCGAAAACCCGTATCGACAATGAAGTGATTGCGCTTGCCGGCCGGCGTCACCTCGCGTGGCGCCGGTCGGCAATCCGTCTGCCGGCTACGGCGGGCGGAGCGTGGAGGCCCTGTGCCTGCCGGTTCATTGTCCCGGTTTTCGAGCCACGTCTCCGCCCGCCACCTTTGTGTGGCGGCTACCGTCTGTCCTGCACGGAGCCCCAGCCATGACTACACCGGAATTCCCTCGCCCCCACCCCTATCGCGTTGCGGGCGATGAGGTATCAGAGCAACCACCTGCGCTCGACCCCACGGCTTTCATTGCCACCCTGACGCGGATCGGCAACGGCGCAGCCGCCGACGGCCAGCCGTGGCCGGAGCGTCATCAGATGCCGGGCCGTCGCATGGCACTGGCCGATGCGGACTGCGCACTGGCAGGCCTGCGCATCGCGCTGGAGATGCTGCTGGCGGCCGAGCGCGTCCGCCAGAACGGCCCGGACGACGAATACGTGGGCGATCGGGTGATGGAGGGTTTGATGATGGCGTGCCTGGCGCTGACCGCGCAGGTCAGTGCGCGGATGCGACCGGAGGAATAACGCCGGAACCTCTTCCGGCGTTAGCGCCCATCACTCGCAGGAATCGCCTTCTTCCTTCAGCATCGCTTCGTCCACCGGCCGCTCGCGATCGATCAGGGCACGCTGCTCCGCGTTCGGCTCGCCCAGCCACCACACCTTGCAGCGGGCCGTAAGGCGGCCGACCATCTTCGACTGCGTCGGCGAGTACAGCATCGCCAACGCGGTGGTCGGGCACTGGTGCGCCTGGCAGGCGGTGTAGAGCCACCACGGCTCGCCCTGCAGCACCATCAGTTCGCCAGGCCCGCTGGGACCACTCAGCAGGCGTTCACGCAGGGAGGGGATGCTCTTGTCGGGCGATTCGGCCGCCGCAGTGTTCTTCATCAGGGCATTGAACGCGGCCAGCACCTTCGGGTCCTTGCGGCCGCAGTCGTCCACGGTGTTGCCGCCGACCAGGGTGAAGAAATAGGTGGCCAGCGGATTGTCCTTGCAGGTGAGCTCCGCGCCGGGGGTCTCGCCTTCCGGCTCACCTTCGTTGTCCCACACCGAAGGGTCCACGCCGTCTTCGATGGACGGCTCGTTTTCGACCACTGTAGCGGTGGCGGCTGGAGCTTCTGTCGCCGGTGCGGCGGCAGCGGTGCCTGCGTCCGGTGCGGGTGCCGGTGTCTGCGTGCAGGCGGCCAGCAACGCGACCATCGCCGCCATTCCAATCATTCGAGACGTCATTCCCTGTCCTGTGTGCATTCGCCCAGCTGGCGCCCGCGTGATTCTACCCGCCAGCCAAGACGGATACTCTGGCAGTCATGCTTTCCATCACCGCCAGGATGCAGACGCATGCACCGTTCAAGACTTGCCGTGATTGTTCTCAGTGGCCTGTTGCTGGCCGGGCCTGTTGTTGCGCAGGAATCGGCTGCCCCCTCGCCCGCCGCACGTGTTGCCGATGTCGCCCTGCCCGCTGCGCTGGATCGGGTGCTGCGCGATTACGAACAGGCGTGGCGCACGGGTGATGCGAAGGCATTGGCGGGGCTGTTCGCCAAGGACGGTTTCATCCTGCAGAGCAACCAGCCGCCTGTGCGCGGGCGCGCGGCAATCGAGGCAGCGTATGCCGGCCAGGGAAGCAGCCCGTTGCGACTGCGCGCGCTGGCCTATGCCGCCGAGGAAACCACCGGTTACATCATCGGCGCCTACACCTACGGCAACAACGTGGGCGATACCGGGAAGTTCACGCTGACGTTGAAGCGGGTAGCGGGTGGGCCGTGGATGATCTTTTCGGACATGGACAATACCAACGCACCGCCGCGGCCGCGATGATGGGCGTTACGGGTTCCACAGCAGATCCACGCCATGCGTGGATGGGGTTCGCGCACGCACAAAAAAAACCCCGGCGCTGGGCCGGGGTTTTTCGATTCACTTGAACAGCGTGTCCGGATACTCCGGTTTCTGTTCGCGTGCCAACAGCGCACGCAATCCTTCTTCCGGGGTCTGCTCGCCATGCAGCACGGCGCGCACGCGGTCGGAGATGGGCAGGTCGATGCCATGACGGCGCGCCTGTCGCATCACTTCGTCGGCGGTCTGCACCGACTCGACCACCTGGCCGATTTCGCGGATGGCGTCCTGCAGCGTCTGCCCGCGGCCCAGGGCCAGGCCCAGGCGGCGGTTGCGCGACAGGTCGCCGGTACAGGTCAGCACCAGGTCGCCCAGGCCAGCAAGGCCCATCAGCGTTTCCGGCTTGGCGCCGATTGCTGCGGCCAGGCGAAGCATTTCGTTGAGGCCGCGGGTGATCAGGCCGGCACGGGCGTTCAGGCCCAGCTGCATGCCATCGGCCACGCCGGTGGCCACGGCCAGCACGTTCTTCATCGCACCGCCCAGCTCGGCACCGACCATGTCGTCGCCGGTGTAGGCGCGGAACGCCGGACCATGCATCGCCTCGGCCACCGTCTGCGCGAACTCGGGCACGTCGCCGTGCACGGTGATCGCGGTCGGCAGGCCCAGGGTTACTTCCTTGGCGAACGACGGCCCGGTGACAACGGCCAGCGGCACGTCCTCGCCCAGCACTTCGCGCGCCACTTCATGCAGGAAGCGGCCAGAGCCGGGCTCGAAGCCCTTGGTCGCCCAGGCCACGCCGGCACCGGCCGGACGCAGCGGCGCCAGCGCGCGCACGGTTTCACCGAATGCGTGCGACGGGGTCACCACCAGGATCCAGGCGGCACCCTCCACCGCCGACGCCAGGTCGGTGGTGGCGCGCAGCGATTCCGGCAACGGAATGCCCGGCAGGTAGCGCGGATTCTCGTGGCGCTGGTCGATGGCTTCAACCACGGCGGCATCGCGCCCCCACAGCACGGTCTGGCGACCGTGCCGGGCGAGCAGCGTAGCCAGCGCGGTTCCCCAGGAACCGGCGCCGAGTACGGCAATCTTGTCAGCGGTAGTGCTCATCCGTGACGTCGCGGCCGGGATCAGGCGTTGCCGGCCGGCTCGGAGTCAGCCAGCGACGGTGCGTCGCCCTGCTCCTGGCGCTGGCGCAGGGTTTCTGCGTACAGGCCTTCGAAGTTGATCGGCTGCAGGAAGAACGGCGGGAAGCCGCCGGCCTGGATCAGGTCGCTGACCAGCTGGCGCACGTACGGGAACAGGATGTTCGGGCACTGGGTGCCGAGCAGCACGTCGATCGACTGCGGGTCCAGGCCGACCAGGCCGAACACGCCGGCCTGCTTCACTTCGGCCACGTACGCGGTGCGCTCGCCGGCCTGGCAGGTCAGGGTCACGGCCAGCACGACTTCAAAGGCATTCTCGCCCAGACGCTGGACCTGCTGGTTCAGGTTGAGCTGCAGTTCCGGCTGCACCTGGTCGTTGAAGATCGACGGAGCATTCGGCGACTCGAAGGAAACGTCCTTGACGTAGATCTTCTCGACGGTGAACGCGGGGCCGGTGGCGGCATCGACCGGCGCGACAGCGCCGTTGGTGGTCTCTTCGGACATTTCCAGTAACTCCAGTGAATGCAATGAAAACGATGGTCGAATTACTGCGATGGGGGCGGCGGAGGGCGCAAACAAGGCCACTTCCGCCACCGCCTGCGATCAGTTGCGGCCCTTGACCAGCGGCAGTTCTGCCTGCTGCCACGCGGGGATGCCGCCGTCGAGCACGAAGACCTTCTCGAAGCCGGCCTTCTTCAACGCCTTGGCGGCGGTCTCGGACGCGTTGCCGCTGCGGCACACCAATACCACCGGGGCCTGCTTGGCGTTGGCCACCAGCTTGTGCTCGGGGCCGAACGCGCTGGCCTGGGCACTGCGGCTGCCGGCGATATGGCCCTTTTCGAAATCGGCGCTGGGCGACAGATCCACCACCACCGTGCCGCCCGCATTGATCAGCTGGGTCAGTTCGGCGGGCTTGATGCCCTTGAAGCCCCGGAACAGGCGGCGGATTTCGGTGACGATGAGGGCCACGGTCAGGCCGACCAGGGCCGCGGACAGCATCGGGTTTCGGCCTGCGAAGGCCAGCAACTCTTCGTAATTCACTCAGGTCACGGGTCGATTAAGCGGGCGCCGATTGTCGCACAAGCCGGACGCGACCCGTCACTGCCCCTGCCAGAGGTCCGGCAGGCCCGCGCTTTGCCACCAGCGCTTGGCTTCCGGATCCCAGCGCCAGCGCTCGGTCACCACCACGGTGCGCTCGGCCTGGGTGTTCTGGTTGATCACCCCGATTTCCACCCGGCGCTCGACCAGGCCGCCATCCAGCGCTGCCGTGCTGCGCTCGCGGTAGGACGACACGCGCAGCTGGGCATAGCGGTTGAGTTCGAATTCGGTCGGCGGCTTGGACTTGCGCAGCTGCGGGTCCAGATAGGCGATGGCGTCGTCCATGCTGCCCCAGCGGATGGTGGCGCCGTAGGCGATCTGGGTCTCTTCCAGCAGCTTGCGCTGCTTGCGGCTGAGGTCGTCGGCGGCAGCGCCGGCGGCGGCGCTGAGCAGCAGCAGGGAACACAGGAGGATCTGGATGAGGCGGCGCATCGGTGGGTTCCGCAGGGCGTCAGCCTGCCATCCTACCCTTTGGCGAAGGCAACGAAACGACCACTGAATTCGGCCGCGGCCTTGCCATCGGCGCCCGGCTGGGTCGCGACAATGCTGATGCGGGCCTTGCCGCGCTGGCGGAACGTGGCCAGGAAGGTGTCCCAGGCGCCGCTTCCGGTGGCTTCGGCGTGGGCGTGCAGGTCTTCATAGACCGGCGCCAGGTAGCGCAGGTTGCTGTCGGCCACGTAGACCTCGGCGTCGTGGCCGGCCAGGCGCAGGCGCAGGCTGACCAGCGCCCAGCCGGACAGGGTCAGCACCGAGGCCAGGCTGCCGCCGAACGCGTTGCCCTTGTCGTTGACGTTGGCCACCAGCGGCGCGGTGATGCGCAGCACGCCGTCGGCATAGCCATCCAGGCGGATCTGCATCGCGCGGACCGCCGGCATGCAGTCCAGCACGTCCTGCAGGGCAGCCAGCGAAGAGGTCAGGGCATCAACAGCCATCAGCAGCAACCACGACAACAAAGGGCCCGCATAATGACGGGAATGGCCAACCATACGATACCCACTGGCTGGACCCTGATCTCACTGCGCCCGCAGGGTCAGCAGGCGGCGCTGCGCCACGCCGCAGCAGCGCTGGGAGGCCGTACCGTCGCGCTTTCGCCCTGGCGGCTGCAACGTCTGCAGGACATTGCCGCATTGCAGCAATTACAACGGGCGCTGACCAGCGATCGGGTGGTGTTCACCAGCCCGGCCGCTGTCGCGGCGGCGGCCAGCCTGCTACCGCTGGCGGCAGCGCAACGCAGCCCGTGGCTGACCGTGGGTGAAGGCACCGCGCGCGCGCTGCTGGCGCACGGCGTCGCCGACGTCCATGCGCCCCAGCGGATGGACAGCGAGGGCCTGCTGGCGATGCCGGTGCTGGGCGATGTACGCGGCATGCAGATCGGGCTGGTGACCGCACCGGGCGGGCGTGGGCTGATTGCCGCCGAACTGCAGGCCGCAGGCGCACAGATCATCCGCGCCGATGTTTACCGACGGCTGCCGCTGCGCTTGTCGCGGCGCATGCTGGCGCGTTTGGCCCGTTCTCCGACGCCCTGGCTGCTGGCAGTCAGCAGTGGCGAGGCATTGCAGCGTTTCTGGCAGCAGTTGCCTGCACACTGGCAGCAGCGGCTGCAGGCGAACGCGATCGCACTGGTGGCCAGCGAGCGACTGGGCGCGCAGGCGCAGGCACTGGGGCTGACCCGGGTGGTGCGCAGCGAAGGCCCCACCCATCTTCAGTTGATCGCCGCTGCACACACGGCGCTCACCGGCCCGGCAGCGACCTGAACAGGCACCCGGCAGTGGCTTGCCGGTGTCGTTGGCAACAGTGATGCTGTGCACAACGCTGCCTGCCGGATCTGTTCCGGCGTTGCCGCCGACAAGGAAGCCCGATGAACGACACTCTGCCGCCCGCTCCATCGCCCCATCGCCCCGTGCGCTGGCTGCTGCCGCTTGCCGTGCTGGCGGTGCTGGGCGCGGGCGGCTATGCCGGTTACCACTATTGGCAGAAGCAGCAGAGCGACCAGCTGGCACAGGCACAGACCACCGCCGTGCAGCTGAAGGGACTGGAGGCCACGGTCGAGGCTTTGCGCCGCGACCAGCGCGCTGCCAGCCAGCGCCTGCAGGATGCGGCCACCACCAATCGGGTGCTGCGCGATGAAATGCTGGGCCTGTCGCAGCGCAGTGCCTTGCTGGAAGAAAACCTGGCCAAGCTGGCCGACAGCGCCAACCAGGGCCGCCAGGCGGTGCAGCGCGATGAGGCCGAACTGCTGCTGACCCAGGCCGCGCAGCGTCTGGCGTTCGCCGATGACGTGGATGGCTCGCGCCGGCTGTATGCGCTGGCCGCCACTGCACTGGCCGATCTTCCCGACAGCGACGGCCTGAACCTGCGCCAGGCACTGGTGCAGGAACGCAACGCGCTGGATGCGTTGGGCGCGGGCCCTCGCGTGCAGTCGCTGCAACGCCTGGACGCGCTGGGCAAGGCCCTGCAGGGCCTGCCTTCGCAGATCGCGCAGACGCCCGCCGACAACACCGCGAAACCGTGGTGGCAGGCCGCGCTGGCGCCCTTCGTGGACATCACCCCGAGCCGTCTGAACGGTCCGCTGACCACGGCCGAGCGCACCACCATCGACACGGCGCTGCAGCTGGAACTGACCCTGGCCCGCGCCGCGATCGAGCGCGGCGATGGCAGCGGCCGCGATGCCGCGCTGAACAGAATCGATCTCTGGGCGCAGCGGCGCTGGCCGGATTCACCGGACCTGCGCGCGCAACGTGCTGAACTCCATGCCCTGCGCACGCTGCCATTGCAGGCCGATGACACCGTGCTTGGCAGCACCCTGCAACAACTGCGTACCCAGACCGACCGGAGGTAAGCCCCTATGAAACCCCTGCAATCACTGGTCGTGCTGTTACTGGCAGTGGCGATTGGCGTGGTTGCCGCGCAATGGCTCGGCACCGATGACCTGAACCGCTACGGCGAAGTGACCCTGCGCTACGCCGGCTACGACTACCACAGCAACCTGCCGAAGGTGGCACTGCTGTCGGTGATCGGCGTGCTGGTGCTGTGGCTGCTGTGGAGCCTGATCGCCGCACCGTTCCGTGCCTGGGGCCGCTACCGCCGCAAGCAGGGCCGGGTACGCCTGATCGATGGCCTTCTGGCCTACGAGCATGGCCAGTGGCAGCGCGCCGAGAAGCTGCTGGACGGCGCCGCCAAGGATCCGGAAGTGAGTGGCGTTGCGCTGGCCAATGCCGTGCGCAGTGCGCAGGTCCGCGCCGATGCACCCGCTGCCGAGGCGCTGCTGCAGCGTCTGGGCGAAAGCGATGCGACGTTGCAGGCGCTGCTGCGCGCCGAACAGCTGCTGGCCAACGATCTGCCGGTGGATGCGATCAACGCACTGGATGTGGCGGCGATCCAGCCGCTGCCGCCGCGCGGTCTGTGGCTGCGTACTGAAGCGCTGGCCCGTGCTGGCCGCGCGCATGAGGCTTACGGCCAGCTGGGCGCACTGCGCCAGACCAAGGTGCTGCCGGCCGAGGCCAGCAGCGAACTGGAAGCCCGCCTGGCCGCGCAGGCACTGCTGGAAGCCGGCGACGTCAACGCACTGGCTACGCAATGGGAAGCCACGCCGAAGGCGCTGCGACCGACCCCGGACGTGGTTGCCGCCTACGCCACCCGTGCGGTTGCACTGGACTGGGACGAACCGGCACTGCTGGCGCTTGAGCAGGCGCTGGACCATCGCTGGGATGACGAACTGGCGGCGCTGTATGGCCGTCTGCCGGCCGAACGTCTGGCTACACGCCAGGCCAACCTGCAGCGCTGGCGCAACGTGCACGACGATTCGGCCGCCCTGCGCCTGGCCCAGGGCCGCATCGCGCTGGCGCAGCAGCAATGGGATGCCGCCGACGCGTTCCTGCATGAAGCCATCGCCGCTGGTGCCGGCGCCCCTGCATGGGAAGCGCTGGGCGAAGCCTTCGCACAGCGTGGCGAGCACGTGCTGGCCGCGCAGTGCCTGACCAACGCACTGCGCCTGCAGCGCGGCGAGGACAGCGTGGCGCTGGTACGGGCATCGGCAGCGGCCACTGAAACGCCGCTGCATGCGACCGTCGAAGAGCAGTCGATTGCACCGTTGCCGCCGGTGTATGACGCCAACGAAGAGCGCGACGAGTTCGGCAACCCGCGGTTGCCGTAGCCCGCTTCGGTAGACGCCAACCTTGGTTGGCGTGTGGCCGCACCGGGATCACAAGAACGCCGCCCATCGGGCGGCGTTCTTGTGTGTAGATCCACGCCATGCGTGGATGCTCATCGAGCAGTGCCAAGCGAGCTTGGCATCTACCAGAGCAGTCGCATCAACGTTCGACGATCGCCACCACGCCCATGCCGCCGGCGGTGCAGATCGACACCAGCGCACGGCCACCGCCGCGCTCGGCCAGCTGCTTGGCCGCCGTGGCGATCACGCGTGCACCGGTGGCGGCGAACGGGTGGCCGGTGGCCAGCGACGAACCCAGCAGGTTGATCTTGTCCGGGTCGATACGCCCCATCGGTGCATCCAGGCCCAGGCGGTTGCGGCAGTAATCCTCGCTCTCCCACGCACGCAGGGTGCACAGCACCTGTGCGGCGAAGGCTTCGTGGATCTCGTAGATGTCGAAGTCCTGCAGGGTCAGGCCGTTGCGCTTGAGCATCTCCGGCACGGCCACGGTCGGTGCCATCAACAGGCCTTCGCCGTGCACGAAATCGACGGCCGACACGTGTGCATCGCGCAGGTAGGCCTGCGGCTCGTGGCCATGCGCCCGCGCCCACTCCTCACTGGCCAGCAGCACGGCGGCGGCGCCATCGGTCAGCGGGGTGGAGTTGGCAGCAGTCAGGGTGCCGCGGCCGGACACCTTGTCGAATGCCGGCTTCAGCGTCGCCAGCTTTTCCAGCGAGGTGTCGGCGCGCAGGATGTTGTCGCGCTCGACGCCGCGGAACGGTGCGATCAGGTCGTTGAAGAAGCCACGCTCATAGGCGGCAGCCAGCTTCTTGTGCGAGGACACCGCCCACTCGTCCTGCGAGTCGCGCGAGATGTTCCACTCCTTGGCCATGTCTTCGCAGTGGTCGCCCATGCTCTTGCCGGTACGCGGCTCGGCCACGCCCGGGAACTCCGGCTTGAGCTCGGCGAACTTGAAGCCGGAGGTCAGCGCGCGGATCTTGTCGCCGGTGGTCTTGGCTCGGTTGGCGGCCAGCAGTCGCGCGCGCAGCTTCTTGCCGTACACGATCGGCACATCGGAAGTGGTATCCGAACCGCCGCCGATGCCGGACTCGATCTGGCCCAGCGCAATCTTGTTGGCAACCGTGATGATGCTGTCCAGCGAGGTGCCGCAGGCACGCTGCAGGGTGATGCCGGGGGTCAATGGCGACAGACCCGAGGACAGCGTGGCTTCGCGGCCCAGGTTCCAGTCGCTGGAGTGCTTGATGACCGCACCCATCGCCACTTCACCCAGCTGCTGGCCGTGCAGGCCGAAGCGCTCGACCAGCGCTCCCAGCGTGCGCACCGACATGCCGAGGTTGCCGACATCCGAATACGCGGTGTTCTGGCGGCAGAACGGAATGCGGACGCCACCGAGGATGGCGACGGGACGAGCGTTGGGCATGGAGATACCTGGCATGGATGAGGGTGTCTGCAACATGGCCTGCACGACAGAGCAGGCATAATGGGGCCAAGTGTAGCTGCCGCCCTGTGATGGGCCAACCGTGGAACCATGAGCAAACCCGACCCTGCGATGAATGCCCTTGGCGTGCTGGCCCTGGAACTGGCCGGCGGCGAAATCCCCCGCCAGGCGGTGCTCAGCGCTGAACAGGCCGGTGAACTGGCCGAACGCGTCGGCCGCGACCTGTCCAAGCTGGTGCCACAGGTGGCCGAGCTGGACCTGGTGTTCGCCGCCGCCCATTTCGATCCGGCCGAAGTGCTTCGCCCGGGCTGGCCGATCCATCGCCGCCTGGAAGAACTGCAGATGCGCGCGCCCGGCCGCAACCAGGGCCCGCGCGTGCTGGCCTTCGGCGCCGATGCCAGCGGTGATGTACCGCTGCCATTCCAGGCCGACGCCACCCTGGTAGGCGGTGGCCTGCGGGTGGTGCCGTTCCTGCTGACCGGCAGTGACGTGGCAACCACGGCGGCCGTGGCCGATGCACTGGAAGAGGTGCTGCTGGCCAATGGCATGGCCCATGCCGACACCGCGCTGATGGCACAGAACACGTTCGGTGCACGCGTCGAGCACGCACGCTATTTCACCGTGAACGACCTGGCCGCGATGATGTCGATGCAGTACGACAACCAGGGTCTGGCCGCGCTGTGGCCGCTGATTGAAACCGCGATCATGGCTCCGGGCCAGGACGAGTGGCTGAGTGACGCGCCCGAGCCGTTGCTGCGCTATACGCAGGGTGAAGCGCGCATGGCGCTGTTCGATCCGGCCGGCTGGTGCGCGCATTACAACCACGGCAAGGGTGACTGCGAACGCCTGCAGGGCATCTACGAGCAGTTCCTGATGCGCCAGCGGCAGATGGCCGCAGTGCTGGAAGCGCACGGTGTGCCGGTGCTGTTCGTGCATTGCGAAGCTGGGCAGGACGCGCGCGAACTGCTGGCGCGCTGATAGGAAACGGTGGCCGCGACGTGTTGTAGAGCAGAGCCCATGTTCGGCTCAGGGCCCCGGAAGAGCAGCCGAGCGTGGGCTCGGCTCTACAGGAAGCAGTGCAAAGAAAAACGCCGGCTTGCGCCGGCGTTTTTTCATTTCTTACGGGGCCTTGCTGATCACCGCGCACGCCAGTCGCGCACCGGCGTTGCCGGTCGGCTGGGTCTTGTAGTCGTCCGCGTCGGCGTGGACGATCAGACCGCGGCCGATGATGTCGAAATCATCACCCTTGCCGATGTTGACGTTGCTCGACACCGGGCTGTCGATGGTGGCTACGCCCTTGTCGTCGGCCTTGATGTTGGGCATGTCGCCACCGTGGTGCGGGTCGGTGGCCACGTTGCCGTGGTCCTGCTTGCCCGGGTTGAAGTGGCCGCCGGCGCTCATGCCGTCCGGCGCGCTGCAGTCACCCTTCTCGTGGATGTGGAAGCCGTGCTCGCTGCCCGGCTTCAGGCCGGTGATCTGGCCGGACGCGTGAACCTTGCCGTCGACCAGCTTGAAGGTGATCGAACCCTTGGTTTCATTGCCCTGGGTCGGTGCCAGCTCGGCAGTGGCCGAGGTATTGGCTGCCGGGGCCGCTGCGGTAGCCGGTGCAGTGGCCGGATCGGCCGGTGCTGCCGAACCTTCGGCCGGGGTGGTGGCCGGGGCTTCGGCGGCCGGTGCGGCCGGTTGCTGGTTGCAGGCGGCCAGGCCCAGTGCAGCGATGGCGGCGAACAGCGAAGTGTGGATCAGACGCATGGAAACTCTCCTTGGAAAATGCCGGGGGCGTGATCAGCGGGTTACCCGGATCACGCCGCAGGCGATGCGGACGCCGGCATTGCCGGCGGGCTGGCTGCGATAGTCGTCGGCCCTGGCATGCACCACCAGTGCACGTCCGGCGATATCCGTGGCGGCGCCTCCACCCAGAGTAACGCCCTTCAGATGCACATCGATGTTGGCACGACCCTGCGCATCGGCCTGCAGGTTGTCGATGTCGCCCAGGTGGTGCTTGCCGCTGCCGGCACGACCGTGCGCGACACCGGCAGGATTGAAGTGGTTGCCGGCGCTGCTGGCATCCACCGCGCTGCAGTCGCCGCGCTCGTGGATGTGGAAACCGGCCTGCTGCATCGGCTGCAGGCCTCCCACCAGACCGGTGAGGTGCACGCCGCCCGGTTCCACCATCAACGCCAGGCGGCCACTGACGATGCTGGCCGAGGCAGGCGCCAGGTTGGCTTCGGCCTGCTTGGCGGTGCTGACCACCGTTGCCGGAGGCGGTGTGGGCTGCGGCTTCTTCGGCGCGCTGCCACAAGCGGACAGGAGCACGGCGGCGGACAAGGGCAGAAGGGCGAAGGACAAACGCATCGAGGACTCCTTGCAGGTAACACTACGGACGGCATCGTCCATGGAGGATCAACAGTTCGGCAAGCGGGTGCGAGGATCGCGTGCAGGCACCGTTCAATGGCCACCGCGGCGGCGACCGGCGCCCAGCTTGCGGGTAAGCGTATTGCGGCCGAGGCCCAGACGCGCGGCGGCTTCGGCGCGACGGCCGTGGGTGATCTGCAGCGCGGCCTCCAGCAGGGCGTGGTCGACCCGTTCGCGTACCTGTGCGTGCAGGCCCTCGGTGCCTTCGGCCAGCTGCCGGCGTGCCCATTCGGACAGCAGCGCTTCCCATTGGCCCGGATCACCAGCGGCCGTGCTGCTGCGCCGGCTGCGGGTGCGGTTGAGCGCGGTATCGACATCGGCCACGCCAATCGTGTCTGCAGCAGCCAGTGCAGCCATGCGCCAGCACACGTTTTCCAGTTCGCGGACGTTGCCCGGCCAGTCGTGCTCGCGCAGCGCCTGCAATGCGGCTGCGGTCAAGCGCTTGGGCGGCGTATCGAGCTTGCGTGCGGCCGCGGCCAGGAAGGTGGTGGCCAGCTGCGCGATGTCCTCGCGGCGCTCGCGCAGCGGCGGCAGCTGCAGACGCACCACGTCGAGGCGATGCAGCAGGTCGGCACGGAATTTTCCCTGCGCGACCAGGCCTTCCAGATCCTGATGGGTGGCGGCGACCACGCGTACATCGACGCGGATCAGTTCGCGTCCACCCACGCGGAAGAATTCGCCCTGCGCGAGCACACGCAACAGGCGCGTCTGCAGCGGCAACGGCATGTCGCCGATTTCATCGAGGAACAGGGTGCCGCCGTTGGCCTGCTCGAAGCGGCCGATGTGGCGCCGCTGCGCGCCGGTGAACGCACCCGCTTCGTGGCCGAACAGCTCGCTTTCCAGCAGTTCGGCGGGAATCGCGGCGGTGTTCAGTGCGACGAACGGATGCTGCGCACGTGGTGATTCGCGGTGCAGCGCATTGGCCACCAGTTCCTTGCCGGTGCCGGTCTCGCCGATGATCAGCACCGCCAGCGGCGCCTGCGCGAGGCGGCCGATGGCGCGGAACAGCGCGCGCATCGGTGGCGTGTCGCCCACCAGCTGCGGCGGCTGGTCGCTGGGTGCGTCTGCGGCAGGAGTGGGCGCGGCCATGGCCGGCGCCACTGCAGGCAGCACGCGCTGGGCCAGCGCCACCGCATCGTCCAGGTCGAACGGTTTGGACAGGAACTCGTGCGCACCGCCGCGGAACGCACCGGCGGTACTGGCGACATCGGTGTAGGCCGACATCACCACCACCGGCAACTGCGGCAGCGCGGCCTTCAGCTTGTCCAGGAGCACCAGGCCATCGTCGCCGGGCATGCGTACGTCGGTGAACAGCAGCGCAGGCGGCGGGCTTTCGGCCAGCGCTTTCAATGCGGGTGCGGCGCTGTCGAAGTCGACCACCTGGTAGCCGGCCTCGCGCAGCGCGGTGCACAGTACGAAGCGCACGGCGCGGTCATCGTCGACGACCCAGATGCACGGCGCGGACGAGGAAGACTCAGACATCGCGCGGGGCCTCCTCGGCGGTGGCAGTGCCGTTGCCGATCGGCAGCAGCAGGGTGAATACGGTATGGCCCGGACGTGACCGGTAGGTCAGCGTGCCGCGATGCTCGCGCGCGACCTGCTGGGCCAGCGCCAGGCCCAGGCCAGTGCCTTCGGCACGACCACTGACCAACGGCAGGAACAGGTGTTCGGCCAGTTCTTCGGGCACGCCACGGCCGTCGTCGGCGATTTCCAGGCGCAATGCCAGGGTGTGCAGCTGTTCGGCGATGCGCACCCCGTGTTCAACGCGGGTGCGCAGGGTGATGTTGCCGGCGCCGGCCTGGATGGCATTGCGCACCAGGTTCCATACCGCCTGGGTGAGGCGGTCGGCGTCGCCGTCGAATTCGGGGATGCTGGGGTCGTAGTCGCGCTGCAGGCGCACCGCCCAGCCGGCTTCGTTCTCGGCCAGACGCAGCACGCGCTCCAACGCGGCGTGGATGTTCAGCGGCGCATGCGGCGCGGCCGGCGCCGGTGACAGCAGTTGCTCCAGCAGGCCATTGAGCCGCTCGATCTCCGAGCCGATCAGATCGATCAGCTCGCGTTCGCTGGCGTCGCGCTGGGCCGCGCGGCGGGCCAGCAGCTGTGCGGCGCCCTTCAACCCGGCCAGCGGATTGCGCAGCTCATGCGCCAGACCCTTCAGCGCCGCACTGAGCGCGCTGGGCAGGGCCTGGGTCGGGTCGAGTCCGGGAAACTCATCGACCGGATGCGCCTCCAGCAGCCAGCCGCCATCGTCGCGGCGGCTCATCCAGCCTTCGGCAAAGCGCGCGCCCTCACCGGGCAAGGCCAGCGCCAGCCGGTTCAGGCGCAGGCTGTCGCGCTCGTCGCGGGCCAGGAAATGGGCCAGCGCCTCGCCCTGCACTTCCAGCGCGGCCAACGGCTGGCCGAGCAGGCGCCGGCCGCTGACGCCCAGCCAGCGCGCGAAAGCCGGGTTGCAGCCGGCGATGCGGCCATCGGGCCCGGCCCAGGCCAGCGGCGTGCCGAGGGCATCGAGGGACGGCGGGGGCGCGGGGTCGGACATTGCACCAATGTAGTGCAAAACAGGGGCACGGGGTCAGCGCCCTTTCCGGTCGGAAAGGGATCTGACCCCTCGGACCAAATGCGTCGAAGCCGGTCGCGGATGGCGATTCCCGCAGCGTCGTGCCGTTGCCACACTGCCCGCAACGTCATTCTTTCGGGCAGGCCACTCCATGCGAACCGTTCCCTACCCCGCTCCCGGCGAGATCCTGATGCACGAATTCCTGGAGCCCCTGGGCATCACCCGGTACCGCCTGGCCAAGGCGATCGGCGTGTCACAGCGCCGGATCGGCGAGATCGTCACTGGCCATCGTGCCGTGACGGCGGATACCGGGCTGCGCCTGTCCCGCTACTTCGGTGTGTCCGACAAGTTCTGGATCGGCCTGCAGGCCGATTTCGATGCTGCGATGACCAAGGAGAGACTGGCCGACGTGCTGGCCCGCATCGAACCGTACAACGCGGTGGCGTGAGTCCGCGCGGGTCGAGCAAGCTCGACCGCTACCGGCGTTGCGGTTACAGCTTCATGTTGAGGCCGACGAAGACCGCACGGCCCGGGGCAGGCGAGAACATCGGTCGGGCGCTGTCCCAGAAGAAGCTGTCGTACCACGCGTAGGTGTACTCACGGCCGGTGACGTTCTTCAGCTGCAGGTCGACGCTCCAGGCCGGGGTGATCTGGTACCTGGCGCTGAGGTCGAGCACGGCGAAGCCACCGAACTTGCCAGTGACGTTGCGCTCTTCCAGGTAGTAATCGCCCTGCGCGCGCGCCTGCAGACCCAACTGCAGGGCATCGCTGGCCTGGTAGTCCAGGCCGAGGTTGCTGATGTGGCGCGGCGTGGCCGCCACTTCGCGGCCCTGCAGGGACACGCCGGGGGCGCGGTCGTCGCGGGTGATCTTGGCCTCCTGGTAGGCATGCGAGGCCCACAGGGTCCACGCGTCTCCCAGCTGCGCGCTGATCTGCGCATCCACACCGCGGCGGCGGGTCTTGCCCAGCGTGACCGTGGTGCCGGTGGCCGGCATGTTGGACACCTCGTTTTCCGCATCCTGCTGCCATACCGCCAAGCGGGCCTGGCTGCCGGCAAAGGGCTGGAATTTCAGGCCCAGCTCCATGCCCGTGTTGGTGGAGGGCTGCATCGGTGCCTGCCCCGGGGTGAGGTAAGCCGGCGCGGTGGAACCGGTCAGCACCTGGAACGTGCGCCCCCAGTTGGCGTAGACGTGGGTGTGCTCACCCAGGCTGTGGATGACGCTCAGCTTGGGCTGGCCGATGCTGCCGTAATCCTGCAGGCGGCCGGTGGTGCCGTTCATCAGCCGGGTGTGGCCGCTGAAACGGTCCACACGGTAGGCCGGCACGATCTTCCATGCGTCGGCGGGCTGGTAGATCGCCTGCACGTACGCGCCCCAGTTGTCGAAGCTGTGGCGGTCGTTGTTCTGCACGCGTGCCGGCGGACGGCTGAAATCGGTGGGTTCGGCGTAGGCGTAGCGCTCGCGGACGTAGCCGTTGTCCTGCTGCTCGTAGTTCAGCCCGCCCTCCACGGTGAGCGTGGGGCTGGCCTGCCAGGTGAGCGTGCTGAGCAGGCCGGTCTGGCGCTCGTCCCACACACGGCGCTGGCGCGGCAGATTGCCGGTGGGCAGATCGCTGAAAGTCACCCGGCGGTCGTCTTCATAGCGGTTGTAGTACAGCCGCGTGCCGAAGGTCACCGCGTCGGTCAGCTTCATGTCCAGGTGCGCGGCGAACTGGCGCATGTCGCGGTCATCGCCGTCGTTGGCGTTGCGCAGGTCGCTGCGGCGGCGGCCGGCGTGCAGCTCTTCGGCTGTCATGAAACCGGGTTCGTCGGCCTCATGGTGGTAGGCGCGCGCGGTCAAGCCGATGCGCAGCCCGTCCTCCAGCGAACCGAAGAACCACTTGCCGCCCAGTGAGTACTTCTTCGAGCTGTCGTGGTCGCGGTAGCCGTCGCTGGCCTGGGAGCCGACGAAGTAGTTCTGCGCGAAGCCGTTGGCTTCGCGACCCACTGCCAGCTGCGCATCGCGGGTGTTGTAGCTGCCGTAGGCCAGGCGCGCGTCGGTGTAGGTGCCGCCCTGGCGCGTACCGAAGTTCACGTTGCCACCGATGTTGTGCAGGCCGTAGCGCGGGTCGTTGGTACCGCGCACGACTTCGATGTAGCTGATTTCCAGCGGAAACAGCATGTCGATGAAACGCTGGTTGCCGCTGTTGACGTTGCTGGGGATGCCGTCGATCAGCGTCTTGATGGCATTGAGGTAGCCCTCGCCGTTGAAGGCGCGGAAGCTGATCTTGCCCGACTCTGCGCCCTGCCGGGTTTCGGTCAGCTGGATGCCGGGCATCTGCCCGAGCAGTTCCCAGCTGTGTGACACGTTGCGGCTTTCGATCTGGTCCGCGCCCAGCACGTCCACCGAGGTCAGCACCTGGTGCGCGCTCAGTTGTCCCTCGCTGTGCTGGTGCACATCGACCTTGCCCAGGGTGAGCGCGGCGTCGGCAGACTGGGCGAATGCTTCAGGGGCGAACGGGGCGGCCGCGAGCGCGGCCACCAGCGTGGGAGTCTTCATCGGGAAGGGGGTGGGAGGCTGGAAATGAAACTTTATAACATTTCAATTTCGCCAGCCATCCGATGATTGCAGGCCCCTCGACCTTAAACGGGGTAGCCGGTGGCTTCCCGGGCCTTCTTCCAGGCGATCTCAAACTCGCGTGCGCTGATCTCGTCGTCTTCGTCGAAATCCATGAACGACACCGGCTGGTCAGCCAGCAGGAAACGATCATCGCTGTGGGCATGCTCATCGGCCCAGACCATCTTGGTGCCGTAGATTTCGACCTGGCGCACGATCTTCTCGCCACGGGCTTCCATCAGCACGTTGCCCTTGCCCAGGCCCGACTCGGCCCAGTGCTTGTAGTACTTCTTCGTGTTGGATTTTGCGTTGTTCTTTGCGTATTTCATTGCATTTGTCCTGGCCGCAGGTGCGGCCGGAGAGATCGGAAGGGCGCCATTATCAGGCATATGGGGTCAGATCCCTTTCCTGCGGAAGGGGATCTGACCCCTGCTGACCTACTGCGGCAGCGCCACGCCCTTCGGCCACAGCATCCAGATATTGCCCTTCTGCTTCATGTCGCCGGCCAGCTTGCCGGCGGCATCGCCGCTGCCCCAGTACAGATCGGCGCGTACCTCGCCGGCAATGGCGCCACCGGTATCCTGCGCGGCCACCGGGCGCACCACCGGCGTGCCATCCGGGCGCGTGGTCGACAGCCACAGCAGGCTGCCCAGCGGTACCACGGTGCGATCCACTGCCACGCTGTAGCCGGCGGTCAGCGGCACGTTCAATGAACCACGCGGACCTTCCGGGCTGTCCGCGCTGCGCACGAAGAACACGTAGCTGGGATTGCTGCGCAGCAGCTCCGGTACGCGTGCCGGATGTGCCTTCGCCCACGCGCGGATCGTGTCCATGGTGACGTCTTCCTTCTTCAGCTCGCCCTGCTCCACCAGCCAGCGGCCGATCGCGCGATAGGGATGGCCGTTCTGTTCGGCATAGGCCAACCGCACCTGCCTGCCATCGGCCAGGCGCACGCGGCCCGAGCCCTGGATCTGCAGCAGCTGCAGGTCCATCGGATCGGTCAGCCAGGCCAGCACCGGCGCCTTGGCCCCCTTGCTGGCGATGCTGCCGGCATCGTCGTAGGGCTTCAGCACCTTGCCCTCCACGCGGCCGCGCAGGCGCTTGCCCTTCAATTCAGGGTAGAGACTCTCCAACTGCACCACCACCAGATCATCGGGTGTGCCATAGACCGGCACCGTGGCCTTGTCGGTGCGGGTGAGGCTGCCGGGGTAGATGGGCTCGTAATAGCCGGTGATCAGGCCGTCGGCGCGATGACCACCGGCGCGCAGGGAATAGACATCGAGATCGCGTTGCAGGAATGCGCGGATCGCGCCGGCGTCCTTGTCGGATACGGTGCTGGCGGTCGCGCAGGGCCTGGCCCAGGTCGCATCGTTCTTCAGCCGGGTGCAGCTGCTGCGCCAGGCGGCAAAGCCTGCCTGCAGGTCGGCATCGGATACGGCCGGCAACGTGTTCCAGTCGACCTTGGCGTAGGTGGCGGCAGGCGTTGCTGCGGCAGGGGCTTCGGGACGGGTGCCGGTGGTGGAACAGCCAGCAAGCACGGCAAGCGCAAGAAGGCTCCAGCACGTGCGGTTGAAGGGGGCGATGAGGTCAGTCATTGCCCCAATGTAGTGCAATCGGGCGTGGCGCAGGACCGGGATCGCATCCTGCGCCACACGATGGACCCTATCGCTTGCCGCCCAGCAACTCACTGCTGCGGGTGGCGAACACCGGCGGCGGCACGTCCAGCACGGTATCGCGCACGACGCGACCGGCGAGGAAGCCGACGATGCTGCGGGCGATGGCCGGGTTGCCTGTCCACAACTCGTTGTGATGGCTTGCGTTGCGCACCAGCAGCGAGTGGCCGTTGCTGAAGCCCGGCCGCAGTGCCTCGGCGTTGGCCGGGGGCGTACGCCCATCCAGCGTACCGCTGATGAACAGCACCGGCACCTCGCTGTGCAGCGGGCCGCGGAAGCCCTCACCCAGATCGGCCAGGCCGAGGCCATCGCCGATGGCCGGGAACGGGAAGTTCAGCCCGTCGCCGAACAGGCTCTGGCGGGCCTGTGCTTCGGCCAGCGCCCGGCGCTGCGGGCTCTGCCCGGAGGCGATGTCCATCGCCAGACCCATGGCCGGGAACTTCGCGAACTGGGCGCGCCCGATCAGCACCATATCTGCCAGCGGGTCGTAGTTGCCCGTCTCGGCCTCGCGCAGCACCAACGGCAGCCATTGCTGGGGGATGCGTTGCCCCAGCATGTTGGCGATGACGATCTGCGCGTCGTACAGGCCGATGCTGACCTGGCGGCCCTCATGCATGTGGCTGCGGCCCTGCCGCGGCTGTTCACGCAGCGCCTGCAGCACGCGGGTGACCGATCCGGCGAGATCGTCGAAGCCATCCTTGCGGGCAAGCACCGCCAGCTCCTGCAGCAGCGCGTCGCTGCTCAGCGGCAGCTTCAGCGTGTCGTCGGGACCTTCGGATCCCATCAGCACCACGCGCTCAAGACCGGCACCGTGCAGGCGCACCGTGGCCAGGGCCAGATGGGTGCCATAGCTCATGCCCCACAGGCTGATCTTCGGTACGTCCAGCGCGCGCCGCAGGTCGTCGAGGTCACCGGCACTCTCTGCCGTGGTGTAAGCGCCGAGATCGACACCGGCCTGACGCCAGAACGCTACGCACTTCGCCGCCGTGGCCTGCACTGCGGCCAGGGCCGTATCGCGCTGCAGCGGTTGGGCGTCGTCGAATCGTGTTTCATGCGGACATTCCGGCGGCGGCTCGGACTGGCCGGCGCCGCGCTGGTCGAGCAGCAGCACGTCCGTCTCGCGCCGCACCTGGTCGAACACCGGCCAGCGTGGACCACGCGCGGTATCGATTCCAGAACCACCCGGACCACCGGCCAGGTAGACCACCGGTGCGGCGCGGCCATTGCCGGCCGTTGCGCGCAGGCGCACCACCTTCAGGTGCAGGCGCGGACCGTCCGGCTCGCTGTGCCGTCGCGGCACCTCCAGCGTGGCGATCTCGGCAGCAATATCGCCATGGCCCTTGGTCTGCAGCGTGTAGGGCTCGAAGGCCAGCGCCGCCGGACCGGCCTGCGCGGGAATGGCGGCGGCGAGGGCCAGGCAGAGCGCGGCGAGGGCGACGGCCACGACGGGGCGACGAACCTGGAAACTGCCGGAAGACGTAGAGGCGCTGCGGGTCATGTTGGGCTCCGATGGAAGGATGTGCGCCGCCAGCATCTGCTCCCGCGGAGCGCTGCGGACGCGTCCATCTGCCGAACGTCTCCAGACGCCGGTCCAATGTCTCCACGCAACCGATACGATGGCCGCCATGCAGATCCCACGAACCCTGGCTGTCCTTGCTGTACTGCTTGCGGCCGTGGCTGCGTGGCTGATCGTGTCGACGCCGCCACCGGAAATGAGGGTTGTGCAGGGAGCACAGATGGCACCTGCGAATGTCGGGGTATCCGGCGGTCTGCCAACGCACCCACCGCAGCACCTGGCTTGGCGGCCGCTGGACCAGCAGCAGCTGGCGGAGTGGCGTGGCCCGTACTGGCTGCGCTGGCAGGTGCCAGCGCCGGAAAGCGGTGACGATCATGGACGTACAGTGAGGCTGTCGTTGCGCGCTGCCAGCCAGCTGTACTGGAACGGGATGCCATGGATCAGCAATGGCGCTGTTGGTCGCACGCCGGAAGAAGAGAAGCCGGGGCGCGTAGACGTCGTGCGCGTGCTACCGCCGCCGTCGGGCAACGCCACCGATGAACTGCTGGTGCTTGCATCCAGCCAGCAGCAGCGTTTCGCCCTGCATGGCGCGGATGCGATGGTGCTGATCGCGCCAGCCCCCGTGCTGTACGGGCAGATCATCCTGCCATGGCTGATTGCGGCCTTCGCCACCGGTGCGCTGGCAGCCGCATGCCTGTATTTCCTGGCGGTACTGCGTGGGCAGACACGCACGCCCGGCGCGCGCCTGCTGCTGGCACTGGGTGTGGTGGGGCTGGCGCTGCCCGCGGTCGAGGCGTGGCGATCATTGCTGGGCTACACCTATCCTTGGCATGGTGTTCGCCTGGTCGCGCTGCTGGCCCTGCATGTGGCCGCTGCAGTGCTGCTACCGGCATATCTCGCGCGTCGCTTCGAGGTTCCCGTGCCGAGGGCTGGCTGTTTCATCTATCTGGCGCTGATCATGGCAGCGGCCATCGCGCTGCCCGGCTTCGACACCCGCTCAGCGGCGGTGCTGCTGTTGAGCCTGCTCGCCTCGGCGTGGGTGCTGATGCGCGCGCCCGCCGACCAGGAAGACCGATGGCCGATCCTGGCGCTGCTGTCTGCGGGCCTGCTGGCGCTGCTGGTCGCACGCGGCGCCTTCCTTGATGGCCCTTACTTCCTGCTGCTGGCGGTGCTGATGGTGTTCCTTCTGCTGCGCCACGCTGC
This sequence comes from Stenotrophomonas lactitubi, assembly GCF_002803515.1. Classification (NCBI taxonomy): domain Bacteria; kingdom Pseudomonadati; phylum Pseudomonadota; class Gammaproteobacteria; order Lysobacterales; family Lysobacteraceae; genus Stenotrophomonas; species Stenotrophomonas lactitubi. The sequence goes on along the minus strand of NZ_PHQX01000002.1, from coordinate 218,765 downwards.
CCAGTTGCAGGCGCTCGACCGCCACAACGCCTGGCTGCGCGAAGAGCGCGCACGGCTTTCGTTGCAGTTGTTGCAACGGGGTATCCAGCCGCACTGGCTGATGAACACGCTGACCTGCCTGCAGGAACTGATCGAGCAGTCGCCGATGCGCGCCAGCCGCCTGGTGGAGTCGCTGGCCGATCAGTTCGATCGCCTGCGCGACAGCAGCAGCCGCCAGAGCATTCCCCTGCAGGATGAGTTGGCCTTGTGCCGCAGCCACCTGGATATCGTCGGCCTTGCCCTGGACCGGCGCATGGTGCTGGAGGTCGATGGCGGGGATGCGGCGATTTCGCTGCCGCCAGGCATCCTGCACGCACAGGTTGAAAATGCACTGACCCATGCCGGCGCTGTTGCCTGTGCACTGCACCCTTTCCGCCTGCACGTGCAGCGCGACAACGCGCGCTGGATACTGGAACTGCGCAGTGCGCGAGGCTCGGCCCCGCACCGCGGCCGTGGCACCGGTACACGTTACATCGAGGCCAGCCTGGCGGCGGCCAGCCCCACCGGCTGGAGCTTCGTGCAGGGCATCGACGGTGACCATTGGTGTGGCCGGATCGAGCTGACATGCGCATCCTGATCGTCGAGGACGAACCCCTGGTGCGACAGCGCCTGCTGCGCATGTGCAGCGAGTTGGCCGGTGCACGCGCGCGTTTCGATGCAGTGGCCGATCTGGAAGCGGCCGGCGACCGCTTGCAGCGCAGCGTCTATGACGGCCTGCTGCTGGACCTCAACCTTGGCGGCGACGATGGCTTCGAGCTGCTGCGCCGCGCTGTTGCCGGGCGCTACCAGTGCGTGGTGGTGTCGGCACACCGCGAACGCGCATTGCAGGCGTTCGAGCACGGCGTGCTCGACTTCGTGCCCAAGCCCTTCTCACGCGAGCGCCTCGCCCAGGCGCTGAAACGGCTGCTCGACGCAAGCCGCTACCGGCCCGGCTGCGCCCGCTATCTCGGCATCTGGCGTGCGCAGGGGACTACGCTGGTCGAACTGGCCGACGTGCAGTGGATCCGAGCGGACGGCGACTACAGTGAGCTGCGCATGCGCGATGGACGTAGCGAACTGCATGACAAATCGCTTGCCGGCCTGGGGCCATTACTGCCGCCGGAGTTCGTGCGTTGCCACCGCTCCCATGTCGTCAACCTGCGGCATGTCCGCAGCCTGCATGCCGCATCAGGCAGTCGTTACTGGGTCGTACTCAGCGACGGTACGGAGCTGCCCGTGGGCCGCGCGCATGTCGCGGCACTGCGCACTGAACTCAATCTGGACTGAGCCTGCGGCCCGCCCCCTCAGGGAGCTGCGACGACGGATGCGGGGCGCTGCGGCGAGCTTGCATTCCGACGGCTACCAGCGCATCCGCTTCAGGACCGGATTGCCCGAGGCATGGTGCTTGATCACCGCAGCGATGTGCAGGACAAGCAGGCCGGCAAGCACCATGCAGGCGTATTTGTGGGCCGCGTTGAACGCCGACGTCAGCTGAACGTCGATGAGCGGCGGTGGAAGGGTCAGCACGTTGAAGACGTTGATGTCCCTGTCCATCATCAGCACGCCGGTTATCAGCACCACGATCGTGGTCAGATAGATCGCGAAGTGTGCAAGGCGGGCAGCCCACCCCTCCGTACTCGTCGGTTGCACTGCACTTGCCCGCAGCACTGCCAGCAGCACGCGAAGGGCGAAGAACGGAATCAGCGTAAAGGTCAGCGAGACGTTGAGGAAGCCGATGGCATGCCGGGTAGCGTCCGCGACATCGAACAACGCCACGTAGAAGCCACTGAGGGTTGCCCACAGAATGATGATGGCTGAGAACCAGTGCAGCAGCACCTGGATTCTGGTGTAGGTCATTGAATATTGCTCGCCGGTAAGGCCGAGCGACATTAGGGGTTTACCTATCCAGTTTGAATCGGACAGCTTGCAAAACGCAGGGTGAGCGTTCGATTCGGTGAACCTGATCCGCTTTCAGGGCGTCTGCAGCAACAGCGAATGCAGGATGCGCGCGTCTTCGGCGTCGAGTGTTTTCGGCAGGGTGTCGCTACCCCGGAAACGGCGGTGGAACGCCCGTACCGCTGCTTCGCGGTTGTCGAGTGGATAGCCGAAGCGCCCCAACGCAGCCCATGCATCGAAGCCTTCCGGCGCAGCACCGTCGGCAGCGCGCGGCCACACGCCGAAACCAGCTTCAGCCAGCTGCTGCCACGGGAAGAAGCGACTGGGATCTTCCTTGCGCGTCGGCGCCAGGTCGGCGTGGCCGATCACCTGCCGCGGTGGGATGTTCAGCCGTTCAGTGAGATCGCGCAGCAGCACGATCAGTGATTCGATCTGCGCGGGGCTGAAGGGCGTACGGCCGTCATTGTCCAGCTCGATGCCGATGGACGCGGAGTTGAGGTCGGTGATGGTGCCCCAGCGCCCGGAGCCGGCGTGCCAGGCGCGGCGCTCATCGGCCACCAGCTGGTAGCGATGGCCATCGGCGCCGATCAGATAGTGCGCGCTGACCCGCCCGCCACTGTTGGCGGTACGCAGCGTGTGCAGGCTCTGCTGCACCGATTTCTGCTCGGTGTGGTGGATGACGATGATCACCGGCGTGCGCGCGTTCTGGTTCGGCGACGGCACCCAGGTGGCAAGCGGGTTGCGGATTTCCTGCGGCGTGGAGGCGCAGGCGGCCAGCAGCAGGCAGGCCGAGAGCATCAGGGAAGTGCGGATCGGGTGCATGCCCTGATTGTGCGTGATAAGCGCGGACGATGCAGTAGAGCCACGCCATGCGTGGCTGGGCCACCGACCGTGCCGACCAGCGGTCGGCATCCACCAGGGCAGAGCAGTCCGGAGCAGGAGCAGTGCCAAGCAAGCTTGGCACCTACCAGAGCAGGTGCAGTGCCGACCAACGGTCGGCACCCACCATGTAGATGCATCAGGCCTCGTAGGCCGATTCACCGTGCGAGGTCACATCCAGGCCGGTACGCTCGGCCTCCTCGGTCACCCGCAGGCCGACCACCACCTTGACCAGCAGCAGGATGGCTGCGGTCACCACCGCCGACCAGACCACGGTGAGGCCGACGCTGACCACCTGCACCCACACCTGGTGGCCGATATCCAGATCGGCCTTGGTGCCGCCCAGCGACTGCGCGCTGAACACACCGGTGAGGATTGCGCCGACGATGCCGCCCACGCCATGCACACCGAACACGTCGGCGGTGTCGTCCACCTTCAGCAGGCGCTTGAGGCCGGTCACGCCCCACACGCAGACCACGCCAGCAACCAGGCCGATGACGATCGCGCCGAGCGGGCCAACAGTGCCGCACGCCGGGGTGATGCCGACCAGACCCGCCACCGCACCTGAGGCTGCGCCCAGTGCCGACGGCTTGCCTTTGCTGATGGCTTCAACCAGCGTCCAACCCAGCACCGCTGCGGCCGTGGCCAGCACAGTGTTGAGGAAGGCCAGCGAGGCGACGGTGTCGGCGGCAGCGGCCGAACCGGCATTGAAGCCGAACCAGCCGACCCACAGCAGCATCGCGCCGATATAGGTGAACGGCACGTTGTGCGGCTTCAGTGCGGTCTGCCCGTAGCCCAGGCGCTTGCCGACGAACCATGCAGCCACCAGACCGGCCACGCCGGCGTTGATGTGCACCACGGTGCCACCAGCGAAATCGATCGCGCCCATCTCACCCAGGTAACCACCACCCCAGACGATGTGCGCCATCGGGATGTAGCTGAGGGTGAACCACAGCGCCGAGAACAGCAGCACCGCGCGGAACTTGATGCGCTCGGCGAAGGCACCGACGATCAGCGCCGTGGTGATGCCGGCGAAGGTCGACTGGAAGGCGACGAACAGGTAGTCCGGCAGGCCCTTGATCGGCGTGTTGCCCACAGACTCCGGGGTGAAGCCCTTGAGGAAGGCGAATTCGGTGAATGAGCCGAAGAACGGATTGCCGGCGCTGAACACTGCGCTGTAGCCATAGGCCACCCACAGCAGCAGCACCAGCGAGAACACCACGAGGATCTGGCTGAGCACCGACAGCACGTTCTTCGAGCGCACCAGGCCGCCGTAGAACAGGGCCAGGCCCGGCACCACCATCAACAGCACCAGCAGGGTGGAGGTGAGCATCCAGGCAACGTCGCCATGGTCGTAGGCGGGCGCAGCCACCGCTTCGGCAGCAGCCGGCGCAACGGCGGTCGGGTCCTGCAGGGGCTCGACGGCCACGGCCTCGCTCTGCAGCGGCGTGACCTGGGCCTGGGCATGTGCACTGCCGGGCCAGATACCGGCGGCCAGCGCGCTGAGCAGCATCAGCAGGCACACCAGATGGAACCGGGCTTGCCACCCGGTGAGAAGGCGCATCTTCATGGGGGAGTCTCCGGAAGGGGGTTTACAGCGCGTCAGCGCCGATTTCGCCGGTGCGGATGCGGATGACCTGCTCGACAGCGGTCACGAAGATCTTGCCGTCGCCGATCTTGCCGGTGCCTGCAGACGACTGGATCGCTTCGATCACGGCGTCGGCACGCTCGTCGGTGACGACGGTTTCGATCTTGATCTTGGGCAGGAAGTCGACAACGTACTCGGCACCGCGATACAGCTCGGTGTGGCCCTTCTGGCGGCCGAAGCCTTTCACTTCGGTCACGGTGATGCCCGACACGCCGGCATCGGACAGGGCCTCGCGGACCTCGTCGAGCTTGAACGGTCGGATGATGGCGGAGATCAGTTTCATGCGCATGTCCCGATGGTGGATGGGGCCAGCGCGCCAACGCGCGATGGCATCAGGCAACCACGGGCCATCGTGGTGATGGCCGTGGCTGTTGCACCGGACACGAACCGGGCCGGGACAGCCGTGCCTCTCTCCTTGCACGGCCGACGCGGGAGGGAGGGCGGCCCATGTCGCGTATCCGGTCTCTCTCTTGCCCCTGGATCGGGGGTCCTTGGCGTGGGGTCAGAGCCCTTTCATGCATGAAAGGGATCCGACCCCGTGCAACGACCCCGATCTGACCGCGGCTCCCCAGCCGCGAAGACGGATGCGATGGCGGCGGGTGGGAGGGGTTACCCACCGCCATCGCAACCGGTCAGCTGGCGTAGTACAACTGGTATTCCAGCGGGTGGGTCGCCGCGCGGAACTTGGTCACTTCCTGCATCTTCAGCGCGATGTAGCCGTCGATGAAGTCATCGCTCATCACGCCACCGGCCTTGAGGAACTCACGGTCCTTGTCCAGCGCTTCCAGGGCCTGGTCCAGCGAGGAGCAGACCTGCGGGATCAGCTTCTCTTCTTCCGGCGGCAGGTCGTACAGATCCTTGTCGCTCGGTGCGCCCGGGTCGATCTGGTTCTTGATGCCGTCCAGGCCGGCCATCATCAGCGCGGTGAAGGTCAGGTAGCCCGACTGGATCGGATCGGGGAAGCGCATTTCGATGCGACGCGCCTTCGGGTTGGACACCCACGGAATGCGGCACGAGGCCGAACGGTTGCGCGCCGAGTAGGCCAGCATCACCGGGGCTTCGTAACCCGGCACCAGGCGCTTGTAGCTGTTGGTACCCGAGTTGGCGAAGGCGTTGATGGCCTTGGCGTGCTTGAAGATGCCGCCGATGTACCACAGCGCCATCTGGCTCAGGCCGCCGTAGCCGTCACCGGAGAACAGGTTGGTGCCGCCCTTGGACAGCGACTGGTGCACGTGCATGCCGCTGCCGTTGTCGCCGACGATCGGCTTGGGCATGAAGGTGACGGTCTTGCCGTTGCGGTGGGCGACGTTCTTGATGACGTACTTCATCCGCAGCAGTTCGTCGGCCTTCTGCACCAGGGTGCTGAACTTGGTGCCGATCTCGCACTGGCCGGCGGTGGCCACTTCGTGGTGCTGCACTTCCACTTCGATGCCGACCTGTTCCAGGGTCTTGCACATCTCCGCACGCAGGTCATGCAGGGTGTCGGTCGGCGGCACCGGGAAGTAACCGCCCTTCACGCCCGGACGGTAGCCGCTGTTGGCGCCGTCGTACTTTGCGCCGCTGTTCCACGCCGCTTCTTCCGAATCGACCTGGAAGAAGGTGTGGCCCATTTCATTGGCGAAGCGCACCGAATCGAAGATGAAGAACTCCGGCTCCGGGCCGAAGAACGCGGTTTCGGCAATGCCCGAGGACTTCAGGTAGGACTCGGCACGCTTGGCGATGCCGCGCGGGCAACGGCCATACGGCTGCATGGTGGCCGGATCGAGGATGTCGCAGCTGATCACGATGGTCGGATCGGCGTAGAACGGGTCGACGTAGGCGCTGGCGGTATCCGGCAGCAGCACCATGTCCGATTCGGCGATGCCCTTCCAGCCGGCGATCGAGCTGCCATCGAACATCTTGCCTTCTTCGAACAGCGACGGCTCGACGATGCTGACCGGGAAGGTCACGTGCTGTTCGACACCACGCATGTCGACGAAGCGCAGATCGACGAACTCGATCTGGTTGTCCTTGATCAGCTTCTCTACGGTTTCCACGGACATCGGTACGACCTCGGATGGGGATGAATGCCTGCTGAGGTACAGCAATGACCGTGCCAACTTTTCGGCTTTCACAAGTCGTTGATTTCAAAGCCGCTGCCCCAACTGGGTGCAGAACCAGGTGCACCAAACGGGTGCGTCGATCACCGGACGCACCCGTTTGGTGCGGCATGGATCGTCTATTCTTTCGAGCTTCTTCCGCCGCCAGCGCCCGCACCGTCCATGTCCGATCTGCTCTCCGCCCTGCTGCTGGGCATCCTCGAAGGCTTGACCGAATTCCTGCCGATCTCCAGCACCGGCCACCTGCTGATCGCCCAGCACTGGCTGGGCGCGCGATCGGATTTCTTCAACATCATCATCCAGGCCGGTGCGATCCTGGCCGTGGTGCTGGTGTTCCGCCAGCGCCTGCTGCAGCTGGCCACCGGCTTCGGCCAGCGCGAGAACCGCGAGTACGTGTTCAAGCTCGGCGCGGCCTTCCTGGTGACCGCCGTGGTCGGCCTGGTGGTGCGCAAGGCCGGCTGGTCGCTGCCGGAAACCGTCAGCCCGGTGGCCTGGGCCCTGATCATCGGTGGCATCTGGATGCTGCTGGTGGAGGCCTATACCGCGCGCCTGCCCGACCGTGACCAGGTGACCTGGACGGTGGCCATCGGTGTCGGCCTGGCGCAGGTGGTGGCCGGTGTGTTCCCGGGTACCTCGCGCTCGGCCTCGGCGATCTTCCTGGCCATGCTGCTGGGCCTGAGCCGCCGCGCGGCCGCCGCCGAGTTCGTGTTCCTGGTCGGCATCCCCACCATGTTCGCCGCCAGCGCCTACACCTTCCTGGAACTGGCCAAGGAAGGAAACCTGGCCAGCGAGAACTGGACCGACGTCGGTGTCGCCTTCGTTGCCGCCGCCATCACCGGCTTCGTCGTAGTGAAGTGGCTGATGGGCTACATCAAGTCGCACCGCTTCACGGCCTTCGCCTTTTACCGCATCGCCCTGGGCGCTGCGTTGCTGCTGTGGTTGCCCTCCGGCAGCTGAACAGCGCCGGGGCACGGTAACCCCGTTGCCGGCCCCGATCCGTTTCCCCCTCGGTTCCCCAAGGAGAATCACCATGAACCGCAAGCTCACCCTGCTCCTCCCGCTGGCCCTGCTGGCCGCCTGCAGCCAGACCCCCGCCCCCGCCGGTACCGGTGGTGACGACCTGGCCCCGGCTGCGGCCAAGGCCGGCGACCAGAAGGCGCTGGCACACCTGGATGCGCAGCGCCTGCAGAGCCAGCACTGGCTGCTGCAGCAGGCCACCGCGGCCGATGGCAAGCGCATCGATGCGCTGTTCGCCCGCGAAGACAAGCCGGTCACCCTGGACTTCGTTGATGGCCGCCTGTCGGTCAGCAACACCTGCAACCGCATGGGCGGCGGTTACACCCTGGCCGACGGCAAGCTGAGCGTGAGCGCGATGGCCTCGACCATGATGGCCTGCACCGACAAGGCGCTGATGGCGCTGGACGAAGCCGTCTCCAGCCGTCTGCAGGGCGAACTGAAGGCCGAACAGGACGCCAACGGCGTGCTGACCCTGACCACCGCCAAGGGCGACGTGCTGGTGTTCAACCCGGAACCGACCGCTGAAACCCGTTATGGCGGCGCCGGCGAGACCGTGTTCCTGGAAGTGGCGGCGAAGACCGAGAAGTGCTCGCACCCGCTGATCCCGGATTACCAGTGCCTGCAGGTGCGCGAAGTGAAGTTCGACGACAAGGGCCTGAAGCAGGGTGAGCCGGGCGCGTTCGAGAACTTCTACGGCAGCATCGAGGGCTACACCCACGAAGACGGCGTGCGCAACGTGGTGCGTGTGAAGCGCTACGAAGTGAAGAACCCGCCGGCCGATGCGCCGTCGCAGGCGTACGTGCTGGACATGGTGGTCGAGTCGGCCATCGAGAAGTGATGTAGAGCCGACTGTTAGTCGGCTGGCTCTTGAAGGGCGGCCGCGAGGTCGCCCTTCTTCGTTGTGGGTAGAGCCGGCCGCTGGCCGGCTGCTGCACACAGCTCCGGCGACATACGGAATATGCCGGCCAGCGGCCGGCACTACCTATATGCATCAAGGAGACCGACATGAAACGGACGTACATGCTCGCACTGGCCTTGCTGGCCATCGGTAGTGGCAGCAGTGCATACGCCGCCAGCACACCCACCACCGACCAGCTTGAAGCCCATCTGTGGCAACTCGCGCGCGCCACCGACGCGCAGGGCAAGCGCATCGACGCGTTGTTCGTCAGGGGCCGTGAGCCGTACACCCTGCGCTTCCAACCCGGCTACATGAGCGAGTTGAACCTGTGCAACTACGCAAGCAGCCAGTATCAGCTGCAGGGCGACCGGCTGATTCTGGAGAACGGGGTTGTTACCACAGCTGGCTGCATACGCGCCGAGGTTGCCGAGCAGCAACGGCGTGCCAGCACACTGGTCAATGGCCGGCCGGCCCCGACGCTCGCACTGGACGACAACGGCAGCCTGGTCCTGCGCAACGTGCATGGCGACACGGCGATATTCACCCCCGCGCCGCTGCCGGTGAAATGAAAAGGGCGGCCTTGGGCCGCCCTTCCTCGTTGACTGGCAAAGCCGGCCGCTGGCCGGCTGCCATCTACAGCGGATGCCGGCCAGCGGCCGGCACTACCCGAAGCCTGGTATCAGGCCAACGCCGGGTTCAATGTGTAGGTGCCGTGCAACGCTGCTTCGGCCAGCACGTGGCCGTGCATGGCTCGGAACGCATCGGCGGCGGTGAAGCGCTCGGGCAGCGGCAGCGAGGCGATGTCCAGCGCGAACACGCGGAAGAAGTAGCGATGCACGCGCTCGTCGTTGAACGGCGGGTACGGACCGTCGTAGCCGAGGTAGTCACCGGCCATGTCCGGATTGCCGGCGAACCAGCCGGTGAAATCGTTCAGGCCCTGGCGGCTGCCGGCCGGGCCGGCCGGCGCGGTCTTGCCCTTCACGACGAAGCCATCGCTGCAGCTGCCCGCGGCGATCTCCTGCACCGAGGCCGGGATGTCGGCCATCACCCAGTGCACGAAATCGCAGCGCGGCTGATCGCGCGGCACGCTCATGTCATCGCGGCCAACCGTCTCCGGCACTGTCGGTACGTCCGGGTCCACGCATACCAGCAGGAACGAGCGGGTGCCGTCGGGCACGCCGCTCCAGGCCAGGTGCGGGTTGCGGTCGGGGGCGAAGCCGTCGGCATCGCCGGCGGCGAACTCACGGTCGATCGGCGCGGCGTTGACCAGGCTGTGACTGCTCAGTTGCATCTGATGCTCCTCACTCTTCCGGGTAACCCAATCGCACCGCGACCGGGGTGAGCTGGGCGAAGGCGGCGCCCATCACGTCGCGATACCTGCGCCAGTGGCCGGCAGGCAGGCGCGGCGCGCCCAGCTGTGCAGCCGGCGGCATCGGACGTCCGAACACGCGGCCCAGCAGGTCGGCCATCGCATGTGCATCGTTGCCGATCTCGTCGATGCGCAGCAGCACGTGCGGATACAGATCCTCCTCGTGCAGTGCGGCGATCTGGGTCAGCGAACGCACCAGCCACTGGCCGGCTTCGGCCATCGAGGTCATCGCCAGCGGTGCAGCGGCACCATAGGCGACCCAGTCCAGCAGCATGTCGCGCGGGTCGCGCAGCACCAGCAGCAGGCGGCCCTGCGGCAGCTGCGGGCGCAATGCCCACAACAGCGCGTTGTCCCACCACAGCAGCCAGTCGATCACGGTGTCGCTTTCCAGACCGCGGGCTGGCAGGTTCTCGCGCCAACGCTCGACCAGGCGTTCCGGGCTCAGCACGCCCGACGCCAGGTCCTGCAGCGTGTTGTAGTTCTGGAAGGCATCGTCGGGTGGATTGGCGGTGTAACGGTCGCTGCGCAGTACCGGGCTGGCAGCGGCCAGGCCGGTTGCCACCCGCTCCACGCCCGAGCCCGGGGCGCCCCACAGGAAGATCGGTGCCGAGCCGCTGTCGCGCGTCGCTTCGTCGATGCTGGCCATCTCCGGCCAGCTCGGCGGTGCCTTGGCCTGCGGCGGCAGCGGCAGCCGCTGCGAGGCCTGGTCGGTCTGCAGCGCCATCCACGTACGCAGCGCTTCTTCCGGCTGCCCGGCGCGATCCTGGATTTCGCCCAGCCAGGTCCGCAGGTCGGCGCGGTGTCCCTCCGGTGCCTGCGCGATCAAGGCCTGCACGCGCTCCACGGCGGCGGCCGGGTCACGCTGCAGCAGACCCTCGACACGACGGCTTTCACCGCTGACGCGGCCCGGTTCCAGGGTGATGATGCGCTCGGCGATGGCTTCGCCCTGCTCGTGTTCACCGGCCATGTCATGCAGGCGCATGCGCGCTTCCAGCGCCGGCAGGTGGCCGGGCATCGCTGCCATCCAGCGCTCCACGGTGGCTACGGCGCCGGCACTGCCGACGTCTTCCACGGCCAGTCGTGCCAGCCACAGGTCATGCAGCTGGTCATTGCTTTCCAGAGCCTCATCCAGGCGTGCACGGGCTTCATCTTCGCGGCCCAGGCGCTGCCAGGACATCAGCAGCAGCTGCAGCACCTGGCGCTCACCCTGCAGCGATTGCAGCAGCGGCAGCAGGTGCTCCAGCGCCTGCAGCGGCTGGCCACTGCGCAGTGCCAGCTCGCCGGCCAGGCGGCGCATCGGCGGTACATCCAGCTCCGGCTGCTGCAGCGCCTGCTGCATTGCCTCGGCGGCGGCCTCGACGTTGCCCTGGCGCAATGCCAGCTGCACCACCATGCCGTGCAGCGAGGACATCTTCGGGTTCAACGCCAGCACGCGACGGAACGCCTGCTCGGCGAAGGCCAGCATGTCCTTGCCCAGATAGGCAAAGCCCAGTGCGTACAGCACGCGGGTATCGTCCGGCAGCGCCTGGCTGGCCGCCGACAGCAGGGCCAGCGCGCGGTCGGCGTCGCCACGACGCAGCGCGACCATGCCATCGATGGTCAGCAGTTCCGGATGGTCCGGCTCCAGCCGCGATGCCAGGGTCGACAGCCGCTGGGCCTCGTCGAAATCGTTGCGGCCCACCGCCAGGTGCGCCTGCATCAGGTAGGCGGGGAAGGCGTTGGGGTCCAGCCCGGTGGTGCGCAGCAGGGCTTCATCGGCGCCGTCGAACTGGCGCAGTGCCAGCAGCAGGCCGGCGTGCTGCAGGTGCAGCTGCGCGTCATCGGGCGCCAGCTGCAGCGCCTGCTGCAGCGCCTCCATTGCGGCCTCGGCCTGGCCCTGCTGCTGCAGCGCAAGCGCCAGCCAGCGGTGGGCCTCGGCCTTGCCGGGTTCGTCACGGGTCCACGCCTGGGCCAGCTGCACGGCCTGGCCGGCATCGTTCTGGCGCAACGCTTGGAGGATCTGGTCTTGCATGGCCGTCCGGTTCAAGGTCAAACCCGCATTGTAGCGGGCCGCGCGCCGGTGCCGGTTCAGCCCGGCAGGACCCGCCGCAGACGCTGTGCGACCCAGCGTTCGGAGAAACCATCGCCGCGCCAGTTTTCCAGGAAGCCACAGTGGCCGCCCCAGCAGGCGGTTTCCAGCCGCGCCTGCTGCGGCAGCTGCCAATCGCGGAAGGTCGCGTAGGGGATCACCGGATCGTCCTGCGCCATCAGGATGTCGGCAGGTACCTGCAGCGTGGACAGGCGGTTGCCGGCGATGGAATAGCCATCGAAATAGGCCTGCAACGAACCAAACGTGGTGTGCCGTTCGACCAGCCAGGCGGTCAGCGAACGGATGTCCATGTTCAGCACGCGGTCGTCGCAGTCGCTCAGTTCGGGGAACAGATCGCGCTTGCGACGCAGCGAGCCGGCCCACTTGCGGCGGAAATACCAGTCGTACATCGCCGGGCCGTTCTCGATGTTCTCCATGGTCAGCCCCGGGTCCAGCACCGGGCAGACGGCGGCCACGTGCTGCAGCGGCACGCCCGCGGCCGGCGCGCGCAGGGCCAGCCGCAGCACGAAGTTGCCACCCAGCGAATAGCCGGCCGCAACCAGCGGCAGATCGGGCCAGCGCTGGGCGACATCGCCTGCGGCATGCACCACTTCGTCGATGAGGTTGGAGTGGAAGATGCCGGGATTGAGATGATGGGTGTTGCCGTGGTCGCGGAAGTTCAGCCGCACCACGTCGAACCCCTGCTCGAGCATGCGGGCAGCGGCCATGCGCATGTAGCTGGATTCGGCGCTGCCTTCCCAGCCGTGCAGCAGCAGGGCGATGCCGCGTGGTTCGCGCCCTTCGACATGGCTGTGCCAGCCCTGCAGACGCACACCCTCGCCACCATCGAGGATCAGCTCCTCGCTGACCGCGCCGGTTGCAGCCAGCAGCAGCAGACCGCGCTGCAGGCGCATGCGGCTGGAACTGAGCATCGACTGCAGGTGCGGATTGCGCAGCCAGCGCGGCGGCTGATAGTCGGACGCGGTGAGCATCGGCGCATCAGCGTCGAGGGTCGGTGGCGGAAAAACGGCCACCATGGCCTCAGTCCCCGCTCATGGCCGCCACGATGCGCGCGCGCGAGGTCTCCGCGATGCGCCGACGGCCTTCCAGGTCCTGGGTGCCGATCGGCTCCAGGAAATGCACTTCGGTATGCCGCGCCGGCTCACCGAGCAGGCGCAGGAAATTGGCGAAGAAACTCTCGCCCGGGCCGAAGGCCACGATGGTCTGTGCATCGCCGCGCACGCCATAGACCAACGCCACCGGCTGCACCGGTACGCTGGTTTCGACTGCCGCCTGGAAGATGCGCGCGTGGAACGGGCCAACGTCGTGGCCACCACGGGTACGCCCTTCCGGGAATACGCCCACGGCCTTGCCGGCGCGCAGACGGTCGGCCATCACCTGCATCACCCCACCGAGCGATTCGGTGTTGCCACGCTGATGGAAAATGGTCTGGCCGCGCGCGGCAAGCCAACCCACCACCGGCCAGCTGGCGATCTCACGCTTGGCGACAAAGCCCATCATGCGCTGGCTGTGCAGGATGGAGATGTCGACCCAGCTGACATGGTTGGCAACGAACAGCACCGCGCCTGGCAGCGGCTGGCCGACACGCGACAGGCGGAAGCCGAAGATCCACATCAGCCCGCCCTGCCACCAGTTCACCACCTTGGCGCCGAAGGTATCGTCGCCCACACGCAGCTCGCCCCATGGCGGAAGCATGCCGATCAGGATCAGCGGCAGGAACACGGTGATGTGGACCAACAGCAGCGGTACGCGGTACAGGTAACGGCACACACGCGCCACGCCGCCGCGGGGGGCCGGAGTGGGGGAAGTCATCCGCGCACGATACCGGAGGGCTGCCATCGCTGCCAGCCGAATTCGGCCATAAGTCTCATTGACGGCGGCCATCGGCGGGGAACGCTGGGTTCCGCCGCCGTCACTGCTGCCGCCAGGGCTCAACCGTGCCCGGCCGCCACCACGGCCAGGGTCAGCCGCGAGATGCAGACCAGCCGGCCCTGCTCGTCCTCGATGCGGATTTCCCACAGCTGGGTGCTGCGGCCCACGTGCACCGCGCGCGCGGTACCGGTGACCGTCCCCGAACGCACGGCGCGTACGTGGTTGGCGTTGATCTCCAGGCCCACGCAGATCTGCTTGGCGGTATCCACGCAGAGGTTGCCGGCGCTGCTGCCCAGGGTCTCGGCCAGCACCACCGAAGCACCGCCGTGCAGGATGCCGTACGGCTGGCGGGTGCGCTCGTCCACCGGCATGGTTGCCTGCAGCCAGTCTTCGCCAGTGGCACTGAAGACGATGCCCAGGGTGCTGATGGCGGTGTTCTGGCTGAGTGCGTTGAGCTGCTCGATGGAAACGGCTTCGCGGAATACCTGGGTCATGCGGCTACCTTCAGAGGATGGGAACGAGGCCGGCGCCGAATGCGGTCAGCATGCGTACCAGCAGCCACTTCGGCCCGACATTGACCTCGGGGAAGTCGCCCACCGCGACATAGCAGCGATGGAAATCAGCGCTCTGCCGCGGCAGTGGCTGCGGACACTCCGGGCCCGGCTTGAACTCGTAGTCGGTGGCGTAGCGCCATGGCCAGAAGTCGAGGATCGGCAGCGCCTCGGACGCCTTGCCGACGCTGTAGTTCAGGCCGGACAGGACTGGCGGCTTGGCACGCGGCGCCACCGTCCAGGAGTTCTGCGGATGGGTATCGCGCAGGATGCTCTGGGCCAGCTGCTCGGCGAAGGCCGGATCGTCGATGATCACCGCGCCTTCGGTGTTGTAGTTCTCGCTGCGCGGATCGAAGTTGTGGGTACCGACCACGCCGATACGGCGGTCGACCACCAGCGACTTGGCATGCAGGCCCATGCGCGCGCCCTTGCGGGTGACCGGCAGCGGTTTGTTGACCGCCTTGCTGCCCAGGAACGACGGGCGCGTTTCGGTACGCAGCAGGCGGGTCTCGACTTCGCTGCCGGCGGCACGCCGGCGCGCACGACCGTTCTCATAGGCGCTGCCGGTACGCGGATGGATCACCCGCGGCTGCGGGTCATCCACGTCCGCAGTAGCCACCACGTCACCGCCGCCACCGGCATTGCTGCCTGCTGCGCTGCCACCGATCAGCGGATTGCGTCCGGTATCGCTGCCCGGCGCCGCGATCGGGTCGGGCAGCAGGTTGCGGTAATCGACCGGAGCATCCAGCGGGAACGGCTTGAATTCAAAAATGTTGAAGCCCAGCTCGCGCATGTTGCGCCGCTTGTACTTGTACGACAGCGCATACACGATCGGGTTGTCGGTGGCGGCCAGACTGTTGCTGGACACCACCACGCGCGGTGGCTGCGGGCGCTTGCGCAGCTCGCGGAACAGCTTCTGTGCCGGCTTGGACAGCACCAGGTAGGGCGTCTGCAGGATCACTTCGTGCTGCGCACTGGAGATCAGTGCATCCAGCTGCGGCTCGGTGACATGCTGCCCGGCCAAGGGTGCGTCGGCGCGCTCGCGGCGATGCTTGCGCGGCAGATCGGCCACATAGCGCACCGAGGCGACCGGCAAGGCGGTGTCCACGAACGAACGGGTGACGAAGTCGACGTCGTTGGCTTCCTCGCTGACCCGCTCCACCCGCTCGGGCCTGCGGAACTGCGCGGGCGGCAACACCGGAACGCCCTGCTTGAGCAGGGTACGGCCGACATCGTTCAGGCGCTCGGCCGGTACGCTGCGCTGCGCGCGCCAGAAGGCATCGAAGTTGGCCGCCATCGCGCGTGCTTCGGGGCCGGCGATCAGCACGTCCCGGTCGCGGAAGTTGTATTCGCGGTCCCAGTCGTAATAGTCGTCCTGGTAGTTGCGCCCACCGACCACGCCGATCGCATCGTCAACCACCAGCAGCTTGTTGTGCATGCGCTGGTTGAAGCGGCGGAAGCAGCACAGCACGCTGCCGGCATAGTCGAAATAGTTCAGCCGGGCCTTGCCGAACGTCGGGTTGTAGACCCGCAGCTGGAAGTTCTGGTGGGCGCCGGCCAGTGCGCCGAGGATCTGCAGGTCGGAGATCGCCGAAAGCTGGTCGATCAGCAGCCGTACCTTCACCCCGCGCCGCGACGCCGCCAGCAGCTCGTCGATGACCAGGCGGGCGCTGTCGTCCTTGTCGAAGATGTAGGTCTGCAGGTCGATGCTGCGGGTGGCGCTGCGCAGCAGGTTCAGGCGCGCGACCAGCGCGCCTTCGCCCTCGTCCAGCAGGGTGGCATAGTGCCGCGGCTGTTCCGGGGTCGATTCGCTGAACGCCCGGCCGGCCAGGGCCCGCAGGGGCGAGTCCAGCGCGCAGCGGTCGGCCTGCTGGCAATCCACCTGGGTCGAGCGCGCCTGTACGGCGATCGCCTCGGCGCGATCACGCTGGGCATGCGACAGCGACGCGCAGCCGCTGCCCAGCAACACGGTTGCCAGCACCAGTACACGCAGCAATGGATTCACGGTTTCGACGCCTCGCTGAGACGTGCACGCAGTACGAAAGTCACTCGGTCACTCAAGGCAAGCTGCCAGCTGTCCATGCCGTACCGGCCTCGTTGCACGGTACCGCGGCTGACGACGTCGCAATCATAGCCGGGTCGGGCACATTCCGCTTTCTCGACCTTGAGCGTCTCCGGATGGCTGACGCCGCGCAGGGTCAGCCGGCCATCGATGTCGCCACCGTCGGCGACCGTCTCCGGCCAGTACGGCAGCGAGTCGAACTCGACGAAGGGGTAACGACCGGCGTCGAAGAACTCGGGGCCGCGCATCCAGCCGGTATAGCGTTCCTTGCCGGGGATCTCCACGGTGCGGGTGAACATCTTCAGGTGGACCTGGTGACGGCCATCGGACAGCACCTCGATGCGCCCCTCGAACCGCGGGAACACGCCCTCGATACGCTGGCCGAAGCGGGTGCGGACTTCAAAGCCGATCTGCGAGCGCACCACATCCAGCTGCAGCGTACGCGGCGACTCGGCCACGACCGCCGGCAGCGCGGTCGGTGGCGGTGCAGCGGCCCAGGCCGGGCCGATCGCCAGAACGACTGGCAGCAGGCAGCGGCCCGGCAACGCCAACCTCATCGGCTCACGGCCACCAGAAGGCATTCAGGCTGGCCACGCCCGGCTCGATCGTTGCCTCGCGGGCGAAACCGAGCACGGCCACGCCGCCGGGCGGCATGCCGCGGTAATCACTGCTGGTGCCATCGGTCATCAACGCCACCAGCTGCTCCAGCCCGGGGTTGTGGCCGACGATCAGCACCCGGTCCAGGTCACGGCGCTCGTCCACCAGCGCCGCCAGGGTGCCGGGGGTGGCCTCGTAGATGCGGTCTTCCAGGCGCTTTTCGACATAGCCGATGGCCGCCATCACCGCTTCCAGGGTTTCGCGGGTCCGTCGCGAGGGGGAACACAGCACGCAGTCCGGCAGCAGGTTGTTCTCCTTCAGCCACTTGCCGGCGGCTTCGGCTTCGGCGAGCCCCACCGGCGACAACGGCCGGTCGAGGTCGGCCTGGCCGGTAGTGGCAGGTTCGGCGTGGGCGTGGCGGAGCAGGATCAGTTCGCGCATTGCGGGATTCCAATAAAGGGATGGAGACCTACGGCTCTTACAGTTTCAGCCAGGACAACAGGGGTTCCCAGTCGGCCTGGTGCTCGCGCACCTGGGCGGAGCGGTAATCGAAAAGACTGCGACCCAGGCCGGTCATGACCACATAGCTCTGGCTGTCGCGCAGTTGGGCGACCACCGGATAGGGCCAGTCACCCAGCATCTGCAGGGCCTGCTGCGAGGTCTGGGTCCAGGGCTTGGTGCGGTTCAGCACCAGCCCGACCGGCAGCTTGCGGCTGTGCACGCGGGGTACCTGGGCGAGGCTGTTGAGGAAGCCAACGATGGCTTCGATGTCCAGTGCCGAGGGCAGCACCGGCACCACCACGGCATCGGCAGCGTCGAGGAAATGCGGGATATCGTCGGCCAGTGCGCCGGCCGGTGCATCGATCACCACGGTATCGGTACCGTCGGGCAGCTTCTGCACCCATTGCTTCTTGCGGTACACATCGATCGGCAGCACCGCGCTTTCCAGCCCGGCCCGGCGCTGTGCCCAGCGCGTGCTGGAGCCCTGCGGGTCGGCATCGGCGATCACCGTGGCCTTGCCTTGCAATGCCGCGTACGCGGCCAGGTGGGTGGCGATGGTGGTCTTGCCCACCCCGCCCTTGGAACCGGCCACCAGGATCGTCTTCATGCCAGCCTCGCTTCCGGGTACGTGCCCCGAGCGTACACCGCCGATGGTGACGGAAGGTAGAGCCGTGCTGAACCAGCGCCCCCGGCCTTTGCTATCGTGGCGCCCCCGAAGGACCGAACCGCCATGAGCGAACTGCAGGACCTGAGCGCACTGATCCGCGCCAACACGCCGTTGATCGTGGTCGAGACCCAGGATGAGGGTCGCATCGTCGAGCTGTTCCGGCAGACGCTGATGCATGTCTGGCGGGCCCTGCACCGCTGGTCGATCACCGAGGGCCTGCGCCGCATCGACCTGGAGCGCGAGGACGAGCCGGTCGGCCCGCCCGACGCCAGCGCCGCACTGCAGATGATCCGCCAGGCCGACCAGCGCGGGGTGTACCTGCTGCTCGATTTCCACCCCTACCTGGGCTATGCCAGCCACCAGCGCGCGCTGCGTGACCTGATCCAGCGCCGCCACAGCGAACCGCACGTACTGGTGCTGATCGGCGCCAAGGTGGAACTGCCGGCCGAACTGGAAGCGCTGGCGGTGCGCTTCAACCCGCGCCTGCCCGACGCCAATGCACTGCTGAAGATGCTGCGCGAAGAAGCCGATGCCTATGCACGCGAACACGGCGGGCGCCGGGTGGAAGTGGACAGCGAGGCGGTCAAGAAGATCCTGAAGAACCTGCAAGGCCTGAGCCTGGTCGATGCGCGGCGCATCGCGCGGCAGCTGATCTATGCCGATGGCGCGCTGCGCGACGACGACCTGCCACAGCTGGCGCGGCTGAAGTTCGAGCTGCTCAACCGCAGCGGCCACCTGTTCTTCGAGCACGACAGCGCCCGTTTCGGCGACGTGGCCGGGGCCAACCGGCTGAAGCGCTGGATCAACCAGCGTCGCGTCGCCTTCATCGCCGGCTCGGCACCGGCCGGGCTGGACCCGCCACGCGGCATGCTGCTGCTGGGCGTGCAGGGCTGCGGCAAATCGATGCTGGCCAAGGCCACCGCCGCCGGCTTTGGCGTGCCGCTGCTGCGTCTGGACGTGGGCGCGCTGTACAACAAGTACCACGGCGAGACCGAAGCCAACCTGCGCCAGGCGCTGGCCTCGGCCGAGCAGCTGGCGCCATGCGTGCTGTGGATGGATGAGATCGAAAAGGGCCTGGCCACCGGCACCGAGGATGGCGGCGTGTCGCGCCGCGTGCTCGGCTACCTGCTGACCTGGATGGCCGAGCGCAAGGCGCCGGTGTTCATCGTGGCCACCGCCAACCAGGTACACGAGCTGCCGGCCGAGCTGCTGCGCAAGGGCCGCTTCGACGAGATCTTCTTCGTCGACCTGCCCTCGGCCGATGTGCGCGTGGAACTGCTGCGGCTGCATCTGGGGCGGCGCCAGCTCAATGCCGACGACTTCGCGCTGCCGGCACTGGCAGCGGCGGCCAACGGGTTTTCCGGTGCGGAGATCGAGCAGGCGATCGTGGCGGGGCTGTATTCGGCGCATGCCGAAGGCCGGCCACTGGATACCGAGCTGCTGATGGGCGAGATACGCACGTCGCGGCCGTTGTCGGTGTTGATGGCCGAGCAGGTGGCGGCGTTGCGGGAGTGGGCGTCGGGGCGCACGGTGTCCGCGGACGACTGAGGGTTTCCTGCGAACGGCACAGCCCCTCGTGGGTGGTCGCTGAAGGCGCCAGCTGTGGGTTGGCCGGGCGGATAGGCTGCGCAGGGGTCGCTGCAAGTACGTCCATGTAAGCTCGGTCGCCGCATCCATGCGGCTCACGCCCCTGCGCAGCCTACCCGCCCGGCCACGGACAGTTTCCGTGGGCGGCCAGCCACGGAAAAGAAAAAAGAAGAGCAAAAGCAAAAGCGGTTGGCTGGCCACTTTTTGTAGCGCCGAGCCCACGCTCGGCCGCATTCCGATCAGATATCGATCATTCGATTCCAATGCATATTCATCCACGCATGGCGTGGATCTGCGTGTCGACCAAGGTCGACACCTACCAACAGCACCAGGAACCTGTCGAAGGTGGGGCACTGTGGGCTTGCGGGGTGTGAGCGCCATGGATGGCGCGACCAAGCCCCCATGGATGGGTTCACGGCGGCCCCGCAAACCCACAGTGCCCCGCCATCCCCCAGCAAACCGCTTTGGCTTTGGGCTTTGGCAGTTGCCTCTGCAGGTGCCGGGTGCAACCCGGCCGAACCCCAACCTCAGGGCCAGGCCGGTGGCACGGCCGCCCAGGCCTGCTGTACTTCGGCCAACGTCGCGCGTTCGTCATCGCGCCAGCCCGGCAACAGCTGCGCGTAACGACTGCTGTCGCGCCATTGCCCCGGCTCGGTCCGTACGGCAGCGGCGTACCACTTCACCGCCTCCTGCTGCTGTCCGGCCCGCCACAGCGCCAGCGCATAGCTCGGCGGCACCCAGCCGGGATTGCTGCGCAGGGTGCCGGCAGCGGCCTGCCACTGCTCCAGCGCGGCCAACGCCTGGCCCTGCCGCAACAGGTCCCAGCCATAGTTCCAGCGTACGCTGCGGCCCAGCGCGCTCTGCACCGGCGCTTCGGCCAACGCCTCGCGATAGAGCTTGTCGCCCAGTTCCGCGCGCCCCTGCGCAATGGCCACCGACGCCAGCTGCGCCGTAGCTTCCAGCCCCTTGCGGCCACGCTCGCGGTGCTTCAGCAGCTGTGCCACCAGGTCTTCGCCTTCACCCTGCACCACTATGATCGGCGCGGCGGCGGCGTCGCTGTCGAAATAGAACTCCTGCGGTGCCGGCAATGCCGGCGCGGCCCACGCAGTGGCCGCTCCCGAGACCAGCAACACGCCGGCCAGGAACTGTCCTGCAACTGACATCCAGATTCCCCCAAGGTTGAAACACCAACCCTCCCTCTCTCACCCCGATCCTAACCCCAGCACGTCCTTGGCGCGAGTGCCGGGGCTTTTGCCCCCCACTGTTACAATTCGCGCCTTTCCCGCCGCGTGTACCTGCGCGGCCGGTGCCAGCCGATCCTGACCAGGCCAGCCATGACCAGTACCGCGCAACTCACCTCACCCGCCTCCGCCGACCTGCTCGACCGTGATTACACGCTCGACCACAAGTACACCCGCAACGAAGGACGGATCTACCTGAGTGGCGTGCAGGCGCTGGTGCGGCTGCCGCTGATGCAGCGCCTGCGCGACGAAGCCACCGGCATCGACAGCGCCGGTTTCATCAGCGGTTATCGTGGCAGCCCGCTGGGCGGCTTCGACCTGGAGCTGTGGCGAGCGCGCAAGCACCTGGAAGCGGCCAAGGTGAAGTTCACCCCCGGCCTCAACGAGGACCTGGGCGCGACCATGGTGTGGGGCACCCAGCAGACCAACCTGTTCCCCGGCGCCAACGTGCAGGGCGTGTTCGGCATGTGGTACGGCAAGGGCCCGGGCGTGGACCGCTGCGGCGACGTGTTCAAGCACGCCAATGCCGCCGGCGCCTCGCGCCATGGCGGCGTGCTGGCACTGGCTGCCGATGACCACGCCTGCCGCAGCTCGACGTTGCCGCATGGCAGCGAAGACGAATTCGTCAGCGCGATGATGCCGGTGCTGAACCCGGCCGGCGTGCAGGACATCCTCGACATGGGCCTGCTCGGCTGGGCGATGAGCCGTTACACCGGGCGCTGGGTCGGTTTCAAGACGATCGCCGAGACGGTGGAATCGTCGGCCTCGGTCGAGGTCGATCCACTGGCTCGGCGCATCGTGCTGCCGGAGGACTTCGACATGCCTGTCGGTGGCCTCAACATCCGCTGGCCCGATCCGCCGCTGGACCAGGAGATGCGCCTGCACCGCTACGCGGTGAAAGCCGCGCAGGCCTTCGCACGTGCCAACGGCATCGACAAGGTGGTGATGGATGCACCGCGTGCGCGGCTGGGCATCGTCACCACCGGCAAGAGCTACCTGGACGTGCTGCAGGCGCTGGAATACCTGGGCCTGGACGAGCAGGCCTGCGCCGACATCGGCATCCGCGTGTACAAGGTCGGCATGACCTGGCCGCTGGAACCGGAAGGCATTGCACGCTTCGCGCAGGGCCTGGAAGACATCATCGTGGTGGAGGAGAAGCGTGCCTTCATCGAGCGCCAGATGAAGGAGCAGTTCTTCAACTGGCCGGCCAGCTGGGGCCAGCGCCCGTCCATCGTCGGCAAGTACGACGAGGCCGGCGAGTGGATCCTGCCGTCCACCGGCGAACTGACCCCGGCCACCATCGCCGGCGTGATCGGTCGCCGCATCCAGAAGTTCTTCAACAACGACTCCATCGAGCAGCGCCTGCAGTGGATGCAGGAAAAGGAAGCCGAGCTTGCGTTGCCACGCGCCAGCTTCCCGCGCGTACCGCACTACTGCTCCGGCTGCCCACACAACACCTCCACCACCGTGCCTGAAGGTTCGCGCGCGCTGGCCGGCATCGGTTGCCATTACATGGTGACCTGGATGGACCGCAGCACCGACACCTTCACCCACATGGGTGGCGAAGGCGTGACGTGGGCCGGGCAGGCCGCGTTCACCGATACCCAGCACGTGTTCCAGAACCTGGGCGACGGCACCTATTTCCACAGCGGATCGCTGGCGATCCGCCAGGCGATCGCGGCAGGCGTCAACATCACCTACAAGATCCTCTACAACGACGCGGTGGCGATGACCGGCGGGCAGCCGGTGGACGGTCCGCTGAGCGTGCCGGACATCGCAAAGCAGATGCGTGCCGAGGGCATCCACACCATCATGGTGCTGTCGGACAACATCACCAAGTGGACGCGCCAGCGCGAGCATTTCCCCAGCGACGTGGAGTTCCATGACCGCAGCGAGCTGGACGCGGTGCAGAAGCGCCTGCGCGAAGTGAAGGGTGTTTCGATCCTGATCTACGAACAGACCTGCGCCACCGAGAAGCGCCGTCGCCGCAAGCGCGGCAAGCTGGAAGATCCGCAGAAGCGGGTGATGATCAATTCGCTGGTCTGCGAAGGCTGTGGCGACTGCGGCAAGAAGAGCTTCTGCGTGTCGGTGCTGCCAAAGGAAACCGAGTTCGGGCGCAAGCGCGACATCGACCAGTCCAACTGCAACAAGGACTATTCCTGCGTCAACGGCTTCTGCCCGAGCTTCGTCACCGTGCACGGTGGCCAGCCGCGCAAGGGCAGCAAGCGCGATGCCTCCACGCTGCTGGACAACCTGCCGGCACCGGTGGTGCGCGGCACCTTGGAGCAGCCCTGGAACATCCTGATCACCGGCGTTGGCGGCACCGGCGTGGTGACCATCGGCGCCCTGCTGGGCATGGCCGGTCACCTTGAGGGCAAGGGCGCCTCGGTGCTCGACCAGACCGGCCTGGCGCAGAAGGGTGGCGCGGTGACCACGCACATCCGCATCGCCCGTCGCCCCGAGGATATCCACGCCGTGCGCATTGCCGCTGGCGAAGCCGACCTGGTGCTGGGCTGCGACATGGTGGTGGTGAACGACTATTGGGCACTGTCGAAGGTGCGTGCCGGCCGTTCGCAGGTGGTGCTCAACACCTATGAAGCGATGCCGGGCACATTCACCACGCGACCGGACATGCAGTTCCCCGCCGCCGATATCATCGCCGGCGTGCGCGTGGCTTTGGGTGGCGAAGAGCCGCTGCTGCTGGACGCAACCCAGCTGGCTACCGCATTGCTCGGTGATGCGATTGCCGCCAACCTGTTCATCCTCGGCTACGCTTGGCAGCAGGGCCTGGTGCCGCTGTCGTTCGAGTCGTTGATGCGTGCCATCGAACTCAACGGCGCGGCCGTGGCGATGAACCAGCAGGCCTTCGCCTGGGGCCGCCTGGCCGCGGTCGATCCGCAGGCCGTGCAGCAGGCGGCAGGCGTGGTGCGCAACCGCCATACCGACACCGAAAATACCCCAGGCCCGCTGCATGCACTGCCGCCGGGCGAATGGGAAGGCAACGAGTGGGGCGCTACCGCCGCACCGCGCAACACCGGCGACGAGCGCGAGCTGCGTGGGTTGCCGACCCATGGTGGCGATGTCGCCTTCCTGCCGTTGGACGACGCGCGCCTGTCGCGCTCGCTGGACGAGATGATCGAGCGCCGCTCGGCATTCCTGACCGACTACCAGGATACCGCCTACGCCAACCGCTACCGCACGCTGGTCGAACGCGTGCGCGCGACCGAAGCCGAGCGCATCGGTGGGTCCACCGCATTGACCGAAACCGTGGCCCGCTACCTGTTCAAGCTGATGGCGTACAAGGACGAGTACGAAGTGGCCCGCCTTTACACCAGCGGCGATTTCCAGCGCCGCCTGCAGCAGCAGTTCGAGGGCGATTACCAGCTGCGCTTCCATCTGGCACCGCCGCTGTTCGCGAAGAAGGACGAGCAGGGCCGGCTGCTGAAGAAGGAATACGGCCCGTGGATGTTCAAGGCGTTCGGCCTGCTCGCGAAGCTGAAGTTCCTGCGTGGCGGCCGCCTGGATGTGTTTGGCCGCACCGAGGAACGCCGCATGGAGCGCCAGCTGATCACCGATTACGAGGCGACCGTGCAGGTGCTGCTGGACGGCCTGGATGATGACCGCCTGGCGCTGGCGGTGGAGATCGCCAGCGTGCCCGAGCACATCCGCGGCTTCGGCCACGTCAAGGAAGCCCATTTCGAGAAGGCCAAGGCCCGCGAAGCGGTGCTGCTGGCGCAGTGGCGCAACCCGAAGGCACTGCATATCGTGCAGGTGGCGTAGTAGCACACCGCAAAAAGAAACCTATTGATTGCCTTTTGAGAATGCAATCAATAGGTTGCCTGTGCCGCAGGAAAGAGATAGGTTGCGTGTCGTAAAGCAACCTATCCTTTGCGTACGTGATGGCGTACGGTCATCTTTCCCGAGGACTGCCGGTATGGACAGGCCGCCGCATACGGTGAGAACACCGCAGCAACTTGCGCCGCTGATGCGCGCGTTCAGACGCCAGGCCGGGCTGAGTCAAGCACAGCTTGCCGAGCGACTGGGCATCTCCCGCCAGGCAGTCGGCGCATTGGAACGCGATCCAGCGTCTGCCAGCTTCGAGCGATTGATGCGAGTCTGGGCCGTGTTGGGCCTGGAAATCAGCCTGCAGCAGCGAAGTCCCCGGGAAAACACGTCGACTTCGGAGTGGTAAGCCATGGGTACGTTGCGGGTCTGGATGAATGGTGTCGAGGTAGCGCTCTGGGATGATGCGCGGAACCGGGCATCCCGCCTTTCCTACATCAGCCAATGGATTGGTTCGACGCAGTCGCGACCGCTGTCCCTTTCGCTCCCCCTGCTGCCCGACGGTGAAAGCCATCAAGGTCAGGTCGTCAACGACTACTTCGACAATCTTCTCCCCGATAACGTCACCATCCGCAACCGGATCCGCGACCGGTTCGCCACGCGCAGCAGCAATACGTTCGATCTGCTTGAAGCCATTGGCCGGGATTGTGTGGGCGCGGTGCAGCTGTTGCCACATTCGCGCACACCGGATGCCATCCAGCGGATAACGTTCGAACCATTGAATGACTCAGGCGTCGCTGAAGTCCTGCGCCAGGTCACAACAAGTGCATTGCCTGGCACTTCTTCCAGCGACGATGCGTTCCGCATTTCCATCGCTGGAGCGCAGGAAAAGACCGGCCTGCTGCTGCACGATGGTCAATGGTGCATTCCTACCGGAAGTACGCCGTCCACGCACATCTTCAAGCTGCCGTTGGGTATCGTCGGCAACATGCGTGCGGACATGCACCAGTCCGTGGAGAACGAGTGGCTGTGCATGCACCTGCTGGCAGCCTTTGGTATTCCCGTCGCGGATACGCAGATGGGGCGTTTTGAAGATCAAGGTGCACTGATCGTCGAACGTTTCGACCGGCGACTGGCCGCGGATCGCACGTGGTGGCTTCGCTTGCCGCAGGAAGATATGTGTCAGGTCTTTGGCCTCCCCGCTGCCCGAAAGTACGAATCCGATGGCGGCCCCGGCATCGTGGCCATCATGGATCTGCTTCGGCAATCCGAGCAGCCTGAGGATCGAGCAACCTTCTTCAAGACGCAGATCCTGTTCTGGATGCTTGCCGCGACCGACGGCCACGCAAAGAACTTCAGCGTCCACATCGACGCGGGTGGGCGCTTCCGTCTGACTCCTGTCTACGACGTGCTGTCGGTATATCCCATCCTCGGCCGGGGGCCCAATCAACTCGATCCGCACAACGCGCAGCTTGCCATGGCGGTAGAGGGCAAGAACCGCCATCGAAAACTGCATCTTGTGCGACGCCGGCACTGGAACGAAACCGCACGCGCCTGTGGCGTAGCCGATGGCGCAGAACCATGGATCGAGACATTGCTGGAGACCGTGGAACCTGCCATCGAACAGGTCACACGCCAGCTTCCAAGCGGCTTCCCTTCGACCGTGTCCGAACCTGTTTTCAAGGGACTGCGTGCTGCGGCGACCCGCCTTTCCAGCATGGCCCCCGACGCCTGATCACCCCAGGCGCCACAACAACACTCGGTTGTTGGCCGGCATGGCCAGATCACCCAACCGGGTGAATCCGTTGTCCGCCGCCAGCGCCTGCACGGCTTCGGCATCACGGATGCCGCTACGCGGATCACGCGCTTTCAGCCAGCCATCGAATTGCGCGTTACTGTCGCTGCTGTAACGGCCGCCGTAATTGAAGGGGCCATACACCGCCAGCAGCGCGCCATGGCGCAGCAGGGGTGGAAGTGCGGCAAACAGGGCCTGCACGTGTTCCCAGCTCATGATGTGCAGGGTGTTGGCAGTGAATGCAGCATCGAACGTGCTGCCTTCCGGCAGGCTCAGGCCGGTCGCCGGTGGCAGCTCGACCTGCAGCGCCACCGGCGGCAGCAGGTTCAACAGCGCCGCCTCCGCGCGCCAGGCCTCGATCCCTTGAAGATGATCCGGATGGTCGCTGGGCTGCCAGCGCAGCCATGGCCAGCGCTCGGCGAAGAAGGCCGCATGCTGGCCGGTACCACTGCCGATCTCCAGCACCCGGTGGCGGTCGCCCATCCACGGGTCGAGCGCAGCGGCGATGGGTTCGCGATTGCGCTCGCAGGCTTCTGAATACGGCTTGCTCGACATCGAGACGGCGTCCAGGCGGGGTCGACTCATTGTGCACGAGGGGGTTACTGAGCAGGGCTGCGCCCTGCACCCGCAGAGGCAACGGCAACGGCCGAAGCAACAGCCCAAGCAACAGCAAAAGCTGGTTTCCTGTGGGTTGGCGGGGTGGGTCCGGTTGAGGGGGACGCCGTAAACCCATCCATGGGGGCTTGGTCGCGGCATCCATGCCGCTCACACCCCCTCAACCGGACCCACCCCGCCTTCGACAAATTTTCGCGATCTGTCGGAAGGGATCTGACCCCGGATTCATTTCGATATCTGGCAGATGTGTCGACCAAGGTCGACACCTACCAACAGCCGCAGGAATCTGTCAGAGGCGGGGCGGTGTCGGATTGCGGGGTGTCCGCGGCATGGATGCCGCGGCCAAGCCCCCAGGGATGGGTTTACGGCGTCCCCGCAATCCGACACCACCCCGCCAACCCACGGATAGCCAGCTTCTGCCGTTGACGTTGACGTTGATTCGGCAGGTGCAGGGCTGCAAGCCCTGCCGAAACCCACCCCTACCATGACTGCAGTCACTTGCCCGAATGGCCGCCGCTGGCGAAAGTCGAGGAGTTGACGTGATCGGATCGGTCCTTTGCCGGCCGCACGGAAGTGAGAGAGAGACGCAGTGCAACGACGTGAGTTCCTGGCATTTTCCGGTCTGGGCCTGGCGGGCCTGGTCCTGCCGCATTCGCGGCTGATCGCCGCCGAGCAGTTGCTGGCCCCGGTCGACCCGGCCAAGCGCCGACGCCTGGCCGAGGTCGCCCTTGCCGCCGCGCGCGCGGCCAAGGCCAGCTACTGCGACGTGCGCATCGGTCGCTACCTCAACCAGTCGGTGATCACCCGCGAACACCAGGTCGGCAACGTGACCAACCGCGAGTCGTCCGGTGTGGGCGTGCGGGTGATCGTCAACGGTGCCTGGGGTTTCGCCGCCACCCACCAGCAGACCGAAGCGGCGGTGCGCACCGCCGTCGAGCAGGCCACGGCCATTGCCCGCGCCAATGCCAGCATCCAGACCCGGCCGGTGCAGCTGGCGCCCACTCCCTCGGTAGGCGAGGTGCGTTGGCAGACACCGATCCGCCGCAATGCGATGGAAGTGCCGATTCAGGACAAGGTCGAACTGCTGCTGGCACTCAATGCGGCCGCGCTGAATGCGGGCGCTGACTACATCAATTCCACCCTGTTCCTGGTCAACGAGCAGAAGTACTTCGCTTCCAGCGACGGCTCGTTCATCGACCAGGACATCCACCGCATCTGGCTGCCGTTCACCGCCACCGCCATCGACAAGGCCAGCGGCAAGTTCCGCACCCGCGCCGGCCTGTCCTCGCCGATGGGCATGGGCTACGAATTCCTCGACGGGGACGCGCGTGGCAAGGTGCAGCTGCCCGGTGGCATCACCGCCTATCGCGATTCCTACGACCCGGTCGAGGACGCCATCGCCGCCGCCCGCCAGGCGCGCGAGAAGCTGAAGGCGCCCTCGGTGAAACCCGGCAAGTACGACCTGGTGCTGGATCCGTCCAACCTGTTCCTGACCATCCACGAGAACGTCGGCCATCCGCTGGAGCTGGACCGCGTGCTCGGCTACGAAGCCAACTACGCCGGCACCAGCTTCGCCACCCTGGACAAGCGCGATGCCGGTTTCCGCTGGGGCAGCGACATCGTCACCTTCTTCGCCGACAAGACCCAGCCGGGCAGCCTTGGTGCGGTCGGCTACGACGACGAAGGGGTGAAGACCCAGCGCTGGGACCTGGTGCGCGACGGCATCCTGGTCGACTACCAGGCTACCCGCGATGAGGCGCACATCCTGGGCCGCGACGCCTCGCATGGCTGCAGCTATGCCGACTCGTGGTCCAGCGTGCAGTTCCAGCGCATGGCCAATGTCTCGCTGGCACCGGGCAGGAAACCGCTCAGCGTCGAAGACATGGTCAAGGACGTGGAGAACGGCATCTACATCCACGGCCGTGGCTCCTATTCCATCGACCAGCAGCGCTACAACGCGCAGTTCGGCGGCCAGCTGTACTACCAGATCAAGAACGGAAAGATCACCGGCATGGTCGAGGATGCGGCCTACCAGATCCGCACGCCGGAGTTCTGGAACGCCTGCACCGCCATCTGCGATGAACGCGATTTCCGCCTCGGCGGTTCGTTCTTCGACGGCAAGGGCCAGCCCGGCCAGGTGTCAGCGGTCTCGCATGGTTCGTCCACCACCCGTTTCAACGGCATCAACATCATCAACACCGCGCGCAGTCTCGGCGCTTGAGCCACCCGTCCTTCATGGAGAGCAGCCTTGCACAGACGTGACTTCCTGGCCCTGACCGGGCTTACCGCTGGCGGCCTGATCGTGCCGTCGTTCTTCGGCAAGGCGATCGCCGCCGAGCACCTGCAGTCCAGCCTCGACCCTGCGCTGAAAAAACGCCTGGCCGACGCCGCCCTGCAGGCCGCACGCAGCGCCGGCGCCACCTACTGCGACGTGCGCATCGGCCGCTACCTGCGGCAGTTCGTGATCACCCGCGAAGACAAGGTGCAGAACGTGGTCAACACCGAGTCCACCGGTGTGGGCATCCGCGTGATCGTCAACGGCGCCTGGGGCTTTGCCGCCACCAATGCACTCAGCACCGCCGACGTGGCTCGTGCGGCACAGCAGGCGGCGGCGATCGCCAAGGCCAACGCGGGCGTGCAGACCGCGCCGGTGCAGCTGGCCAAGGCGCCGGGCGTGGGCGAGGTCAGCTGGAAGACGCCGATCCGCAAGAATGCGATGGAGGTACCGATCAAGGAGAAGGTCGACCTGCTGCTGGACGTCAACGCCGCGGCGATGGGCGCCGGCGCCAGCTTCGTCAATTCGATGCTGTTCCTGGTGAACGAGCAGAAGTACTTCGCCTCCACCGACGGCTCCTACATCGACCAGGACGTGCACCGCATCTGGGCACCGATGACGATCACCGCCATCGACAAGGCCAGCGGCAAGTTCCGCACCCGCGAAGGCCTGTCCGCGCCGATGGGCCTGGGCTACGAGTACCTGGATGGCGCCGCTGCCGGCAAGGTGCTGACGCCCAATGGCGTGGTCAACTACGGTTCGTCCTACGACATGAAGGAAGATGCCATCGCGGCGGCCAAGCAGGCGCAGGAGAAGCTGAAGGCGCCGTCGGTGAAGCCTGGCAAGTACGACCTGATCCTGGATCCGTCGCATACCTGGCTGACCATCCACGAGTCGATCGGCCACCCGCTGGAACTGGACCGCGTGCTCGGCTACGAAGCCAACTACGCCGGCACCAGCTTCGCCACCCTGGACAAGCGTGAGCAGCATTTCCAGTACGGCAGCGAGCACGTCAACATCTTCGCCGACAAGACCCAGCCGGGCAGCCTCGGCGCGGTGGCGTACGACGACGAAGGCGTGAAGTGCAAGCGCTGGGACCTGATCAGCAACGGCAAGCTGGTGGACTACCAGACCATCCGCGACCAGGCCCACATCCTCGGCAAGACCGAATCCGATGGCTGCTGCTACGCCGACTCGTGGTCCAGCGTGCAGTTCCAGCGCATGGCCAACGTGTCGATGGCGCCGGGCAAGTCGCCGCTGAGCGTGTCGGACATGATCAAGGACGTGGAGAACGGCATCTACATCATCGGTGACGGTTCGTTCTCGATCGACCAGCAGCGCTACAACGCGCAGTTCGGCGGCCAGCTGTTCTACGAGATCAAGAACGGAAAGATCACCCGCATGCTTGAAGACGTGGCCTACCAGATCCGCACGCCGGAGTTCTGGAACGCCTGCAGCGCCGTCGCCGACGAGCGCGATTACCGCCTGGGCGGTTCGTTCTTCGACGGCAAGGGCCAGCCCGGCCAGGTCTCGGCGGTCTCGCACGGGTCTTCGACCGCGCGCTTCAACGGCATCAACGTCATCAACACCGCACGCAGCCTCGGCTGACCGGTCAGGAGCCCTTACACCATGAGTATCTTCACCGAAGCCCAGGCCAAGGCCATCCTCGACAAGGTCATCGCCCTGTCCAAGGCCGATGAGTGCACCGCCGTACTGGCGGGGTCGATCAACGGCAACATCCGTTTCGCCCTGAACAACGTGTCCACCAGTGGCATCGTCGACAACACCGAACTGGCCGTTACCGTGGCTTTCGGCAAGCGCGTGGGTACCGCTTCGATCAACGAGTTCGACGACGCCGCGCTGCAGCGCGTGGTCCGTCGCGCCGAAGACCTGGCCCGCCTTGCCCCGGAGAACCCGGAGTTCATGCCGGCCATCGGCAAGCAGAGCTACCGCGCCAGCCCGACCTTCAGCGAATCCACTGCCGCCATCGATCCGGCCTTCCGTGCCAAGGTCGCCGCCGATTCGATCGCGCCGTGCCGTGGCAACGGGCTGATCGCCGCCGGCTTCCTGGAAGACGGCCAGGGCTTCTACGCCACGGCCAACAGCAACGGCAACTTCGGTTACCAGCGCAGCACCAACTTCGACTACACCTGCACCGTGCGCACCGAAGACGGCCGTGGCTCGGGCTGGGTGGGTCGCAACCTGAAGGACGCGGCCGACTTCAAGGCCGACCAGGACATCCGCATCGCGATGCGCAAGGCGACCGAGTCGCAGGAAGCCAAGGCGCTGGAACCCGGCAAGTACACGGTGATCCTGGAACCGGCGGCGGCCGCGGGCCTGATCAGCTTCATGATGAACTTCTTCAGTGCTCGCTCGGCTGACGAAGGCCGCAGCTTCCTGTCGAAGAAGGGCGGCGGCAACAAGCTGGGCGAGCAGGTCTACGATCCGCGCGTGAACATGCACGCCGACCCGTGGCATCCGGATGCGCCGGTGCTGCCGTGGGATGGCGAAGGCATGCCGCGCGAGCGCATCGCCATCATCGAGAACGGCAAGGTCGCCAACCTCGACTACTCGCGCTTCTGGGCACAGAAGCAGGGCAAGACCGCCAAGGCCACGCCCGGCAACCTGCTGATGAGTGGTGGCGAGAAGAACACCGCCGAGCTGGTGCGCGGCACCCAGAAGGGCATCCTGGTCACCCGCACCTGGTACATCCGCATGGTCGACCCGCAGACCGTGCTGCTGACCGGCCTGACCCGCGATGGCACCTTCTACATCGAGAACGGACAGATCAAGCACCCGGTGAAGAATTTCCGCTTCAACGAGTCGCCGGTGATCATGCTCAACAACATCGAAGAGCTGGGCAAGCCGGTGCGCGTGGCCGGTGACGAATCCAGCTTCGTGATGATGATTCCGCCGATGAAGCTGCGCGATTTCACCTTTACGTCGTTGTCCGACGCGGTCTGATGGATCGCCGGGCCTGCCTGCGCTGGTTGGCCGCTGCCGCTTCGGCGGCGGCGCTGCCGGCATGGGCACAGGCAGGCCCGCGCAGTTCGCGCTACGACTTCTGGTTCACCCGCCTGCAGTACGACTCCGGTGACTGGGACGTGGACGCGCGCATGCCGTCCAACCTGATCACCTCGCTGATCGACTACACCTCCCTGCGGGTGGACCCGCAGGAACGCGTGGTGGCGTTGGCCGACCCGCGCATGCTGGAGGCGCCATTCTGCTACCTGGCCGGGCACACCCTGGTCGAGTTCAACGCCGCCGAACGGCAGAACTTCGTGCGCTACGTGCGCAATGGTGGCTTTGTTTTCGTCGATGACTGCAACCACGATATCGATGGCCTGTTTGCCACCTCGTTCGAAGCGCAGATGGGCCGGCTGTTCGGGCCGAAGGCGCTGCAGAAGCTGCCCAACAGCCACGCGCTGTACCGCAGCTTCTTCCGCTTCCCCGACGGCCCTCCCGCAACCAGCTTCGAGCTCAACGGGTGGGGCGATGACCTGGTGCACGACTACCTGAAAGGCATCGAAGTCGACGGTCGGCTGGGGCTGCTCTACAGCAACAAGGACTACGGCTGCGAGTGGGACTACGACTGGCGCAACAAGCGTTTCCTGGCCGAAGACAACACCCGCTTCGGCGTCAACATCGTGATGTATGCATTGAACAATTGAACGGACCACGCCCATGACTTCCCCCGACCTCGATACCCTGCTGCCGCGCCTGCACGATCTGCGCGCTGCGCTCGCCCACGCCGTGGTCGGCCAGCACACGGTGGTCGAGCAGTTGCTGATCGGCCTGCTGGCCGGTGGCCACTGCCTGCTGGAAGGCGCGCCGGGGCTGGGCAAGACCCTGCTGGTTCGCTCGCTGGGGCAGGCACTGGAACTGCAGTTCCGGCGCGTGCAGTTCACCCCGGACCTGATGCCCAGCGACATCCTCGGCACCGAACTGCTGGAAGAAGACCACGGTACCGGCCATCGCCATTTCCGCTTCCAGCAGGGCCCTATCTTCACCAACCTGCTGCTGGCCGACGAGCTCAACCGCACCCCGCCCAAGACGCAGGCCGCGCTGCTGGAAGCGATGCAGGAACGCACCGTCAGCTACGCCGGCACGACCTACACGTTGCCGGCGCCGTTCTTCGTGCTGGCCACGCAGAATCCGATCGAACAGGCCGGTACCTATCCATTGCCCGAAGCGCAGCTGGATCGCTTCCTGCTGCACGTGCTGGTCGATTACCCCAGCGAGGAAGAAGAGCGGCAGATCCTGGAACAGACCACCGGTAGCGCCACTGGAAGCGTGCCGAAGGTGATGGATGCCGACGCGGTGATCGCGCTGCAGGCAGCGGTGCGCCAGGTGCATGTCAGCCCCGACGTGCTGGCCTGGATCACCCGCTTGGTGCGCGCCAGCCGTCCCGGCGAGGGCGCACCGGCGGCAATCAACCAGTGGGTGAAATGGGGTGCAGGCCCGCGTGCCGGGCAGTCGCTGGTGCTGGCCGCCAAGGCCCGCGCACTGCTGCAGGGACGTTTCGCCGCCACCCGCGAGGATGTGCAGGCGCTGGCCGCACCGGTCATGCGTCATCGCCTGCTGCTGTCCTTCGCCGCCGAGGCCGAGCAGAAGCGGGCTGACGATGTGGTCGCCGCACTGCTGCAGGCCGTTCCATTCCCCGGTTGATCCACTGGTGACTGCCGGCACGCCGCTGCTGCTGCCACCCGACCTGCGTGCGCGACTGCGTGCGCTGCGGCTGTGGCCACGCCTGGCCAGCGGCGCGAGCGGCATTGGTCAACATGCCAGCCGCAGCCGCGGCGCCGGCCTGGAATTCGCCCAGTACCGCGCCTACGAGCCCGGCGACGAACTGCGCCAGATCGACTGGAAGCTTTACGCGCGCTCGGACCGCTTCTTCGTGCGTGAATCCGAGCGCGAAAGCCCGATCACCGTGTGGTTGCTGCTCGATGCCACCGCCTCGGCGGGCCAGGCCGACCGCGCGGCACCTGGACGCAGCCGCCTGGATCACATGCGGCAACTGGCAGCCTGCGTGGTCGAGCTGGCACTGCAGCAAGGTGATCGCTTCGGCCTGCTGGCCATCGACGGCGAAGGCCTGCAGCTGGTGCCGGCCGCACATGGCGCGCGCCAGCGTGACCGCGTGCACCTGCAACTGCATGCCCTGCAGGCGCGTGGCGGATGGCCGACCGCCGAGCGCCTGCGGCCGCTGTGGGAGCGCGTGCGCCCTGGCGATCTGCTGCTGGCCATCGGCGATGGTTTTGATGACGCAGGCATCGTGCTGCTGGAGCAGTTGGCCAGCGCGCGCCGCGAGGTGATGCTGCTGCAGGTGCTGACCGCCGACGAACGCGATTTCCCGTTCGACGCAGGTCATCGTTTCCGCGACCCGGAAACGGGCGATGAACTTCTCGGCGATGGCGCCGCGATCCGTGCCGACTACCTGCAGCGCTTCGCCGAGGCCCATGCCGCGCTGCAGGCGCGGTTGCAGTCCAGTGGCATCGCCACCGCCACCGGTTGGCTCGACCAGCCGCTGGACCAGCCGCTGCAGGCGCTGTTCGGCCGCAGGGGCGGCGCATGAGCCTGCTGTTCCCGCTGGGCCTGGCGGCGCTGGCTGCATGGCTGTTGCCACTGCTGATCCACCTCGCCCGTCGTCATCCCTATACGCCGCTGGATTTCGCTGCGCTGCGCTGGCTGCGCGCCCAGATACGACCGCGCCAGCGCATCCGCTTCGATGATTGGCCACTGTTGCTGGCGCGCCTGCTGTTGCTGGCCGCATTGGCCCTGCTGCTGGCGCGCCCGGCGCTGACCGGTCCTGCACCGGTGCCAGCGGCGTGGACGGTGGTGGCACCGGGCCTGGACGCGAACGCACTGCGCGGCAACGCCGATGCACGCAACTGGCATTGGCTGGCGCCGGGCTTTCCGCCCATCGACCAGCCCACGCCGGTGGACGCTGCTTCCCTGCCCAGTCTGCTGCGCGAGCTGGATGCGCAGCTGCCGGCCGGCACCGCGCTGACCGTACACGTACCCGATCCCTTGCCCGGCCTTGATGGCGCCCGCCTGCAGTTGTCGCGCGAGGTGCAATGGCAGCCACACGCGCTGGCCGTCACCGCAGCGCCGCACGCCTCCGTGGCACCACGCCTGCGTACGCGCAGCGATGCCCCGGCGGCAGCGCTGCAATGGCTGGGCGCGTTGCAGCGCGCATGGAGCACGCAAGCGCTTGCGGCTCCCCTGGCCGACGATGCGTTGCCGGGCCGCGGTGAGATCGGCGTGTGGACCGGCACCGATGTACTGCCTGGCACCTGGCAGAGCTGGCTGCAGCAGGGCGGCACGGTGCTGACCGCTGCCAAGCCGCCAGCGGGCGCAGCCGTCCTGCTGCGTGATGCAGACAATGTGCCGCTGCTATGGCTGCAGCGCATCGGCCAAGGCCGCCTGCTGCATCTGCGCGGCGAATGGAACGCGGCCCGCAACAGTGCACTCCGCGATGACAGCCTGCCCCGCGACCTGCTGCAGGCCCTGCAACCGCCATCGACCCCGCACCTGGGTGACGCGCAGGACCAGGCGCCACGTCGCGCGACGCTGCCAGCGGCAACGCCGCCCCTGCGTGAACCGACCTCCTGGCTGCTGCTGATGATCGTGCTTCTGTTCGCGCTTGAGCGCTGGATGGCGAGCAGCGCGCGACGCAGGGCTGCACCATGAAGACGCTGCAACAGGCATGGCAGCGCGCACGCCGGCGCCGCGCCGCGGTCACTCTGCTGCTGGGCCTGCCATGGGCGTTGGCGGCGGCGGCACTGGCGCTGCGCCTGTCGGGTTTTGATATCGCCTGCGTCGTGGCGACCGTGGCCCTGCTCCTCATTGCGGCCGTGGCAACCACGCGCGCCCGGCAGCTGGACCGGCGCTGGCTGCAGCGCAGGCTGGATGCCAGTGGTGCCAGCGAGGACAGCGCCGACCTGCTGTTCGCCAACGCCGCCACACTCAATCCACTGCAGCAACGCCAGCGCACGCACGTGCTGGCGGCGCTTGAACGCAATCTCCCCGAGCTGCGACCACGCTGGCCGCGCAGGGCGGTGGCGCTGTGCTGGATCGGCGGCATCGCCGTCGCTGGGCTGGCACTGGGCTGGCCGCACAACGCCGCACCGCGCACCGCCGCCCTTGCGACACCGCAAAGCAGCAGCCAGGCCGGTCCACTGCGTCTTCAGTCCACCCGCCTGCACATCGATGCACCGGCCTACACCGGCCAACCCACGCGTACACAGAACGCACTCGACGCCAAAGTCGCCGCCGACAGTCGCGTGTTCTGGTCGCTGCGCTTCGACCGTGCACCCAGCAAGGCCTGGCTGCAGTTCCACGATGGCCGTCGCCTGCCATTGCACGAGCACGACGGTGAGTGGCAGGCGCAGGATGTGGCGCGCACCCCGGTGCTGTATCGCGTGGTCAGCGAACCGGCGCTGGCCGACACCCGCCTGCATCGGCTCGACGTGGTCGCCGACCGTGCGCCCACGGTGCGCGTGATCGACCCTGCTGCCAGCCTGGTGTTGGGCAGCCCCGGGCAGCGGCAGTGGACGCTGCGCTTCGAGGCCAGCGACGATCATGGCGTCCTCCCGCAGGCGACGCTGTCGATCACCACCACCCAAGGCAGCGGTGAGAACATCACTTTCGTCCGGCGCAGCGTGACCCTCAACGGCAGCGGCGAGGCGACGGCACGGCGCTTTGCCCACACCCTCGACCTGGCCGCTCTGGGCGCACAGCCCGGCAACGATGTGATCGCCCAACTGGAAGTGCGCGACAATCACGCGCCGACAGCACAGGTCGGCCGCAGCAGCAGCGTGATCCTGCGCCTGCCCAGCACCGAAGCCGTGCTCGGTGCCGAACTGGAAGGCCGCATCAAGAAGACCCTGCCTGCGTACTTCCGCAGCCAGCGGCAGATCATCATCGATGCCGAGGCGTTGATCCGCGAACGCCGGGGCGTTGCCGCCGATACCTTCATCAAGCGCAGCGATGCCATCGGCGTCGACCAGCGAATCCTGCGCCTGCGCTACGGCCAGTTCCTGGGCGAGGAAAGCGAGGGCGCGCCGAAGCCACCGCCGACCAGCGACCTGCCCACCAGCGATACCCCCGCGGCCGACGCGCACGATGACGATCATGAGCACGATCACGAGGCGCAGGCAGGCGCACATGACGAGCACGGCCACGACCACGGCGGTGCGGCCAACGGCAGCGACACGCCGCCGGTGTTCGGCAGTGCCACCGACGTGCTGTCCGAGTACGGGCATACCCACGACCACGCCGAGGCGGCGACACTGCTTGACCCGCAGACGCGCGCCACACTGAAGGCAGCACTGGACCAGATGTGGTCGGCCGAAGGCGAGCTGCGCCAGGGGCGCCCCGAGCAGGCCCTGCCGTTTGCCTACAAAGCGCTGGCATTCATCAAGCAGGTGCAGCAGGCCGAGCGCATCTACCTCGCCCGCGTCGGCCCGGAGCTGCCGCCGATCGACGAGGGCCGACGCTTGAGTGGCGACCGTGCCGGGTTGGCCAGCCGCGCACTGCCGCTGGCCGCGCGCACGCCCCTTGACCCAGCCGTCGTCGAGGCCTGGCAGCGATTGGGCGACGAGGGCGGTACGCCCGACCTGAACATGCTGGCCGCTTGGCAGCAGCGCAACAGCGCCTTCCTGCCCGACGCACTGGACCTGGCTGCCGCCATCGAGCAACTGCGCATCGAACCCGGCTGCACCGAGTGCCGACAGCGCCTGCGTGCGCAGCTGTGGCGCGCACTGCAGCGGCCACTGCCGCAGGTGATGCGACGCAGTGCAGCCGATGCCATGGGGCAGCGCTACCTCGACGCGCTGGAGGCCCAGCCATGAGCACATCGGCATTGAATGTGTGGATCGCGCTCGTGCTGGGGCTGATCGTGCTCGTCGCCAGTGCCCGCCAGCTGCGTTCGCCCACGCGGGGTCGCGGCCGTCTGATCGCCGTACTCACGCTGCAGGCCGCCGCCGCTGCGCTGCTGTACGTCTGCCTGCTGCCGCCATCACAACGCGTTGCCCCGACCGGCCTGGTGGTGATCGGCGCCGAGGCCGACAAGGCGGGTGCGCTGCCGGCCGGCGCAACCCGGGTTCTGCTGCCGGAAGCAACGGCCATGGCCGGTGCAGCGCGCGTGCCGGACCTGGCCACCGCATTGCGCCGCTATCCGTCCTCTACGGTGACCCTGGTCGGAGCCGGTCTGGCCGCGCGTGATCGCGATGCCGGACTGCCCACCGATACGCGCTGGCAGGCAGCGCCTGCACTCAACGGTTGGATCACGCTGCAGCCGCCTGCGGACGCAGCTCCCGGTGCCCGCTTCGATGTGCACGCACAGGCACGCGGCGTGGAACGCGCGCAGGCCGAACTGCTGGACCCGGCTGGCGCCGTGGTCGATCGTGCGCCGCTGGCAGCCGATGGCCGTGTGCAGCTCAGCGGCATCGCCCGCGCCGAAGGCCGTAGCGTGTTCCAGCTGCGCCTGCTGGATGCGCAGGGCCATGTGGCCGACAGCGTGCCGGTGCCGCAGCAGACGCTGGCCGCCGCTCCGCTGCGCCTGCTGGTGCGCGCTGCTGCACCGGGCGCCGAACTGAAGTACCTGCGCCGCTGGGCCACCGATGCCGGCATCCGCGTGCAGGTACAGGCCGAGACCGGCGCAGGTCTCAGCGTGGGCGATGGCAGCGTGGCGTTGGACGCAGCCACGCTGGCGCGCAGCGACCTGCTGCTGCTCGACGAACGCAGCCTGGCCGCACTCGGCGCCGGTCAGATGGCGGCCGTGCGCCAGGCCGTGCGCGACGGCCTTGGCCTGCTGGTGCGCAGTACCGGCGCGCCATCGGCCAGCGCACGGCAACGCCTGCGCGATCTTGGCCTGCCGTTGCAGGGCGATGCCGGCAGCCAGATCGCGGCGAAGCCCGGCGAGGGTGACGCCACGATGCTGCAGGCACGTCGCGGGCCCCTTGCCGCCGGCACCCTGCCCACCGGTGATGGCGAAGAAGCGGACCGCGCGTCGCACGCAGCAGCGCTGCCGGCGCTGGAGTACCTGGCACTGCAGGCCGACGGCAGCCGCGCCCTGCTGCGGGATCGCGACGGCAAGCCCATCGGCGGTTGGCGCGCCGTCGGCAAGGGTCGCATCGGCATGCTGCCGATCACTGACAGCTGGCGCTGGGTACTGGCCGGTCGCGAGGATCGCCACGGCGAGTTGTGGAGCTCAGTGTTCGCCACCCTGGCACGCGCGCAGGCTGGTACCGAAGGCCCATGGTCGCCACAGGCACTGGCCTGGGCCGGCGAACGCCAGTCGCTGTGTGGCATGCAGGCACCGCTGCAAGCCTTCGACACACACGGCAAGGGCGTACCGCTGATCGTCGACGGCAGCACCGGCGCGGCGCGATGTGCGGGCTGGTGGCCGCGCCAGGCCGGTTGGCAGCGCCTGCAGCAAGGCGACCGCGTGCATTGGCGCTACGTGTTCGATCCGCAGCAGGCCTCGGCGCTGCACCGACAGGCGATGATCGATGCCACCGCGCAGCGGCTGGCTACATCCGCACCGGCTACCTCGCAGGCGGACCAGCGCGTTCCGGGGCCGCGCTGGCCGTGGTGGTTGGCGTTCGTGCTGTGCGCATCGCTGCTGTGGTGGCTTGAGCGACGGCGCTGATTGGAACGCAAGCACCATCCACGCATGGCGTGGATCTACTGACGCCATGCGTGAATCGACGGAATGCGCCGTTCAACGTTTCCCGGCGCGCCGGTACACGCCGTTGAAGCGCACGTTCATGCCGCCGCACTCGCTGTTGTCGGCCACGATCAGCACGTCCCCCAGCAGCTGCGCGTGCACCGTGCAGGTGTCTTCCACGAAGTCGACCTGGGCGCCACGCGGCGCCGCCTGTGCACTCACCGCGCCGATGTTCGGGCCGCCCGGGCGTTCGGCCGGCGTCGGGTTGGCCGAGGGCCAGTAGGCATCGCCTTCCACGTGCAGCTGGCCGTCACGCACGCGGATCTGCAGGCCGTTGTCACTGTCCTTCCAGTCTCCCGACCAGGCCTGCAGCGTAGGGGTGGGAACCGGCAACGCCTGCAGCTTGCTGCGATCCACCCAGCCTGCGCTGCCACCGACCTTGTTCGGGAAGAAGGCGCAGCGGTAACCGCCAAGATCGCGCCCGGTCACCACCGTATCGCCGCTCACCACGTAGCTGCGCTGGCGGCAGGCGGGTTCGCCTTTCGCGGGGCAGCCGTCCATGTCGCCGAGCAGGTACAGGCGCGGCGTGCCGACCACCTTGGCCAGGGCAAAGCCCGATTGCTCCGAAGGAAACGCGCCATTGCGGCAGGAGCCACCATCGGTCAGCTCGCTGGCGGACACGGCAAGCGGGCTCAGCGTCGCAAGCAGGAACAGGGTACGTAGCAGCATCCAGGCAGCCTCGAAGGGAAGGTCCGCAGGATACCGCCTACTTCTGAGGCGGTGCCCCGCAACCGTCCTGCTGCGCGCAGAACTGCAGTGCGCGCCGTTGCTGCTCGGCGCTCAGTTCCGGTGGCGGCCGCGCGATGGCCGACTGGATCTGGTCCGGGCCACCGGTGAGCTTGTTCACTCCCTTTGCGGCCGCCATCACGCCCTTGACCACGCCCATCATGATGTAGCCCCCGGCCATGCTGACCTGTTCGGGCGACGGCGGCTCGCTCCAGTTGCGGCTGAAGCGGTTGTTCTCGGCCTTCAGCGGATTCTTGAAGCGGTACAGGTCCAGCGGCTGGTCGTCTTCAGGCTTGAGCGCACGCACTTCACCGAGGGTGGTGACGTTGTCCTGCGGCAGGGTGCTGGAAACCGGCGCGGTGATTGCTGCCGGTGCGTCCGCAGGGGGAGCAGGCGCAGGGTCGGGCACTGTCACCGGCGCGGCCTGCTGCGCCTGCGCGATGCCGGTCAGCAGCAGGCTGGCCAGAAGTGCTCCCTGCGTTCCACGTCGTGCCACAGCCATCCACCCTGTTGGTTGCGTCCAGCGACCAAGGATACGGATGCGGGCTTCAGATTTCGTTGGCGGTGGCACGGGCGTTCAGCGCACAGCGCGCCGCACTGAATGATTCACTCCCTCCCGTCACGGTGTCTCACATGCTGAGACCCATCTGTGGTGCCATGTGACCCCCTGAAAATCCTCTTCCCATGGCCTACGAACTCGCCAAGCGCACCGCCGATGCGGAGCAGCAGCTCGCTACCCGCGATGGCCTGCCCGCCCGCGATGGCGCCCTGCTCAGTGCACGCCTGCAGCGCCGCTACCAGGATCGCATCACCGGCAGTTTCGCCATTCCCGGCCGCGAAGGCCGCTACGCGCCGATTCCCGATTCCGTGCCACCGGCCCTGGCTGCGGCACTGAAGGCACGCGGCATCGAGCAGCTCTATAGCCACCAGGCCGAGGCCTGGGACGCCAGCCAGCGTGGCGAGCACGTGGCCATCGTCACCCCCACTGCCAGCGGCAAGTCGCTGTGCTACACCCTGCCGGTGGTCAGCGCCGCCATGCAGGACAAGGCCAAGGCGCTGTACCTGTTCCCGACCAAGGCACTGGCCCAGGACCAGGTGGCCGAACTGCTGGAGCTCAACCGCGCCGGCGACCTCGGGGTGAAGGCCTTCACCTTCGATGGCGACACCCCCGGCGATGCCCGCCAGGCGATCCGCCTGCATGGCGACATCGTGGTTTCCAACCCGGACATGCTGCACCAGGCGATCCTGCCGCATCACACCAAGTGGGCGCAGTTCTTCGAGAACCTGCGCTACATCGTCATCGACGAAGTGCACACCTATCGCGGCGTGTTCGGCAGCCACGTCACCAACGTGCTGCGCCGGCTCAAGCGCATCTGCGCGTTCTACGGGGTGCAACCGCAGTTCATCCTGTGCTCGGCCACCATCGGCAACCCGCAGGCGCATGCCGAGGCGCTGATCGAAGCGCCGGTCACCGCCATCACCGAATCCGGCGCGCCCAGCGGGCCGAAGCAGGTGCTGCTGTGGAACCCGCCGGTGATCAACCCGGACCTGGGCCTGCGTGCCTCGGCGCGCTCGCAGAGCAACCGCATCGCCCGCATCGCGATCAAGTCCGGGCTGAAGACGCTGGTGTTCGCGCAGACCCGGCTGATGGTGGAGGTGCTGACCAAGTACCTGAAGGACATCTTCGACCACGACCCGCGCAAGCCACCGCGCATCCGCGCCTACCGCGGCGGCTACCTGCCCACCGAGCGCCGCGAGACCGAGCGTGCGATGCGTGCCGGCAACATCGACGGCATCGTCAGCACCTCGGCGCTGGAACTGGGCGTGGACATCGGCAGCCTGGACGTGGTGATCCTAAACGGCTATCCCGGCAGCGTGGCCGCCACCTGGCAGCGCTTCGGCCGCGCCGGCCGCCGCCAGCAGCCCGCACTCGGGGTGATGGTGGCCAGCTCGCAGCCGCTGGACCAGTACGTGGTGCGCCATCCGGACTTCTTCGCCGAGGCCTCGCCCGAACACGCGCGCATCGCGCCCGACCAGCCGTTGATCCTGTTCGATCACATCCGATGCGCGGCATTCGAACTGCCGTTCCGGGTCGGCGATGGCTTCGGCCCGATCGACCCGGAAGTGTTCCTGGAAGCACTGGCCGAAACCGAGGTGATCCACCGCGAAGGCGAGCGCTGGGAATGGATCGCCGACAGCTACCCGGCCAACGCGGTCAGCCTGCGTGCGGTGGCCGATGGCAACTTCGTGGTGGTCGACCGCAGCGATGGCCGCCAGCAGATCATCGCCGAGGTCGACTATTCGGCTGCCGCGCTCACCCTGTACGAAGGCGCCATCCACATGGTGCAGTCCACCCCCTACCAGGTGGAAACCTTGGACT
The DNA here is from genome assembly GCF_002803515.1 of Stenotrophomonas lactitubi. NCBI lineage: Bacteria > Pseudomonadati > Pseudomonadota > Gammaproteobacteria > Lysobacterales > Lysobacteraceae > Stenotrophomonas > Stenotrophomonas lactitubi. The sequence continues at coordinate 175,468 of NZ_PHQX01000002.1, read as the reverse complement.
GGGAAGGCCGCAAGGCCTATGTCACCCGCACCCACGTGGACTACTACACCGACAGCATCGACTTCACCAAGCTCAAGGTGCTGGACCGTTTCGATGGTGGCGTGGCCGGCCGTGGTGATTCGCACCATGGCGAAGTACACGTGGTGCGCCGCGTGGCCGGCTACAAGAAGATCCGCTACTACACCCACGAGAACATCGGCTACGGTCCGGTCAACCTGCCCGACCAGGAACTGCACACCACCGCAGTGTGGTGGCAGCTGCCGCAGGCGCTGCTGCTGCGCGCCTTCGCCAGCAAGCAGGATGCGCTGGATGGGTTCCTCGGCGCCGCCTATGCGCTGCACATCGTCGCCACGGTGGCGGTGATGGCCGATGCGCGCGACCTGCAGAAGTCGGTGGGCAACGGCGATGGCACCTGGATCGCGATTGCCGACCAGAGCGGGCGCGGCCAGCTGCGTGGCAGCGATGGCGAGCCGGGCGCGGTGGAACTGCTGCAGGAGTTCGTGCCGACCGTGTACCTGTACGACAACTTCCCCGGTGGCGTCGGTCTGAGCGAGCCGTTGTGGCAGCGCCAGGCCGAGCTGGTACAGCGCGCGCGCGAACTGGTACAGCGCTGCGACTGCAGGGCGGGTTGTCCGGCCTGCGTTGGCCCGGTGCTGGCCGCGCAGGAACAGGATGAAACCTCACCGCGTGCGCTGGCGCTGCGCGTACTCGACCTGTTCGATGCCGATGCCTGCCAGCACGTCGCCGACGTGGTGGTGAGCACGCGCGACCCGATGGAGCTGATCGCCCCGTGAGCCTGAGCCTGGACAAGCTGCGCCTGCTGCGGAAGCAGGCCGGTGACCCGAAAGCAGCCACGCCTGCCCCGCCGGCGCAGGACACGCCACCGGTGCTGGTGGCCGCCAACGATGCGCGGCAGCCACCGGCCGAGCGTTCGGTGTTTGCCTGGGTGGAACAGGAGATCCGCCACAAGCCGACCGGCCCGGCCACCTCCGCGCCTGCGCCGGCAACACTGCGACGGCCCGAGGTCGGCAGCCTGCATCGCCTGCTCGGCATGCGCTCGCGTGGCGGCCCGGCGCCGGCACGCGCCAATGCGCAGGACCGCCAGCTGCCCGGCGAAGAGATCGCGCCCGGCCTGTTCCTGATCGAGTCGTTGCTGCCGCAGCCGATTCCCGCCATGCCGCTGTCGCTGGCGTTCGCCAAGCGCGAAGGCCAGCACGTGGCCGCACGCGACCTGCTGTTCTTCGATACCGAGACCACCGGCCTGGCCGGTGGCACCGGCACCCGCGCCTTCATGATCGGCGCCGCCGACTGGCACGTGTGCCCACAGCGCGGCGAGGGCTTGCGCATCCGCCAGTTGCTGATCTCCACGATGGCCGCTGAAGAAGCCATGCTGGCCACCTTCGCCCGCTGGCTGCAGCCGCATACCGTGTTCTGCAGCTACAACGGCCGCAGCTACGACGCACCACTGCTGAAGACGCGTTACCGGCTGGCCAGGCAGGCCGATCCCATCACTGCGCTGGACCACGTCGACCTGCTGTATCCCACCCGCCGTCGTTATCGCGGTACGTGGGAAAACTGCAAGCTGTCCACCATCGAGCGGCAGCTGCTGCGCGTGGTGCGCGAGGATGATCTGCCCGGCTCGGAAGCCCCTGCTGCGTGGCTGCGTTTCCTGCGCGGTGGCGATGCGGTGAATCTGCGCCGGGTGGCCGACCACAACCACCAGGACGTGGTGACCCTGGCGCTGCTGCTGCAGCGGCTGGTGCGGGAAGAGCAGCGCGAACGGGAGACGCTGGCGCTGGTAAGCGGATGATCGTGTGCAGTGCAACGCACCGCAGCTCCGCTGCGGCTTTTCCCTGGCGCTTCAGCCTGTAAACAGATTCCGCAGGCGTCCAACAAATCCACCTTGCGCAGGCGCGGTGCCTGGGTTGGACGTCTGGCCCGCCGCTGCGGTGATCCGTTCGGCAATGGCGTAGTGGTCCAGAGTCGACGCCAGGTGCGCGGCCAGTTCGTCCACGGCAACCAACAGCCGTTCCATGTCCTGTTCCGGGTCTGCATGGAACCAGTCGATGGTGAACTTCAGCGTTTCGCCGAACTGCTGCTCCAGCGGCGGCAGTGCCAGGCTGCGCAGCTGCATCAGCGAACCACTCCTCGCAGCATCGCGCACCCACCAGGACAAGAACTCAAGCGCTAGCCACCCTTCCGCGCCATCGTTCAGGTCGAACTCGATACCGATCAGCAGCTCATGGGGCAAGCTGCCTTCGCTACGCCGCAGCACGGCCAGCGGCAGGTCTGCATAGGGCAATTGCGACAGTTCGCCTACGGCCATCTCCGACAGATCATGCTTGGTCACCGACGCGCTGCGCACGCCAGGAATAGACGACACCACATCGGCCAATCGCTGGACACGCTCAACCATGGGTTTGCACCTCGGATTTCCTGGGGGGGGGAAGACACTAACCGCTGCCCGCACAGGCTTCAATCAGATCGGTCGTGGGCACGGTGGCGTGCGTTGCGGTGCTTGCGCGGTACGGATTCAGGCCGCGTTGACACCACTGACACACGTCCCGGCGACACTGCCGCTACCGAACGTCACCCAGGAGTATTCCCATGCGTCGATCCTCCCTGTTGCTGCTTGCGGCCATCCTGCCGCTGGCGGCCTGCAGCCATGCCGGTGGCAACGCCCCCGCCGAGGTCGGCAGCCTGCCAGCCAAGGTGTCCGATGGCCCGCAGGAATGCAGGCCCGATGCGTTGGAAGCCTTCACCGGCAAGACCGCCGACGAAGCGACGATCAAGAAGCTGGTGGCAGACAGTGGCGCGCGCAACGCACGCGTGGTCAAACCGGGCATGGCGGTCACCATGGACTTCCGCCAGGACCGCGTGACCGTGCAGGTGGACGCGCAGAACCGCATCGAGCGCGCCAGCTGCGGTTGATCAACCGGGGTAGTGCCGGCCGCTGGCCGGCACCCCCACACTGCCGGCCAGCGGCCGGTACTACCGGTTCAGAGCCGCTCGGCCTTGCCGCTTTCCAGCGCACGCGCGATTACCTGCTCTGCCTGCTTCGCGGCCTGCACCTGCAGGCGTGCCTGACGCTCGCCCAGTGCCGCCTGCTTGCTGCCCAGCACGGCCTGCTGGCTTCCCAGCGCAGCCTGCTGACTGGCGAGACGGCTCATTTCGCGGCTGCGCTCGGACTGCAGCGCCTGGTTGCGGGCAACCTGTGACGCCCGCTGTGCTTCAACCGCGGCCTGCCGTGCAATCGCTGCATCATCCGCCGCGCCACGGGTGGCCCGCGCCGCTTCGGCTGCCGCTTCGCGGTTGATGTCGCGATCGTTGATCGCACTGCGTGCAGCCCGTGCGGCGGCAAGGGCGATCTCACGTGCCTCTTCACCCTGCAGCCTGCCCAGTTCACCCTGCTCGCGGCCGAGCTGGCCCTGCTGACGACCCAACGCACTCTGCTGGCGCCCCAGTTCGCTCTGCTGGCGGCCCAGATCGGCGGCGCCGGCATAGGCACGCTGCAATGACTGGATCAGCATCGGATCACGTACCACGTAGCGCTTGTCGCCTTGACGGAACCACAGTGCCGGGCCGTCACCAATCCGGCTGCGCGCCTGCATCACATCGTCCATGCCGGCATTGGCGAACGCCTGGCCATGATCGACCAGCACGAAGGCCTGCTGCGGTGGCGTGCCGAGATCGAGCTGGCCATGGGTGACGATGGTGGTTCCGGTGTGCGAATGGGTGCTCGTGTCCTGCTCCTCGTACTCGTCAGCATCGGCCGGTTCTTCCGGCTCAGCCGGCTCAGCCCAGTCGGCAGGCTCTGCAGGCACGGCGGCCGCTGGCGGTGCTGCGGGGGCCGCGGGGGCGGCAGGCGCGGCTGGCGGCGGCGGCGCAGGCACAGCGCGCGGCGGTGCCGGCGGCGCAGGCGGAACCGGCGCGGCCACGAGGCGCATCGGCGCCACACCCACGGCCAACACGACCAGGGTCAAGCCGACGGCCAGCAGGCGCGGGCACGCCCGGTGCGACTGCAGCGAGAGCAGGCGGCGCTTGAGGCTGGTGGTGCTGGGCGCTGCGCTGGCCACGCCGAGGTGCGGCTGCGGCGCCACACCCAGCTGCAGCAACAGGCGGCCATAGGCATGGCGGCTGGCGCCATGTTGGCCGACCACGGCCGCATCCACCGCTTCCTCGCGGGCCTGGGCGTATTCGCGCACGGCCAGTCGCAGCAGAGGATTGAAGAAGAACAGGTGCTGGGCCAGGGCCGGCAGCAGTCCCCATTGCAGGTCACGGCGCTGCAGGTGCTGCAGTTCGTGGGTCAGTGCCAGATCCAGCGCATCGCCCTGCAGTGCGTTCATTCCCGCCGGTAGCAGCAGCACCGGACGGAACGGCCCGACCAGCTGCGGCGCATCAACCTGGTCGCTCATCCAAAGGCGTGGTGCGCGGCGCAGGCCGTGCGCATCCGCGGCCAGCTGCAGCGCCTGCACCAGCGCCTGGTCCTCGCACGGATACGACGCAGCCAGCAGCGCGCGGCAACGGCGCCATTCGCCGAAGGTCCGCAACGCCATCAGCAGTACGCCGGACATCCACAGCGCGGCCAGTGCCAATGCCCACCAGGCCACCGGCGTGCTGCCGACATCGCCCATCGGCGTGTTCGCCAGCAGGTGCGCCGATGCCTCCGGTGCCATCGTATACATCGCGTCCGCGGCAAGATCCACGGTCGTCATTGCCACCGCATCGGATGCGGGCAGCCAGGCCAGCTGCAGCGGTTGGCTCCACAACAGGCCGACCACGGCCTGCAGCGAAACCAGCCACCACAAGCGGCAACGGGTGGCCGCCGACAGTGTCGGCAGCGCGCGGCACAGCAGGTACACCAGCGCCACCAGCAGCACGGTCTGCAGGCTCGTCCAGCCCAGCCGCTCCAGCATCGGAATCAACATCGAGGTATCCATGGCTCAGTCCTCCTGGCGACGCGATTGCAGTTCGGCCACCAGCGCTTCCAGTTCGGCCAGTTCGTTGTCGCTGACCTTCTGCCGCTGCGACAGGTACGCCACGAACGGCGACACCGAGCCCTGCAGGGTGTTGTCGACGAACTGGGCGACGGCACCCTGCAGCACGCTCTCCGGGCCGCGGGTGGGCTGGTAACGGTAGACGCCCTGCTGCTGCCGACGCTGCAGGTAACCCTTGGCGCGCAGGCGCTCCATCATCGTCAACACGGTGGACCGGGCCAGCCCGCGCGGTTCGCCATAGCCGCTGGCGACCTCGCCGACGCTGGCCGGCGCCTGCTCATCCACATACTGCAGCAGGGCCAGTTCCTGGTCCCCGATGGTCTTGCCACGCATGACAACACTCCCTTGACTACACGTGTCGCCACTGTTGCCGTGACGACACCTGTAGTCAACCCCCCGGAAGTCATGGGCCGACGAACGGTAGGGGACGCGGCCGGAGGCGAATCAGGGGTCAGATCCCTTTCGCATGCAGAAGGGATCTGACCCCGTCCTGCCCCGGTGCAGCTGCCGGCCAGCGGCCGGCACTACCACAGCGTCAGCCGCGCGGCCCACCCATCACCGGCAGGATCACCCCGCTGATGTAGCTGGCACACGCCGGTGAGGCCAGGAACACATACGCTGGCGACAGCTCTTCCGGCTGTGCCGGCCGGCCCATGTCGCTGTCCTTGCCGAACTCGGCCACGTCCTTCGCCTGCTTGTCGGCCGGATTCAACGGCGTCCACACCGGGCCCGGCGCCACGCAGTTGACCCGGATGCCGCGCGGCAGCAGCTGGCTGGCCAGCGCCTTGGTGAACGCATGGATCGCGCCCTTGGTGGCCGAGTAGTCGATCAGTGCCTTGCTGCCAAACAGGCCGGTTTCCGAACCGGTGTTGATGATGCTGGCGCCCTCGCCCAGATGCGGCAGCACCGCACGCGCCATCTGGATGTAGCCGCCGATGTTGGTCTGCAGGGTTTCCTGCAGGTGCGCGTCTTCCAGGTCTTCCAAGCGCTCGCAGTGCAGCTGGAACGCCGCGTTGTTGACCAGGATGTCGATGCCACCGAAGGCCTTGGCCACCTGTTTCACGGCCTTGTTGCAGAAGCGCGGATCGCGCACGTCGCCGGCGATCACCACGCAGCGGCCGCCCTCCTTCTCCACATGCTGGCGGGTCAGCTCGGCGTCCTTGGTTTCGTCCAGATGCAGTACGGCAACGTCGGCGCCTTCGCGGGCAAACAGCACCGCCACCGCGCGGCCGATGCCGGAATCGCCACCGGTGACGATCGCGCGCATGCCCTGCAGCTTGCCGCTGCCGACGTAGTCCGGTGCAAGGAAGCGCGGTGCCAGTTCCAGTGCATGCTCATGGCCGGGCTTGGCCAGATGCTGCGCCGGCATCGTCTCCGGCTGCCGGCGCGGGCCGGCTTGGGTAGCGGTCTTCTTTGTCGCCTTTTTCGTCGCCTTCTTCGCTACGCGTACATCCTTCGCCTTTTCCTGGTCCTGCAGACGCCGTTGCCGCGCGGCCACACGCGCCGCGCGCGGATCGGAAGCGGCGGCCTTGCGGGTCGCGGTCTTCACCACGCGTGGGCGCTCGGACGTGGTGGCTTCGGCGGCGGCTGGCGCGGTCTGTGTACCTTTGCGCACCTTCGGCGATGCCTTGCGGCGGGCGGGGGTCTTCCTGGTGGTGGCCATGCAGGTCTCCTCGGGGGATGGGGGTTGCCGGCCAGCGGCCGGCACTACCGGGGCGCGTGCGCCGCAGTACCGGGGGCGGCGTGCGCCGCTCGTGCAGTGTCTCCACGCAGGCTGTTGGCGGCAGTGAGCGCACCGTGTCCATCGCGTGCACGGCATTCATTCCGCCACCACGCCTGTCGTCGCACCCTGCAGGCCACAACACGAGGAACGTCCCCCATGAAACATGCCATTGCCACCGCCGCCGTCTGCTTCGCTCTCGCCGCCTGCAGCAGCAGCCCCGTCGCCCAGATCCAGCCGATCGATGGGGTGATTTCCGGCCAGTGCCATTCGGACATGGTGCGCGGTGCGGTCGGCCTGGCAGCATCGGATGCCACCGTTGAGCGCGCCCGCGTCGACAGCGACAGCCTGCACGTGCAGGTGCTGCGTCACGACGGTCCGCGCGTGCCGCCCGCCAGCGAAGGCGGTGAGCGCCTGACCATCGAAAAGGGCCGCACCAACAACATTACTGCCATCTACTGCGGCTGATCGTTACGACGCGCCGCCGCGCTTGGCCAGGCGGCGCGCCCGACGCAGCACTTTCAGCGTCGCCTGTTCCCACTGCCGCGGGCCGCGCAGGCCCGCCAGTGCAGTCAGCTCGCCGCGTTCCCACCCGGCGAACACGCACGGGTCGATATAGGCCTTGCGGCATACCGCAGGGGTATTGCCCAGCCGTGCCGCCACCTGGCACACCACTTCGCGCTGCGCCTTGGCCAGCGCGCGTTGGCTGGCCGGTTCGGGCAGCTCGGTGGCGGCGAAGGTCTGCACGGCGGCCAGAGTTCCGCCCCAGGTACGGAAGTCCTTGGCGGTGAAGTCTTCGCCCATCACTTCGCGCAGGTAGTCGTTCACCGCGCCTGAATCCACCGGCTGCACCTCGCCCGCGTCGTCACGATACTGGAACAGGGCCTGCCCCGGCAGTTGCTGCACGCTGCGCACCAGCGCGCCCAGCCGACGGTCGCCCACCGTCACCTCATGCAACTGGCCGGACTTGCCGCGGAAGCGCATGCGCACGCGGCCCCCCCGAAGCAGGTCCAGGTGACGGTTGCGCAGCGTTGTCAGGCCGTACGACTTGTTCTCCTGCGCATAGGTCTCGTTGCCCACGCGCACCAGCGTGTCTGCCAGCAGCGCCACCACCACCGCCAGCACCTTCTCACGGGGGAAGCCGCTGCGCTTGAGGTCGCGGCCGAGCCGCCGTCGCAGCGCCGGCAACGCTTGGCCGAAGGCGATGATGCGGTCGAACTTGCCGGCATCACGCACCGCCGCCCAATCGGCGTGGTAGCGGTACTGCTTGCGCCCGCGCGCGTCGCGGCCGGTGGCCTGCAGATGGCCGTTGGCATGGGCGCAGATCCACACCGCGGTGTAGGCCGGGGGCACGGCCAGCGAGCGGATGCGCTGCAGCGTGGCGGCATCGCGTATGGCATGACCGTCGGCATCGCGATAGGAGAAGCCTTTGCCAGCGCGGACGCGGCTGAAACCGGGCTGTGTGTCATCGACGTAGCGCAGGCCGGCGGCGCGCGCGGCCTGGCGTTCGGGTGTAGGGGGGGTGGGCATGCCGTCAGTCTGCCGAGCGGCGCGGCGTGGCCACGTCAATAACGCAAGACAAACACGTGAGGGTGGGTTCGCCGCTATGCTCGGCCTTTCACCGTCCCTTCCATTCCGGAGTCATGATGTCGTTCCCGATCCGCGCCCGTTCCCTCTCCGCCCTGCTGCTGCCGGCCGTGCTGGCCCTGACCGCCTGCCAGGCGCCGTCGCTGGATGAGCAGGACTCGGCCACCGCCCACGCACAGCAGGCCGCCGAGGCTGCCAAGGCGCCGGCCGACGAAGCCGGCAAGGCCACCGAAGCACCACCGGTCGGCAACTGCGACGCCAGCCAGGTGCAGAGCCTGGTCGGCCAGGCCTATACCGAAGCACTGGGCAAGCAGGCCCAGGAAGATGCAGCGGCCAAGCAGATCCGCGTACTGCACCCCAATGACGTCACCACGATGGAGTTCGTGGGCGACCGCCTGAACATCGAGGTGGACGCAAAGGACGTGGTCAGCGGCGTCCGCTGCGGCTGACCCATCCCGCGCCGGCAAGCGTTTGCCGGCGCTTTGGTTGCGGCTGCAACCGTGTATTGCGGCGTTGCAGCAACCTGTGATCTAGTCGAGGCATCCGGTGGCCTCACGATGCGCTCCAGGGATTGAGCGGGCAGGAGTGTCCCCGTTCATTTCAATCTGCATCGAGGTAGAGATGGCCCCCCGCAACCGCCAAGGGCTTTACGACCCGCGCTCCGAGCGCGATGCCTGTGGATTTGGCATGGTCGCCCAGCTCGACGACCAGCCTTCGCGCCTGCTGGTCGATACCGCCATCGCCGCGCTTTCGCGCATGACCCACCGGGGTGGTGTCGCCGCCGACGGCCTCACCGGTGATGGCTGCGGCCTGCTGCTGCGCCGCCCCGATGCCTTCCTGAAACTGCTGGCCAGTGAAGCGGGCATTGCCGTCGGCGCGCGCTTCACTGCCGGCCTGGTGTTCCTGCCGCACGATGCCGACGCCGCACAAGCCTGCCGCACACAGCTGCAGCAGCAGATCGAGGCGGTGGGTTGCAAGGTGGCCGGCTGGCGCGAGGTGCCGACCGACGACAGCGTCTGTGGGCAACTGGCGCGCGATACCCTGCCGCGCATCGAACAGGTGTTCGTCGATGCCGGCGTCGGCCAGGATGACGCCGGTTTCGGCCTGGCCCTGTTCCTGGCCCGTCGCCGCAGCGAGCAGCTGCTGCGCACGCATGCCGACTACTACGTCACCACGCTCAGCCCCAATGCCATCAGCTACAAGGGCATGGTGCTGCCGGACAAGCTCAGCCGCTTCTTCCCGGACCTGCAGCGCCGCGAACTGGCCTCCAGCGCCATCGTGTTCCACCAGCGCTTCTCCACCAATACGCTGCCGCGCTGGCCACTGGCACACCCCTTCCGGATGCTCGCCCACAACGGCGAGATCAACACCATCGAGGGCAACCGGCGCTGGGCGCAGGCGCGCAGCAAGGTGTGGAAGACGCCACGCTTCGACATCGGCGAATTCGACCCGGTCATCTCCATGCATGGCTCGGATTCGCAGAGCCTGGACAACATGCTGGAACTGATGGTGTCCGCTGGCATGGAGCTGATCCAGGCCCTGCGCATCCTGGTGCCGCCGGCCACGCAGTCGCTGGAATTCAAGGACCCGGACCTGGCTGCGTTCTACGAGTTCCACGGCCTCAACAGCGAGCCGTGGGACGGCCCGGCCGGCATCGTCGCCTGCGACAGCCGCTACGCAGTGTGCACCCTCGACCGCAACGGCCTGCGCCCGGCGCGCTGGATGCTGACCGCCGATCGCCACTTCCTGGTCGCCTCCGAAGCAGGTGTGTGGGAAGTGCCGACCGAGCGCGTGGTGCGCAAGGGCAAGCTCGGCCCGGGCGAGATGATCGCCATCGACCTCAAGCGCGGTGACCTGCTCGATTCGGAGGCCATCGATCGCATCAACCGCGGCCGTGCACCGTACAAGCAGTGGCTGCAGCAGGGCGTCACCTACCTGCAGACCGAACTGATCGACCCCTCGCTGGTGGAAGAGCCCTTCGACGAAAGCACCCTGCGCAGTTACCACAAGCTGTATCAGCTCAGCAGCGAGGAAGTGGAGCAGGTGCTGCGGCCGCTGGCCGAGACCGAACAGGAAGCCACCGGCTCGATGGGCGATGACACGCCGATGGCCGTGCTCAGCCAGCGCAGCCGTCCGCTGTACGACTACTTCCGCCAGGCCTTCGCGCAGGTCACCAACCCGCCGATCGACCCGCTGCGCGAAGACTGCGCGATGTCCCTGTCCACCCAGCTCGGCAAGGAGACCAACATCTTCCATGCCGGCCCGGAGACGGTGAACCACGTCATCCTCAATTCGCCGGTGCTGAGCCAGCGCAAGCTGCGGCAGCTGCTGAAGATGGACCAGTACGTGCAGGCCAACCGCCTGCTCGACCTGTCCTACAGCGAAGAGGAAGGCCTGCGTGCGGGCATCGAACGCATCTGCGCCGAAGCCGAACAGGCCGCGCGCGATGGCATGGTGATGCTGCTGCTGTCCGACCGCTACCCGGTGGCCGGGCGGCCGATGGTGCATGCGTTGCTGGCCACCAGTGCGGTCCACCACCACCTGTCGCGCCTCGGCCTGCGCTGCGACGTCAACCTGATCGTCGAGACCGGCAGCGCGCGCGATGCGCACCACATGGCCTGCCTGCTCGGCTTCGGTGCCACGGCGGTATACCCGTACCTGGCCTACCAGACCCTGTTCGACCTGGGTCGTCGCGGCATCCTCAAGCTCAGCAAGGGCGGCGAGCAGTCGCAGATCGGCCGCCGCTACCGCAAGGGCATCTACAAGGGCCTGTCGAAGATCATCTCGAAGATGGGCATCTGCACCGTGGCCAGCTATCGCGGTGCGCAGCTGTTCGAAATCATCGGGCTGGAACCGGAGGTCGTGGACCTGTGCTTCCCCGATACCGCCTCGCGCATCGGTGGCGCCGGTTTCGCACGCCTGGATGCCGATGCACGTGAACTGTGCGCGCAGGCCTGGGATGCACAGCAGGGCGTGGATGTCGGCGGCCTGCTGAAGTATGTGCACGGCGGCGAATACCACATGTACAACCCGGACGTGGTGACCACCCTGCAGCGCGCGGCGCGCAGCGGAGACCCGCGTGCGTGGCAACAGTACTGCGATGCCGTGCATGCGCGCCCGCCCTCGGCGTTGCGCGACCTGCTGCAGCTGGTGCCGGCGGCGACGCCGACGCCATTGGACGACGTCGCACCGGCCAGCGAGCTGTTCCCGCGCTTCGATACCGCGGCGATCAGTCTCGGCGCGCTCTCGCCCGAGGCGCATGAAGCGCTGGCGATTGCGATGAACCGCCTCGGCGGCCGCAGCAATTCCGGCGAAGGTGGCGAAGACCCGGCGCGCTATGGCACCGACAAGCGCAGCAAGATCAAGCAGGTGGCGTCCGGCCGCTTCGGCGTCACTGCCGAATACCTGGTCAATGCCGAAGTGCTGCAGATCAAGGTCGCCCAGGGCGCCAAGCCCGGCGAAGGCGGTCAGCTGCCCGGGCACAAGGTCAATGAACTGATCGCGCGGCTGCGCTATGCCAAGCCCGGCATCGGCCTGATCTCGCCGCCGCCACACCACGACATCTACTCCATCGAAGATCTGGCGCAGCTGATCTACGACCTCAAGCAGGTCAACCCGACCGCACTGGTGTCGGTGAAGCTGGTCAGCCATGCCGGTGTAGGCACGATCGCTGCCGGCGTGGTCAAGGCCGGTGCCGACCTCATCACCATTTCCGGCCACGACGGCGGCACCGGTGCTTCGCCGGTCAGCTCGATCCGCTATGCCGGCGTGCCGTGGGAACTGGGCATCGCCGAGGCGCACCAGGCATTGGTGGCCAACGACCTGCGTGGGCGCACCCTGCTGCAGACCGACGGCGGCCTGAAGACCGGCCTGGATGTGGTCAAAGCCGCGCTGCTGGGTGCGGACAGCTTCGGCTTCGGCACCGCGCCGATGATCGTGCTGGGCTGCAAGTACCTGCGCATCTGCCACCTCAACAACTGCGCCACCGGCGTGGCCACCCAGGACGAACGCCTGCGCGAGAACCACTTCACCGGCCAACCCGAGCGCGTGGAGAACTTCTTCCGCCTGCTGGCCGAGGAAGTGCGCGGCTGGCTGTCGGTGCTGGGCGCACGCTCGCTGCAGGAGATCGTCGGCCGTACCGACCTGCTGCGCCAGCTTGAGGTCTCGCCACGCGAGGACGTGCGCGTGGATCTCTCGCGGCTGCTGGCCGACGCCAGTTACCCGGGCAGCCACTGCGCCGCACAGCGCCTGTACGAATCGCCGGACAGCCTGGCCACGCAGATGGACGGCCTGCTGGCTGAGGCCATCGAGCACAAGCGCGGCGGCGAACATCGCTTCCTGATCCATAACACCGACCGCAGCATCGGCACCCGCTTGGCCGGCGCCGTCGCGCGCGCGCACGGCAACCAGGGCATGGCCGAATCGCCGCTGGAGCTGCGCTTCCGTGGCAGCGCCGGGCAGAGCTTCGGTGCTTTCAACGTCGGCGGCCTGCACCTGGAAGTGGAAGGTGAAGCCAATGACTACGTCGGCAAGGGCATGGCCGGTGGCCGCCTGGTAGTGCGTCCGCCGCGTGGCGCACGCTTCGAGGCACGCAGCACCGCGATCATCGGCAACACCTGCCTGTACGGCGCCACCGGTGGCGAGCTGTTCGCCGCCGGCCGTGCCGGTGAACGTTTCGCCGTGCGCAACTCCGGCGCACTGGCGGTGGTGGAAGGCGCAGGCGATCACTGCTGCGAGTACATGACCGACGGCGTGGTGCTGGTGCTGGGCAAGGTCGGCCTCAACTTCGGTGCCGGTTTCACCGGCGGCCTGGCGTACGTGCTGGACGTGGACCGCGATTTCGTCGACCGCTACAACCACGAGCTGATCGACATCCATCGCGTGTCCGCCGAAGGTTTCGAGAACTACCGCCAGCATCTGCACCGTCTGATCGGTCGTCATCGCGAGCTGACCGGCAGCATCTGGGCGCAGCAGATCATGGATGAGTTCCGCGATTACATCGGCAAGTTCTGGCTGGTCAAACCCAAGGCCGCCAGCATCGAGTCGCTGACCGAAACCCTGCGCCGCGCTGCATAACGGTAGTGCCGGTCGCTGGCCGGCAACCCAGGATCACGTAGTGCCGGCCGCTGGCCGGCATCCGGAAAACACCACAGAGCCCGCCATGAGCCGCAAGCACGCCTTCCAGTTCCTCGATCTGCCCCGGACCATGCCGCAGCGCATCCCGGTCGAACTGCGCACCTCCGGCGACTGGGGTGAGCTGTACGGAAAGTTCGGCAAGGAAGACGCGCAGTACCAGGCCGGACGTTGCCTGGACTGCGGCAACCCGTACTGCAGCTGGAAGTGCCCGGTGCACAACGCCATTCCGCAATGGCTGCAGCTGGTGCAGGAAAACCGCATCCATGAAGCGGCCACGCTGTGCCACAGCACCAACCCGCTGCCGGAAGTGTGCGGCCGGGTGTGTCCGCAGGACCGTCTGTGCGAAGGCAGCTGCACGCTGGAGGAATTTGGCGCGGTCACCATCGGCGCGGTGGAGAAGTACATCGTCGACACGGCACTGGCCACCGGCTGGCGGCCGGATATGACCGCGGTGCAGCCCACCGGCCACACGGTGGCCGTGATCGGTGCCGGCCCCGCAGGCCTGGCCTGTGCCGACCGCCTGGCGCATGCCGGCATCACCGCGGTGGTCTACGACCGCTACGAGCAGGCCGGTGGCCTGCTGCAGTTCGGCATCCCCAGCTTCAAGCTGGACAAGGACGTGATCCGCCGCCGCCGCGACGTGCTCGAAGGCATGGGCGTGCAGTTCCGCCTCGGTGTGGAGATCGGCCGCGACATCAGCCTGCAGCAACTGCTGGACACCCACGATGCAGTGTTCGTCGGTACCGGCGCCTACCGCTACACCGATGGTGGCCTCGACGGCCAGGACCTGAAGGGCGTGCTGCCGGCACTGCCGTTCCTGGTGCAGAACAGCCGCATCGTCGGCGGCGATGATCCGCAGGGCCGGCCGATCGCCGGCTGGGAAGACCAGATCGCCCTGCCCGACCTCAATGGGAAGCGCGTGGTGGTCCTCGGCGGTGGCGACACCGGCATGGACTGCGTGCGCAGTGCGGTGCGACTGGGTGCCGCCAAGGTCACCTGCGCCTACCGCCGCGACGAAGCCAACATGCCGGGCAGCGCGCGCGAAGTGGCCAATGCACGCGAGGAAGGCGTGCGCTTCCTGTTCAACCGCCAGCCGCTGTCGATCGAGGCCGGCGCCGACGATGAAGTGATCGGGGTGACGGTCATCGAGACGCGTCTGGGCGAACCCGATGCCAACGGCCGCCAGAACGCGGTGCAGATCGAGGGCAGCGAGTCGCTGCTGGAAGCGGACGTGGTGATCATCGCGTTCGGTTTCTCGCCCAGCGTGCCGTCGTGGCTGGCCGAGCATGGCGTGGAGGGCCAGGCCAATGGCCGCATCCTCGCCGGAGGCAAGGGCAAACTACCCTTCCAGACCGCCCATCCGCGCCTGTTCGCCGGTGGCGACGCGGTGCGCGGTGCCGACCTGGTGGTGACCGCGGTGGCCGAAGGTCGCGACGCCGCTGCCAGCATCGCGCGGCTACTGGCGCACTGACAGACCGAGCGGCATCAGCGCTGCGGCCAGGATGGCATGCAGTGCCTGGCGCTCAACCGGCTTGGCGATGAAACGATCGATGCCAGCGTCGAGGCAGGCCTGACGGGTACTGTCGAGCACGCTGGCGGTCAACGCGATGATCGGCACCCTTGCCGCATCGGCACGCGGATCGGCGCGGATCGCGCGGGCCAGGGCAAAGCCATCCATGCCCGGCATGTGGCAATCGGTGATGACCAGCGCGAACGGTTGCGTCTGCCACGCCTGCCAGGCCTGCTCGCCACTGGCGGTTGCATGCACCTGCAGGCCCAGCTCCCGCAGGCGCTGGACCAGCAGCTGCAGGTTGGTGGGATGGTCTTCGGCAACCAGTACCCGCACCGGCGGCAACGCTGGCAGGCCAGCCGCATCATCACGATGCTCCACCGACGGCGCCTCACAGGCCGGCAGGTACAGGTCCAGCCACACCGTGGTGCCCGCGCCCGGCGTGCTGCACAGGTGCAGCTGCCCGCCCATCGACGCCGCAAGCTCCCGGCATATCGCCAGGCCCAGGCCGCTGCCGCCGAAGCGCCGGGTGGTGGAGGCATCGGCCTGGGTAAACGCTGCGAACACCGCCCGCTGGCGCTCGCGGCTGATGCCCACGCCGGTGTCGGTCACCTGCAGCCGCAGCTGCTGGCCATGCTCACGCTGCTGCAGCACCCGCACCTGCAGGTCCACCCCGCCCTGCAGGGTGAATTTCAGCGCATTGCCCGCCAGGTTGAACAGGATCTGGCGCAGGCGCAGCGCATCGGCCAACGATCCCCGCTGCAGCGCGGGATCCACCTCGCAGCGCAGATGCAGCCCCTTGCTCGCCGCCACCGGTACCAGCAGACGCTGCACCGCCCGCAGCAGCTCGGCCAGGTCAGTGGGCAGGCACTGCGGTGGCTGTGGGCCGGACTGCAGGCGTTGGCTGTGCAGCACGTCATCGAGGATCTGTCGCAGCATCTGCGCGGCATCATCGATGGTCGCCAGTACCTGGCGCTGGCGCGCATCCAGTGCGCCGCTGCCGAAGCGCTCCAGCATTCCCAGCAGGGTGCTCATCGGCGTGCGGATCTCGTGGCTCATGGTGGCCAGGAAATGGGTCTTCGCGGCGGCATCCTGCTCCGCGTCACGCCGGGCATCGTTCAACGCCTGCGTACGTGCGCGCGCCTCGGTGACATCCATCCAGTACCCGCTCCATTCCACGCCTCTGTCGCTGCAGGCAATCGGTCGCCCGTGCGAACGTACCCAGCGCCAGCCGTTGGGGCCGCGCGTGCGGAAAGTGATGTCGATGGGCCCGCGCACCAGTGCGGCGGCGTCGACGCAGGCCAGCACCGAGCGGCGGTCCTGCGGATGGACTGCGGCCAGCAGACTGCCATGGTCGACCCGCGCGGTATCCACGCTGATCCCGAACAACGCGTGCACGTCGCCGGCAATGTGGGGAACGCTGTACTCGCCGGTGCTGCTGCGCCGCGCCCGGTACACCACCGCCGGCAGGTTGGCGGTGACGTCCTGCAGGCGCTGTTCCAGCGCCTGCCTGCGCAGGCCTTCGCGGTGCAGCCGCCAGTAGCCGAACGCATACACCAGGCTCATTGTCAGCAGCACCAGCAGCACAGCGATCGACCCGCGCAGGGGTGACACCGGCGCGTGGCCGCGACGAGGGGACGTCACGATCCAGTGTGCCCGCAATGCCTCGCGCTGCTCCTGTGTCATGCCTGCCTGCAGCTGGTTGAAGCGGGCTACCAGATGCGCGCACGCCGGCAGCGTGGCCAATACCAGTGCGTCGCTGAAGCCGGCCGGCGCTGCCACGTCCAGCGCGTCGCCCGGCTGATTGCGCAGCGTGGCTTCCACGTCCACCAGGTTGCCCACCACCGCATCGACCTGGCCGCTGATCAGCAGCCGCAGTGCCGTGTCCAGTGTCGCCACCTGCAGCAGCGGCACGGCCGCACCCGACTCCTCCAGCATCCTGGCAAGCGGCACGATGTCGAGGCTGGCCACGCCGCGGCCGTGCAATCCGTCGAGGCCGATGATCGGCGGCGCGTCGGGGCGTCGCACGATCACCTGCGGCACCTGCAGGTAGGGCACGCTGGCCATCCAGCCTTTCGGCTTCTGCGCACGCGGCCAGCCGAGCACGGCCTGGGTTCCGGCAGGCAGCGCGCCGGCGGCCAGCGCCGTCGCCGCGACCGGTGTGGCGCGCAGCGTGGGGTACTGCTCCTGCAGCAGCGCCAGGTAGACCGCCACCAGGCCCTGTGGCGTGTCGTCCAGACTGGATGACAACGGTGCACGGTCAGCGGGGTAGGCAAGCAGGATGGGGCCTTCGCACTGTCCGGCCCAGGCCTGTGCTGACAACAGCGACAGGGCGACGATGCGGGCCAACGGGCCAGCGACATTCACGGTGGACATCCTCATGTCGCAGGCAGGGGCATGGCCGCATCGCGGTACGACCTCCCATCACGCTAGCGACGCGCTTCCCAGCAACAATGAGGAAATGTGTAAAACCCTCCGAAACCGTCAATAGCGACATACACTGCCGCTTCTACCGATCCCGGAGCTTTCGATGCGCATCGGCCTGGCCGCCAACCGTCTCCATCACAACGACGCGCGCGCGGCACTGTTCCGCTGGCTGCGCGCCAGCGAACCCGGGCTGCGCGAACTGGGCGTGACGCTGTGTGCGGTCGGACGTACCCACGATGCGATCCAGCGCAACGGTTTCCTTGCCGGTTACGACGGCCTGCAGCGCTATCCGTACGGTCGCGAAGGCGGGTTGATGAAGCTGGTGGCCGAAGTGGTGGGCATGGGCGCCGAGCGTACGCTGGACGGTGCGGTCTATCTGATGGATCCGGTGGATCCTTCCTCGGTGTTCCCCGAGGCGACCGCGCTCAAGCGCCAGTGTGTAATCCACGGCAAGCCTTTCATTTCCACCGTGGCCACCGCCCGCGACTGGATCGAGGTGGAACGCATCCATGCTGGCCTGGCCGCCGATGCCGGCGCCGACGAGCTGCATGCGTTCGAAGGGCAGACGCTGGCGTTGATCGCGCACGATGCGATGAAGCCGGCGATGCTGGCGTTCGCCGACGAACACTTCGACGTACTGGCGCGCTTCGGCGAACGCGTAGCCACCGGTACCACCGGCCAGCGCTTGAACGAGCTGGCCTGGAGCCGCGGCTGGCCCGCGGATACGGCGTGGGTGACGCGTTACCAGAGCGGCCCGATGGGAGGCGATGCGCAGATTGCCGACCGCGTGCTGGAAGGTCGTTGCCAGCGCGCGATCTTCTTCGAGGATCCGCATGTGGCGCGCCAGCATGAAGCGGACATCCAGCTGCTGGAGCGGGCGGTGACCACGGTGACCGATCAGGCGGTGTGCATCACCGCTCCGCGGGTGGCGGCGCGATGGGCGGAGGCGGCCGCCAAGCGCGCGGGTCGATGAGGTTATCGGCCAACGGCTGAGCCCCTCGTGGTGGCCGTTCAAATCAAAAGCTGTGCTTGGCCGGACGGGTGGGCCATGCAGGGGACGCTGCAAGTACATCCATGTAAGCTCGATGGCGCCATCCATGGCGCCAACGCCCCTGCATGACCCACCCGCCCGACCTCAGACAGTTTCCGTGCCACCACGGAAGAGAAGAAGAGCAGGAGCAAAGCGGGTCGCGCGTTGTGCGCGCTTCTGTAGAGCCGAAGGTAGCGGCAGGAGCCGCTGCCAACGTCGCTTGCGACGGCCCGGAGGGTGCCGGTCAGGACGACCGGCATAGCCATGCTCGGCTGCTCTTGGTCGCGGTGGCTGAACATCCGCGCCGCGCGCGATAGCCGAGCATGGCTCGGCTCTACAAAATCACAGTGCTACAGCAGCTGCCGAAGCATTGCTTTCAATCTGCGCCCTTCCAGCTGGAAGTAGTCGCGCTGCGCTCGCCAGTCGGGGAAGCGTTGTTCTACTTCGTGCCAGAACGCCGGCGAGTGGTTGGCCTGGATCAGGTGGCAGAGTTCGTGCACCAGCACGTATTCGAATGCGGCGGGGCTGCCCAGTACCAGTGCCAGGTCCAACGCCATGCTGCCGTCGGGGGCCAGCGAGCCCCATTGCGAGGACATCACCTTCAAGCGCAGGCGGCTGGGCGCGCGTGGCAGGCCGGGCAGGTACTTCGGCAGCCAGCGGCCGACATCGGCGCGGGTCTGTGCTTCGTAGAACTCGCGCAGCAGGCGGCGCAGGGTCGCGTCGCCGCCACGGCTCGGCCATTGCACGCAGGCACCGTGTTCGTCGATTTCCAGTCGTGCGTAGCGGCCTTCCTGCCAGCGCAGCGGCAACAGTTCGCCGCGCAGCGGCAGCACACCGTCGACGCCAGGCTGCAACGCGGCGGGCAGTCCATGCCCCTGGTAAAGGCGCAGCTGCAGGCCCAGCCAGTCACGATGCTGTTCGAGGAAGCGCTCGCCCATCACCAGGCTGGCGCGCGGCGGCAACGTCAGTCGTGCACCGCGCTCATCGACGCTGAGCTTGATCCGGCGCGCGCGCGGATCACGCACGCGCAGTACCTCGATCTCGACATCCTCCAGCCGCAGGCGAACGGTGTCGCGCTGTACGGTGGCGGCAGGGACCGGCGAGATCAGGCGGCGCAGCAGACGGCTCATGGTCCCAGCATAGCGCCGTGCGGGGCCGCCGGATGACCGGCGGCCGACGGCCTGCCTGTTCAGTCAGCCTTGCTGAGCTTGAAGGCTTCTTCAAGCAGCAGGAACAGGCGACGGATCTCCGCGCTCTGCAGGGCGAAGCGGGCGTCGAACTCGGCGCGGCGGCCGTCTTCGTCAGCGTGCTCCAGCTGGTCCAGTGCGCCGTCCAGGAACTTCAGCTTGCGCACGATCAGGTCGTCGCCCAGCACGAAGGACAGGTTGTCCTCGAACACCAGGGCCAGCTTGGTCACCTGCTTGCCGGCGTCCAGGTGCTTGTCGATCTCGTCGCAGCGCAGTTCCTGGTGCTGGCACTTGACCACCGCGCCGCCTTCCACCGGGTCCTTCATCTCGCACTCCTCACCCAGGCTGAAGCCGGTGGGCAGGGGCTCGCCGGCGATCCAGCCGGTCAGGATCGAACGCGGCGCGACCTCAGCATTCAGCGGCATCGCCGGGAAGCTGCCGAGCAGGCCACGGATGTCGGACATGAAGTATTCGCCGGTCTTGCGGCTGGAGGTGTCCACCACCACGTAGCCGTGCAGCTGGTCGATGAAGGCATCGTTGCGCGAGGACTTCACAAAGGCGCGCGGCAGCAGTTCATGCAGCAGGTCGTCCTTCATGCGCTTGCGCTCGCGGCCACCGGGGCGGCGGCCTTCCTTCTCTTCGATCTCTTCCAGCTTGCGCTCGAGCAGGTCGTTGACCACCGCGCCGGGCAGGATCTTGTCCTCGCCACCGACGGTCAGCCACAGGTGTTCGGCAATGCGGTGCGAGAGAGCTTCCTTCTCTTCGCGGCCGAACGGCGAGATGAAACCACGCGAGTTCATTTCCAGCGCGCCGACCGGCTTGAGCAGGGCGTGCGGCAGCAGGGTGTCGACTTCGGAAAAATCAGTGGAGGTCGGGAAGCGGAAGAACGTCAGGTTGCGAAAGAACATGGAATTCCGGTGTCTGAAGAAGAAGGGCGCCCGACCTTAAGCGGCAGGCGTCTCGGGAACTGCGTCGGCCAGCCAGGCATCGGCATGCGCCGCATCGCCACGGCGGCCCAGGGCCATGAAATCGAACAGGGCGGCATCAGCCAGCTGCGCAGGTCGCACGTCGGCCATCGCACGTGCGATCTGTTCGATGCGCCCGGGATGGTCCTGGTCCCACTGCTTGAGCATCAGGCCGACCTGCCGACGCTGCAGGTTTTCCTGGCTGCCGCACAGGGTGCAGGGAATGATCGGGAAGCGGCGGGCCTGCGCGTACTGCGCGATGTCGTGCTCGCGCACGTACGCCAGCGGGCGGATCACCACGTGCTGTCCATCGTCGCTGAGCAGCTTCGGTGGCATGGCGGCCAGCTTGGCATGGTGGAACAGGTTCAGGAAAAACGTAGCCACCACGTCATCGCAATGATGGCCCAGGGCGATCTTGCTGAAGCCGTGCACCTTGGCGTGGTTGTACAGCGCGCCACGGCGCAGGCGCGAGCACAGCGAACACATCGTCCGGCCTTCCGGGATGACCCGGCTGACCACCGAATACGTGTCCTGTTCGATGATCTGGTACGGCACGCCCAGCCCGGCCAGGTACTCCGGCAGGACGTGCTCGGGGAAACCGGGCTGTTTCTGGTCCAGGTTCACCGCCACCAGCTCGAACGGCACCGGCGCCTTTTTCTGCAGCTGCAGCAGCAGGTCCAGCAGGGTGTAGCTGTCCTTGCCGCCGGACAGGCAGACCATGACCTTGTCGCCCGCTTCGATCATGCCGAAGTCGGCGATTGCCTGGCCGACCTGGCGGCGCAGGCGCTTGCCCAGCTTGTCCGCCCCGTGCCCGGCCACGCGCGGGTCGCGCGAAATGCGCTGCGGGGGATCGGGCAGGGAGATCACGGCGGACATGGCGCCATTCTACCGGCTTGCGGCAGCCTGGACCCGGGGTGGGGATTCCCCTCTCCCGGCAGTCATCGTCGCTGTGTATGCTCGGAGACCGTGGACACCTACAACCCCGCCGAAATCGTCGAACACCTCGTCGCCCTGCGTGCCGAGCACCGGTCGCTGGATGAACAGATCGCGCGCATGGCCGCCAACGGCGAAGATGAGCTGGAGTTCAAACGCCTGAAGCGGCGCAAGCTGCAGTTGAAGGACTGCATCACCAAGCTGGAAAGCCTGCAGATTCCGGACGAACCAGCATAACCGGTGGCCCATCCACGCATGGCGTGGATCTACTGCAACCCCACGCCCGCCCCGAAGTCCGGTAACGACCCGGCAACATATGGTTCCACGCCATGCCGGGATGTCCCAGTAGATCCACGCCATGCGTGGATGGGGCCCTGCATCAACGCGGCAGCACCAGCTCCGCACTCCAGGCCGCCTCGCCGTCCACGGTCAGGTCGCAGCGGCGCACGTTATCGGCACCGGTGCAGCGCAGCCCCAGCGGATGGCCGTACCAGTCACCGGCAAGGCCCTGCCGAGCGGCGGGTTCATCACCGCTGATACGCACCTCGCCAGCCAGCCACAGACGGTACCGCGCCGGTTGCCCGGCCTTTGCCTCGATACACAGGCGCACCGGCGCATCGGCCAGGCGCCCCGGCAGGGTATCGTCCACGCAGGCCTCTGCAGCCTGCACCGAAGCCGCCGCAAGGCCTCCGACCGCGATCAACGCGGCCAGGCCCGACAGGCGCCGCAGGTTCAATCCTGCGGTGCCGGTTCGTCCGGGCGCGCTGCTTCCGGGCTGACCCGTTCGATGGTGTGGCGCAGCTCGCGGCCGAGGATGAACTTGGCATCCTTGGCCCAGGCATCCAGGCGCTCGTCGAACAGCAGCTTGCTGTTCTCGTCCGGCCACACCAGGCGCAGCTCGCGCAGCTTCTGGATGAAGCCGCGGAACAGCGACTTGTCGAAGAACTCCGGCGCGGCCGGCGCATAGAGCAGGCTCAGGCGCTGCGCGGCCTGCTGACACAGGCTTTCCAGTTCGGCGGCACCGAGCGTACCCGGGCCGTTTTTCACCAGTACCGAAATGGCGATGTAATACCGCTCGAACGCCTGCTGCAGCGAATGCCCGATCGCCCGCAGGCGGAACACTTCGTCGGTCTGCCCGGTGTTGCGCGCCAGGATGCCGCCGTCGTCTTCGTTGACGTTCTGCAGCAGGCCCTCACGCACGAACACGTCGATGGTCTGGTCGATGCGCTGGGCGAACTCGTCCTCGGTCCACGGCAGGAACAGTTCGGCCTGCAGGAACGGGTACACCGTGCGGCCCAGCTGGACCAGGCCGGTGCGGCTCATGCGGCGGTTGTTCTGGAAGCAGCAGGCCACCCACGACGACGCGGTGAACAGGTGCACCACGTTGTTGCGGAAGTAGCTCAGCAGCACTGCGGTATCGCCGCTGACGCTGAGCACGTCGCCCAGCGGGTGCTTGATGCGGGTAAGGACGTTGATCTCTTCGGCGTGGGCGATGATCCGCTCCGGCGAGTGCGGGGTCACCGTCACCCGGCCCGAATACGGCATCTCCACCAGCAGGGTCTTGCACAGCTCGATCTGCGCGATCAGGTCGGCCTCGCCCATCGCATGCTTGGGCGTGGACAGCAGGGCCAGCGCCAGCAGGTTGATCGGATTGACGTCGGCCGCGCCGTTGATGCGCACCTGGATGCGCTCGGCCAGGGTGTCGACGGTGGTCGACAGCCACGAGGGCTTCTCGTCCTCGGACACCGCCTCGCCACCCCACTCCGGGGCCTTCTCGGCCAATACATCGTTCAGCGCGATCGGCTCACCGAAGTTCACCACCACCTGGCCGTAGTTCTGCTTGAGCACCTTGGGGATGCCCCACAGCAGCTGCCAGATCGATTCCTTTTCCTTCGGCCGCCCGGACAGTTCATCCAGGTAGCTGCCGCCCTCCATCAGCTTCTCGTAGCCGATGTAGATGGGCTGGAACAGCACCGGTTTGCGTGGCTGGCGCAGGAACGCGCGCAGGGTCATCGAGATCATGCCGCCCTTGGGCTGCAGCAGGCGACCGGTACGCGAGCGCCCACCCTCGACGAAGTACTCGATGGAGTAGCCGCCTGCGACCAGCTGCGCGACGTATTCGCTGAGCACCGCCGAGTACAGCGCGTTGCCGCGGATCGAGCGGCGGATGAAGAACGCACCGCCCTTGCGCAGCAGGGTGCCGACCACCGGCAGGTTCAGGTTGATGCCGGCCACGATGTGCGGCGGCACGATACCGCGGTCGTACAGCAGGTAGGACAGCAGCAGGTAGTCCATGTGGCTGCGGTGGCTGGGCACGTAGACCACTTCGTGGCCCGGTGCAGCAGCCTTGAACTTGTCCAGGTGGTGCACCAGCACGCCGGCGTAGATGCGGTTCCACACGTGACTGAGCATGAAGCTGGCCGAGCGCACCACCGGGCTGGAATAGTCCGCGGCGATTTCCCAGGCGTAGGCGTGCGCCTTCTTCCAGGCATCGCTGGTTTTGCTGTTGTCGCGCTTGGCCTGGGAGGCGATCGCCTCACGCACCGTCTCGGCAGCCAGCACCTGGTCCACCAGCAGGCGCCGGGTCGACAGGTCAGGACCGATCACCGACTCGCGGATGCGGCGGAAATGGGTACGCAGCACGCGCTGCAGCTTGCGCACCGTACGCTCGGGCTCCAGGCCCTCGTCGATGGTCGAGCGCAGCGAGATCGGCGGTGCGAAGCGGACGATGGTGTTGCGGCCGTTCAGCAGCAGGCCGAGCAGGCGGCGGAAACGGCCGACCAGCGCCCAGTTTTCCGAGAACAGCACGGCGAACCAGCCGCTCTGCTTGTCCGGGGCGCGGCCGACGAAGATCGATACCGGCACCAGGTGCACATCCAGGTCGTCGCGCACGCGATGGGCCTGCAGGACCTTGGCCAGCGAATCGGAATGGGTCTTGGCACCGCGCTGCTCGGGAATCAGCGAGTTGCTGGAGCTGCGGCGCGACAGGGCCAGGTAGGCGCGCTTGCGGCCGGTGGGGTCACCGGCCAGCGGCACCAGCGGCGACGGCAGGCCGGCCTGGCGGCAGGCCTTGTCCAGGATCAGCGCGTTGGACAGGCCGTAGTCTTCCAGCACGTACATGACCGGGCGGCCATCGTTGTACTGGCCCGGGTCTTCCGGCTCGATCTTCAGCGACAGCCAGGGTTCCACCAGGCGCCCGAGCAGACGCGCCCACAGCGGGCGGCGGCCAGCAGGACGCGCGTGCACGGGCGTCGCCGCCGGCGGCGTGCCAGCGTCGGTCGAGGGGGACGCCGGCGCCGTGTCGGCGGGCGTCGGCTGGGATTCTTCGCCGGGGAACGGCAGCGGGTTCTGTTTCGACATCGACGTCATTATGGCTTAGCCGATGGCGTTGCCGCTTCCCCATCGGTTGCGGGGGCGGGTGCAGGCTCTGGCGCGGCGGCGGCGCGGGCGGCATCGGCCTGGCGCAACAGGGCGTCGGTATCGGCCAGGGTGCGGGTCAGGTACCAATGGCCCTCGCGCCGGCTCAGCGGTACCTGCACGGTCATCGCGCGGCCGGCAAGCTCGTACTGCAGGCGCACCAGGGCGTTGTCGCCCTCCACCGACAGCAGCTCACCACGCACGCTGCGCAGCGCCTCGTCCACGCCCAGGCCATAGCTGGCCAGCACGGCCTTGACGGTGTGGATGAACGGCGCCAGCTGCTGCAGGCTGCCTTCCATGCCCGCGGCCTGCAGGCCGGCGTCGTCCTGGAAACCGACCTTGGCTGCGGCACCGACGAGGGCGGCGATGCTGCTGCGGGCCCTGGCGCGGTCGCTGATGGGCGCGTCCTGGGCCCAGGCCGCCAGGGTCTGCACCAGCTGGATGTAATGCGCCTGCTGGCCAGGCGTGTAGCCCTTCTGGTGCCGCAGGTACTGCACGCCGAAGTTGCCCATCGACTGCGCCGCCTGGCGTACGGCGCGGGCCTGTCCGGCCAGCTGACGGTCGAAACTGCGCTGCAGTTGCGTGCTGGCGCCGGGCTCACGCAGCGCCGCCAGCATCGGCAGCAACTGGTCGCCGAGCGGCAGTCCCGTCAGCGGCCACTGGCTGTGGCCATCGGCCCAGGCCTGCTGCAGGCGCTGATACTGGCTGGGCGGCACCGACAGCTTTGCGTAGCCGATCAGATCGTCCTCGGCCAGCCGTTGCGCCATCGCCTGTACCGCGGCGACAGGTTCGGCCGGCGCGGCGGCCGGATCGCTGCCGGATTCACGGCACGCGGCGATGGCCAGCAGCAGCATGGCCGCCAGCCCCCATCCCCGCGCAGACCTTCCTCGCACTACAACGCTCATGCAATCGGACTCCCCGGACCGGTCCGCATCTTGCGGCCTGCGACGTGACAGCGGCAAGCCGGGGCGTCACGGTTTCCGCCATGGCACGTACTGCATGGTGGCTCCATGCCGCGAGCCGACGGGCCTCCCCGCACCGGGCAGACAAAAAAAAGAGCCCGGATCACAGGGATCGCAGACTCTTCAAACCGGCGCAAGGCCGGTGGACAGTGTTGTGGCGCATGTCCGGCCCGAAGACCGGATGGCGGCGATCCTACGCTGCCCGCAAAGTTAATGCAACACATGACAAAATATCATTCAACTCATTGATTTTATTGAATCAATCGCGTTGCCAGACCGCTTCTATGAAATCTACGGCATGTTTTTCGGCGATTCGGGCATAAACGCCGGGGTAGCCGGCCAGCGCGCAGCCTTCGCCCCAGCTGACGACACCGAACTGGGTCCAGCCCTCGCGCAGGCGCAGCAGCAGCGGACCACCGGAATCGCCCTGGCAGCTGTCGATCCCCTCGCGGCCGGCGCAGATGACCTTGCCGCGTGCCAGCTCACCCGCGTACGCCTGCTGGCACTCGGCGAAGGGCACGAACGGGGTCTGCACCGTCTGCAGCTGGGTGGGATAGAGGCGCCCTTCGCCGATGTCGGCATCGCCCCAGCCGATCACCGTGAACTGCCTGCCTGGCTTGAGATAGCTGGCATCGGGCCGCAACCGCAGCGCCACCGGCTGCGCATCGGCCAACGGCGCACTCAGGTGGATCAAGGCGACGTCATGCTCCAGCGAATTGCCGCTGTTGAACGCCGGATGCACGTGGATGGCCTTGACGTTGGATGCGCGTGCCGATGGCTCGGTGGACAACGCGGTGACGCCGCCCAGCACGGCCAGATCACCGGGGCGATCGCCCTCCACGCAGTGCGAGGCCGTCAGCACCCATGAGGGGGAAATCAGTGTGGCACCACACCATTGGCGACCATGGTCACTGTCGCCGTACGACAGGCGCTGGATGCTGACCATGAACGGGTAGTCACCGGGCCTGGCGGCCTCGCCGCCGATGATGCGCGGCGCTTCGCGGGGCTGGGGTGCCGCCGCAGCGGGAAAGACGATGGCGGCGGCCAACAGGCTGCCGAACAGCAAAGAGGTGCTGCGATACATATCCGTGTATTCCTCTATCGATGGTTGGAACCGGCACGGCCGCGGTCCGTGCTGGTGCATCGATTGATAGAGGTCGCTCCACCCGCGCAGCGCGATGTGGCGCACAGTTTCCCGGGCTGGGGTCGGGTGCGTCAGGGCAACAGACACAAATGCGAACGCCACCCCGCATTCGGCGGGATGGCGTTCGTGGTGCCGGCGTGACCGCCGTCGGAGCGGGGCTCAGCGCGCGGCCAGAGCCGTCGCGATTTCCTGCTGGATCGCCCGTGCTGCGGCCTGCGGATCAGATGCCAGGCGGATCGGACGGCCGACCACGATGGCATCGGCGCCATCGGCAAAGGCCTGCGCCACGCCCACAGTGCGCTTCTGGTCATCGCCGACCGGGCCACCGGGGCGGATGCCCGGGCAGACGATCGAGAAACCGGCCCCGGTCGCGGCACGGATCGGACCCGCTTCCTGACCGGAGGCGATCACGCCGTCGATGCCAGCAGCCTGTGCGGCCAGCGCGCGTTCGACCACGACCTCCACCGGCTCGCGGTCGATGCCCATCTGCGCCAGATCCGCGCGGCCCATCGAGGTCAGCACGGTCACTGCCAGCAGGCGCATGTCGCCGCTGTTGGCGGCCGCACAGGCCTCCATCATCGCCGGGTGCCAGCCGTGGATGGTGGCGTAGCTGACCGGCCACTGCGCCAGGCGCTTGATCACCGCGGCGGCGGTGGCCGGGATATCGAAGAACTTCAGATCGACGAACACCCGCTTGTCGCGACGTGCCAGTTCGTCCAGCACCTGGAAGTACTCGCCGGAGGCGAGCAGTTCCATGCCGATCTTGTAGAACGCCACGCTGTCGCCAAGGCGGTCGACCCACTCCAGCGCCTGCACGCGGTCAGGCACGTCCAGCGCGAAAATCAGACGCTCGTCGTCACGCAGCGGCAGCGGGGCGCGGCTCACGGCGCGTAGTCCAGCGCGGCACGCTTGGCGTCATGGCGGGCCTGGCGCGACTGCGAGTAATCGTTGTTGAACTGCGCCGGCTCGAAGCCGCCGTAGGTCGGGTTCGGCAGCATCCACCAGCGCTCGCCGAACCAGTCGTGGTACTGCTGCAGCAGCGCGTCGCGGCCATCATTGGTGTTGGCGGTCACTTCCACGAAGTCACCCAGCTGGTCGCCGAACTGCATCAGCACGCGGTACTTCTGGCCGGCCAGGCGGCGGCGGCAGTTCTTCTCGCTGCCGGCCTGCTCGCAGCCTTCGACCACGGTGCCCAGACCGAGGAACACGCTGTCATCGGCCACCGGCAGGCCCTGCTCGCGCAGGTTGGCCAGGGTCGCGTCCTTCAGGTGCACGGCGCGGTTGGAGATGTACAGCAGGGTGACGCCCTTGGCGTTGGCGGCCTTGGCGAAGTCGACCACGCCGGGAATGGCCTTGGCCTTCTTTTCGGCGACCCACTGGTCCCAGCTGAGTTCGTCGTATTCCTTGCCGTCACGCACCAGGCGCGCCTGGTAGGGCGAGTTGTCCAGCACGGTCTCATCCACGTCCAGCACCACGGCCGGCTTCAGGCCCTTGGCCTCGTTGCCGCGCTCTTCCGGCACCAGCGCATCCCAGTGGGCTTCCTTCAGCGCGACGTCCAGGTGGTCGGCGGCGGCACGGTAGGTCTGCTCGGTGATCGCCTTGTATTCCTGAGCGCGCTGCATCCACAGCACGGCATTGAGGTTGTCGTTGGCGGTCGCGTCGAGCGCACCGTCTGCCTTGGCGGCAGCGGCCGGCGCTTGCGGGGTGGCGGCTTCGGCAGGCGCTTCCACGCGCTTGCAGGCGGACAGGCCCAGCGCCGCGGTGGCGAGCAGGGTCAAAGACAGGGACACAGGACGACGCATGGATTCACCGGCAATCAGATATACCGGCCCATTTTACCGGCAAAGGCGCCGCCGGGACGGCTATGCTTGGTGGTTGACCTGTTGTCTTCCGGAAGCCGCCATGACCGATCCTGCCCAGACCCCCGACGTTCCGCTGCTGGATGCCGTACAGGCCCGCCTGCTGGGCTGCCTGGTGGAGAAGGAAGCCACCACCCCGGACACCTACCCACTGACGGTCAACGCCGCGCAATCGGCCGCCAACCAGAAGACCGCCCGCGAGCCGGTGATGAACGTGAGCGCCGGCAGCGTGGAGCATGCGCTGCGCCAGCTGGAGACCCTGGGCCTGGCCCGCCAGCATTTCTCCTCGCGCGCCGACCGCTACGAGCACCGCCTGCAGAGCGCGCTGGACCTGACCCGGCAGCAGACCGTGCTGCTGGCCCTGCTGCTGCTGCGCGGGCCGCAGACGCTTGGCGAACTGGTCACCCGTGCCGAGCGCCTGCACCGCTTCGCGGATGCCGACGAAGCCCGCCACGCCATCGAGCGCCTGCAGCAGCGTGCCCTGCTGGTAGTGCTGCCGCGCGCCAGCGGCCAGCGCGAAGACCGCTACATGCACCTGCTGTGCGGTGAAGTGGACGGCGCGGCGTTGGCAGCGAAGTACGCCAGCAGTGGCGGCGGTGCCGAGTCGGCCGACCCCGGCCTGGCGGAGCGCGTGGCCCAGCTGGAAGCGGCCGTGGCCGAGTTGCAGGCACAGCTGGCGGAGCTGCGCGGCGGCTGAGGCGGTGGGTGCCGACCAACGGTCGGCACCCACCACGATCAAACCTCGGCCGCGCCGAGCGTGGCGTATAGGCGGCTGGGGCTGTCGATACCCGGCAGCTGAATGACCCCGCGCTCGTGCATGCCCAGACCCAGCAGGATCTTTCCGGACACCACGTGGTCCAGATCGGTGATGCCGTAGAGATCCTGCAGGCCCAGCACCGTGCGTGCGTGATTGAACACCGCCCGCGCCGCCTCGCCGGCATAGCCCTGCCCGGCGAATTCCGACAGCACCGCATAACCGACGTCCGGTCCCGGCAACCCCTCACGGCGCACCAGCCCGGCGTTGCCCAGCCACGCGCCATCGGACAGCCGCTCGATCGCATACATGCCGAAGCCATTCAACGCATAGCTGTGCAGCACCCGCAGGGCGATGTACTCGCGCGCCTGTTCCTCATCGCGCACGTTGCGATCACCGATGAAACGCACGAAACCCGGATCGTTGAGCAGCGCCAGCATCGGCACCGCATCGCGGTCCGGTTCAATGGCCCGCAGCCGCAGGCGTTCGCTTTCAATGGGATGCACGCGCAGACCTCCAGCCGAAACCCCGATTCTGCCTCAACGCCCGGCTGTTGATTTTGATTTTCTTTGCATTGCCGTGACAGGACGCGCCCGGAATCTGTCAGAGGCCGGTCGGGGTGGGTTCGCGGGGGTATCCGCGCCATGGATGGCGCGGCTAAGCCCCCAGGGACGGGTTCACGGCGTCCCCCGCGGCCCCACCCCGACCGGCCACACCGCGGAGCCAGCGCGCGCTCCACCACGGAGGGGCGGCGCCGTTGGAGCGCCTTAGTCGAACAACGCCTCGATCGCCGCCAACCCCGCTGTCGCCCTTTCCTTCTTCCGCGCCGCATCCGCCACCGGATCAGCGCCATCGCGCTGGATCTCCTCGGCCGGAATCTCCTCGAAGAAACGGCTCGGCTTCAACCGCACGTGCTCACCGAACTTGCGGGTCAGCTTGCTGTAGCTCATCCACAGCTGGATCTTGGCGCGGGTGATGCCCACGTACAGCAGGCGCCGCTCTTCCTGCAGGTTGCCCTCGTCAAGGCTGACCTGGTGCGGCAGCACGCCATCCTCGCAGCCGACGATGAACACGTAGGGGAATTCCAGACCCTTGGAACCATGCATGGTCATCATCCGCACCTGGTTGCCGCCCTCATCCTTGTCGCTGCGCGACAGCAGCGCCAGCTGGCCAGCGAGATCGGCAGCGGTAGCGCCGCGCGGGCCGCCCTCGAACCACTGCGCCAGTTCTTCGATGTTGTTGGCGCGACGCTGGTAGCTGGCTTCTTCCTTGGCTTGCTGCCGCAGTTCGCTGAGCAGGCCCGATTCCTTGGCGACCTTGCGGATCATGTCGCCGGAGCTGATCTGCCGCGTCTGCGCGCGCAGGTCACGCAGGATGTCGGTGAAGCGCGCCAGGCTGTTGGCCGCGCGCGGTGGCAACTGCTGCAGCGCGCCGATCGCCTCGGCGGCCTGTGCCATCGGCATGTCTTTTTCCGAGGCCAGTTCAGCCAGTTTGGCGAGGGTGCCGGCACCGACTTCACGCTTGGGCGATTGCACCGCACGCAGGAACGCGGTGTCGTCGTCCGGGTTCACCAGCAACCGCAGCCACGCCAGCGTGTCCTTCACTTCCTGGCGCTCCAGGAACATGGTGCCGCCGCTCAGGTGGTAGGGAATGCGCAGCAGCTGCATCGCCTTTTCCAGCGGGCGCGATTGGAAATTGCCACGGAACAGGATGCAGAAATCGCTCCACGGTACGTTGCGGGTCTGCGCCACGAACGCGATCTCGGCGGCGACCTTCTCGGCCTCGTGCTCGCTGTTGCGGCACTCCCACACGCGGATACGCTCGCCGTCAGCCTGGTCGCTCCACAGCTTCTTCAGATGCTCATGCGGGTTGTTGGCGATCAACGCGTTGGCTGCGCGCAGCACGCGGTTGGAACACCGGTAGTTCTGCTCCAGCTTGATGATTTCCAGCGCCGGGTAATCGCGCCCCATCTGCTGCAGGTTTTCCGGGTTGGCGCCACGCCAGGCGTAGATCGACTGGTCGTCATCACCCACGCAGGTGAAGTTGCCCTTGTCACCGGCCAGCTGCTTGAGCAGGCGGTACTGTGCATCGTTGGTGTCCTGGCATTCGTCGACCAGCAGATAGCCGATGCGCTCGCGCCAGGCCAGCGCGATGTCCGGGTTCTCTTCCAGGATCTGCACCGGCAGCCGGATCAGGTCGTCGAAGTCCACTGCGTTGAACGCGCTCAGGCGCAGCTGGTAACGCTCGTAGATGCCGGCCGCTTCCTTTTCACGGTTGCTGCGCGCAGCGGCCATCGCCTGCTCCGGCGACAGGCCGGCGTTCTTGGCGCGCGACACCAGGTTCTTCATGTCCTCGATGTCGTCTGGCTTGGCGCCGTACATCAGGTCCTTGATCTGCGCGGCCGCGTCATCGGCATCGAAGATCGAGAAACCGCGCTTGAGCCCGACCGCGGCATGCTCGATCTGCAGGAACTTCAGGCCCAGCGCATGGAAGGTGCAGATGGTCACTTCATCGGCATCCTGCTCGCGCAGGCGTTTGGCCACGCGCTCGCGCATTTCCTTGGCCGACTTGTTGGTGAAGGTGATCGCGGCGATGCGCTTGGCCGGGTAGCGGCCACAGCCGATCAGGTGGGCGATCTTTTCCACGATCACACGCGTCTTGCCACTGCCGGCGCCGGCGAGCACCAGCAGCGGTCCTTCGATGTGGAGGACGGCGGCAGCTTGGGGGGGATTGAGACCGTGCATTGGGGTGGGATTGTAGCGGGCGTTGGTGGCGGCCACAGCCGCCGGCCGGTGGGCTTGCTGAACAGCTTCGGCCGGTGCCGGGTGGCGTCGTACAATCGGCCGATGGCCAAGCTCTATTTCTACTATTCGGCGATGAACGCCGGCAAGACCACCACCCTGCTGCAGAGCGCGCACAACTACCGCGAGCGCGGCATGCGCGTGGCGATCCTGACCCCGCGCCTGGACGACCGTGCCGGCGCGGGCGTGGTCGCCTCGCGGATCGGCCTGCGCGCCGACGGCATGGCCTTCGAACGCGACACCGACCTGCAGCAGTGGGTCACGCAGGATCTGCAGGCCAACGGGCCGCTGGGTTGCGTGCTGGTGGACGAGGCGCAGTTCCTCAGCCGCAGCCAGGTCTGGCAGCTCAGCGAGGTGGTCGACCAGTTGCGCATCCCGGTGCTGTGCTATGGCCTGCGCACCGATTTCCGCGGCGAGTTGTTCGAGGGCAGCCAATACCTGCTGGCCTGGGCCGACGAGATGCAGGAGATCAAGACGATCTGCCACAGCGGCAAGAAGGCGACCATGACCGTGCGCGTGGACGAACACGGCCATGCCGTGCAGGACGGCCCGCAGGTGGAGATCGGCGGCAACGAGCGCTATGTGTCGGTCAGCCGCGCCGAGTTCAAGAAGATCACTCGTGGCGAGGGTCGGATCGATCCGGCGCAGGCACCGCTGCCGTTGTAAGGGTTTTTCGGCAGGGCTGCGCCCTGCACCTGCCGACGCGGTAGTGCCGGCCGCTGGCCGGCAACCTCAGAAGCAACAGCAACAGCAACAGCTGGCATTCGGTGGGATGGCGGGGCGGTGTCGGATAGCGGGGACGCCGCAAGTACGTCCCTGTAGGCTTGGCAGCCGCATCCATGCGGCTGACACCCCGCAATCCGACACCGCCCCACCTCTGACAGTTTCCCGGTGTCTGGTAGATCCACGCCATGCGTGGATGAATCTCCATCGAAATCGAATATTTCGAATATTTCGAATTGGGATCGAAGAGCATCCACGCATGGCGTGGATCTACGTGTCGACCAAGGTCGACACCCACCAACAGCAGCGTGGTCGACACCCACCAAGAGCAGGCCATGCCATCCCGACAGATCGCGGAAATCTGTCGAAGGCGGGGTGGGTCCGGTTGCGGGGGTGTCCGCGGCATGGGCCCGAGGCATGCCTCGGGCGGGTTGGGCAGGATGCCCAACCCCGGTCTTGCCGTGTGCGCAGGACAGCGCACACGTGCAAGCCGCGGCCAAGCCCCCAGGGATGGGTTCACGGCGTCCCCCGCAACCGGACCCACCCCGCCATCCCACCGAATGCCAGCTGTTGCTGTTGCTGTTGCTGTTGCTTCTGAGGTTGCCGGCCAGCGGCCGGCACTACAGCGGGTGCAGGGCGCAGCCCTGCCGATAGACCCGTCAGTACAGCGTGCGCTCCGGCGCACCGGCCGGTGGCGGGGTGTACTGGTACAGCCAGGTTTCGGTGAGGGTCTTGCCGCCACTGCGCAGGTACAGGCGGATGTCGATCTGCTCGGTGCTGCCCTCCGGCGGCACCAGGTCGAACATCGCACGGTAGCCCTTGATCTCGCGCAACGGCCGCGCCGAGACGATCTCCACCCGGCCACGGCTGGTTTCGACAACCGCTTCGACGTCGGCCTTGTCGATCAGGCTGGCCAGTTCGCCGCCTTCGAAGTCCACCGCGAAACGCCACGAGAAATACTCCCGCTTCTTGCCGATCACCCCACCCAGGCCGGTGCGGCTGGCCACGCAGTGGGCCAGCGGCGTATGCGCCGGCGGCTGTGCGCCCCAGTACAGCCGGTAGCCGACCAGCAGTTCCTGGCCCGGCTGCGGCTTTTCCTTCGGGTTCCAGAAGGCCACGATGTTGTCGAAGGTTTCATCGACGGTGGGAATCTCCACCAGCTGCACCGAGCCCTCGCCCCAGTCACCCTTCGGCTCCACCCACAGGCACGGGCGCTTCTCGTAGAACACGCCGTCGTCCTGGTAGTGATCGAAGTTGCGGTCACGCTGCAGCAGGCCGAAGCCACGCGGATTGCGGTCGACGAACATGTTGAAGCGCAGGTTGCGCGGGTTCAGCAGCGGCCGCCAGATCCATTCGCCAGCGCCGGTCCACAGCGACAGGCCGTCGGTATCGTGGATCTCCGGCCGCCAGTCCCAGCCCATGCGGCGGTCGTTCTCGCCCACCTGGTACATGCTGGTGCAGGGCGCGATGCCCAGCCGCTCGATGGTCTTGCGCGGGTACAGCGCGCTGTCGATGTCCATCAGCAGCACATCGCCGTTGGTGACGGCGAAACGGTAGGCACCGGCCACGCTGGGCGAATCCAGCAGCGCGTAGACGATGATCGTGTCCGAGTCGGCCGCAGGCTGTTCCAGGTAATAGGCGATGAAGTCCGGGAATTCCTCGGGCTTGCCCATGCCGGTGTCGATGGCCAGGCCACGCGCGGACTGGCCGTACTGGCCTTCCTTGCCCACTGCGCGGAAGTAGCTGGCCCCCAGGAACGCGGCGAAATCGCGGTCGGTGTCCTTGCGCGTGTTCAACCGGAACCCGGCAAAGCCGAGGTCGGCCGGCAGCTCACCGTTCTTCAACCCGCTCTTGCCGTAGTTGAACGCGGCGCCGTCATAGGCCAGTTCCTGCGCCTTGCCGTCGACCACGTCGTACATGCGCACGGGCGAATGGAAGTACAGGCCCAGATGGAAGAACTTGGCCTGGAATTTTCCCGGCTGGTCGGCCCACAAAGCATGGTCCTGGCGGTAGCCGATCGACTGGTACTGATCCCAGTCCAGCGCTTCCAGCTTGCCCGGCAGTACCCGCTTGTGGCTCTGGTACGGCGCCTGTGCCAGCGCGCGCGCCTGACCCTTCAGAGTGGCGAAATCGAACGGCTGCGGCTGGCCAAGCCGGCGCAGCCCGAGCTGGCCACTCTTGCTGGCCGCACAGGCCGGCAGTGACGGCAGGCCGAAGGCGGCCAGGGCCAGGGAGGCATTGCGGATGAAGTCGCGTCGTTGCATGCAGGCGCGGGAGCAAAGGGAAGGTCGGCCATCATAGGCAGACAAACGTTAACGGGCAGCGGTGGAATCGATGCGCTGTTCAGCCTGCGCCAATGCCGCGATGCGTGCGTCGAGCTCCTGCAGGGCCGGCGCCTGTGGCCCGCGCTGGGCCAGCAGCAGCTGTCGTGCCTCGGCCAGCACGCTGCGGGCCTGCGCGGTCTGGCCGGCCTCCTGCAGGGCCTGCCCCTGTGCCAGCAGCGCCTGCGGCAGCAATGCGATGTGATCGGGCTGGCGCCAGATCGCCACCGCACGGGCATAGTGCGCCGCCGCTGCCGAGGGGTCGTCGCTGGCGCTGGCCCATTTCCCCAGGGCGAACTCGCCGTAGCCGATCTCACGATGATCCGGGCCCAGCGCGCCGAGCAGCTGTGCCTGCACCTGCCGCAGTTCCTGGCCGGCCGATGCGTGCTGGCCACGCTGCAGGGCCAGCAGCGCGCGTGCGCGGCGTACCACCAGCGCCTCCGGGTGGCGAGGGCCCCATGCATCCTGCGCGGCCTGCCAGGCCTGCTCCAGCTCGGCCGCTGCCGCCTTCGTGTCGCCCTGGCGGGCCAGCACATCGCCCAGTTGCCGATGCAGGCTGATCACCTGCGGGCTGCTGGCATCGGCGCGCTGGCCGAGCAGGGCCAGCGCCTGCCGGTAGCCGGCCAGCGCGGCCGGCAGGCGTCCGGCGGTGGCGTCCAGCGCAGCGAGGTCGGCCAGTGATTCAGCACGCCCGAAGCGCTCGACGAGCCCTTGGTGGCGCAGCGCCAGCGCCTGCTGGAACGACCGGCGCGCCGCATCGGTGTCACCCAGCTGGGCCTGGCACCGTCCGAGCTGGCTGTGGAATTCGGCTACGGCCGCCGGCAGGGCCGCCGCCTCGCTGGCCGCCAGCGGTTGCAGCGGCTGCAGGTGCGCCAGGCACTCGCGCCCGCGGCCGAGCATGCGCAACGCGCGCCCGCGCTGGGTCACTGCCTCGATCTGCAGCGCCGGCGGCACCTCACCCACCTCCTGCAGCAGGCGGCGCTGCTGGTCCAGGGTCTGCAGCGCCAGCTGGTAGTCGCCCAGGCCGATGCGCAGGCGGCCGATCACCCCTTGCAGCTCGGCCAGCGCCAGCGGCTGGTCAGCCAGTTCGGCTTCGCCCCGTTGCTGACCGGTGGCCAGCAGCTGTGGCACGTCGAAATGGCCGTGGCGCTGGCTGGCCGCCTTGTCGAACAGGCCAACGGTGAAATCCTGCATGGCCTGCGCACGCGCCATTTCCACCCGCGCCTGGCGCGCCTGCCACAGGGCGATGGACGTGGTCAGCAGCAGCGCCAGCACCGACAGCGTCGCCAAGGCCACGCCCCAGCGATGGCGGCCAATGTACTTGCGCACCCGGTAACCCACGCCCGGTGGTCGCGCCTGGATCGGCTGCCCCTGCAGGTAGCGGCGCAGGTCGCCGGCCAGCGCCTCGGCCGAGCTGTAGCGCTGCTGCGGGTCCTTCTG
Source organism: Stenotrophomonas lactitubi (assembly GCF_002803515.1). Lineage (NCBI taxonomy): Bacteria > Pseudomonadati > Pseudomonadota > Gammaproteobacteria > Lysobacterales > Lysobacteraceae > Stenotrophomonas > Stenotrophomonas lactitubi. The sequence continues at coordinate 138,555 of NZ_PHQX01000002.1, read as the reverse complement.
CAGGGCTTTTTCCAACAGTACGTCCAGATCGCCACGCAATCGCCTCGCCTGCCGCTGCAGGGCCCGTTTCGGCGCTCCGGGCTCGGCGGCCAACCGTTGCAGCAGCGCCGACGCGCGCGGTGCCTGCACCTCCAGGATCGAGCGCTCCCATTCCGCGTCGCTGTGCCGGCGCAGGCGATAGGGCTTGTGCCCGGTGACCACCTCGAACAGCACCACGCCCAGCGAATAGACGTCGGTCAAGGTCGTCACCGCCTCGCCACGCACCTGCTCCGGCGCGGCGTAGTGCAGGGTGAAAGCGCGGATTTCGGTGGCCGGATGGGCAGCGTTCGGATCGTCGTGGTCGAGCAGCTTGGCGATGCCGAAGTCGAGCAGTTTCACCGTGCCATCGGCGCGTACCAGGATGTTGGAGGGCTTCAGGTCGCGGTGCACCACCAGGTTGGCATGCGCATGGCTGACCACCGCGCAGACCTGCAGCATCAGCTGCAGACGCGTTTCCAGCGGCGGTTGCAGGCGCCGGCAGTAGTCGCTGATCGGCTCGCCTTCCACGTAATCCAGCGCCAGGTAAGGCTGCCCGTGCTGGTCCACCCCGGCGTCCAGCAGTTGCGCCAGATGCGGGTGCTGCAGGCGGGCCAGGATCTGCCGCTCGCGGCCGAAGCGCTGGCGCAGGCCGGGATCGGCGACGCCGCTGCGCAGCAGCTTCAGTGCGACCTGACGCTGGTACAGGCCATCGCAGCGCTCGGCCAACCAGACCTCGCCCATGCCACCTTCGCCGAGCGGGTGCAGCAACCTGTAGGGACCGACCTCGCTGCCGGCCCGGCCCGGCGGTGTGGCGGTCCACAGCGGCTGTGCCATGAACTCGTGGCTGTCGGCCTCCTGCTGCAGCAGGTGTTCCAGCTCGCGTCCCAGCGTCGGGTCCTGCGCGCTCAAGCGCTGCAGGCGCAGCTGGCGGGCGGCGGGTGCCAGCTCCAGCAGCTGGTCCAGCCAGGACGACAATTGCTGCCAGCGGGCGGTATCCATGATGTGGGTCGCGGCGACTCAGTCGCTGCGCATCGCGGCCAGCAGGAACAGCCGCGCTTTCTGCCAGTCGCGGCGGATGCTGCGTTCCGAGCGCTGGCTCAGCTCGGCGATCTCCAGCTCGGACAGGCCCGCGAAGTAGCGCAGCTCCACGACCTTGGCCAGATGCGCATCGACGGCCTGCAGGCGTTCCAACGCAACATCGAGGGCCAGCAGGTCCTCGTCCAGGCGCACGCCGCTGCTGCTGTTCTCGGGAATCTCGGCCACCCGCTTGAGGTCGCCACCGCGCTTGCGCGCCAAGCGGTTGCGCGCGTAGTCGACAACCACGCTGCGCATCGCCGAGGCTGCATAGGCGAAGAAGTGCGCACGGTCCTCGAAGCGCGCCGCACCGCGGCTGCCCAGCAGCTTCAGGTAGGACTCGTGGACCAGCGAGGTGGCATCCAGGGTGCGCCCCTGCTGCCCGGCCAGCTGCCGCCGGGCCATGCTGTGCAGCTCCTGGTACAGGGTGGTCAGCACGCGGTCGAGCGCGGCGCGATCGCCGCCGCGCGCAGCATCCAGCCAGACGGTGATATCCGGTCCTTCATCCATCGCCAACGCCCCCGCAGCGGATGCTGGCTGGACTATAGCGCTGCGCGTGTGCAGCGCATGAAGACGTTCAGCGCTGGCAGCGGCTGCACCACACGCTGGCCCGCTGGCCGATCATCGCGTGCTTGAGTGGGCGGCCGCAGCTGGGGCACGGCAGGCCATCGCGGCCGTACACCAGCAGCTCCTGCTCGAAGTAGCCCGGCGCGCCGTCGGGGCTGATGAAATCACGCAGGGTGGTGCCACCACGGGTGATCGCGTAGTCCAGCGTTTCCTTCACTGCCGTGGCCAGCCGCCGGTAGCGCTCGCGGGTGACCTTGCCAGCTTCGCGCAGCGGGCTGATGCCGGCCTTGAACAGGCTTTCGGCCGCGTAGATGTTGCCCACGCCGACCACTACCGCCTGGTCCATCAGGAAGGTCTTCACTGGCGCGCTGCGGCCCCGGCTGCGGGCGAACAGGTAGTCGCCGTCGAAGGCTTCATCCAGCGGTTCCGGGCCCAGCCCCTGCAGCAACGGATGGATCTCGCCGGCGGGCTGCCAGAGCAGGCTGCCGAAGCGGCGCGGGTCGTTGAAACGCAGCAGGCGACCGTTGTCCAGGCTGATGTCCACATGGTCGTGGGCGCGCAGCGGGGTGTCGCCGGGCAGCACGCGCAGGCTGCCGGACATGCCCAGGTGCAGTACGGCACTGCCGATGGCGGTATCCAGCAGCAGGTACTTGGCGCGGCGGCGCACGTCTTCGATGCGCTGGCCGGGCAGCAGCTCGGCCACTTCCGGCGGGATCGGCCAACGCAGGTCGGCACGGCGCAGGATCACCCCATGCACGCGGCGGCCCTGCAGGTGCGGCGCCAGGCCGCGGCGGGTGGTTTCTACTTCGGGCAGTTCGGGCATGGGACGATTCTATGCCCGCTCAGCGTGGTGGTGCAGCCAGTTCCCGCGCATCCAGGAACCCATCACCGTTGGCGTCCTGTTTGTGGAAGCGCTGCACGATCGTCTGCCGCTGCTGTTCGCGGCTGATGGCCCTGCCCTTGCCGCCGGGCAGCTCATCGGCGGTCAGCACGCCATCGCCGTTGCGGTCCATGCGATCGAACGCGTACAGCATCCACTGCAGGTACTCGGCTTCACTGACCTTGCCGTCGCCGTCGCTGTCCATGCGCTGCAGGTAGCTGGCGGTGTCGCTGACCTGGGCCTGCACGGCAGGCGCCCACACTGCGACCAGCAACAACACCGTCAGCGCAGCCTTCATCCGCCCACCAGGGTGTAACCCTTCAGTCGCGCGGCATAGGCCTGCAGCGCGGCAATGCCGCTTTCCTCGGCCTCGCGGCACCAGGCCTGCAGTTGACGCAGGCGCTCGGCGGCATCGTGACCACGCGCTTCCAGCAGCGTTGCCAGGCGCGCGCGATATTCCACCAGGGTACGGATGCGCGGGCGCTGGGCGACCCATTCGCTGAGCTGCGCGCGGCTGTCCGGCTTCAACCAGCGGCCGTCGTTGACCAGGCCACGACGCAGCCTGCGCGGCAGCAACCGCCGCAGCTTGGCACCGGCGTGTCGTGCTTCCTCGCGCAATGCCGGCATGAACACGTTGCGCTGGTAGTCGGTCATCGCCTGGAAGCGATGCGACAACAGGGCTTTCAGGGTGTCGGCGTCGGGCACGGCGATGTTCGGGCGCACGTCCATGGCCGGCGCCACCCGCAATACCTTGGCCAGGCGCAGGGCCTGCAGCAGGCGGATCGCGCTCCAGCCGATGTCGAACTCCCAGCGCCGCATCGCAAAGCGCGCCGAGCTGGGGAACGCATGGTGGTTGTTGTGCAGTTCCTCGCCACCAATCCAGAACGCCCACGGCGTCAGGTTGGTGGAGGTGTCGGCCGACTCGTAGTTGCGGTAGCCCCACCAGTGGCCCAGGCCATTGACCACGCCGGCGGCCCAGAACGGAATCCACGCCATCTGGATCGCCCACAGGGCGATGCCCGGCAGGCCGAACAGCACCGTGTTGATCGCAAACAGCAGCACCGGGCCGAAGGTGGCATAGGGGGTGTACAGGCGGCGCTCGATGGCGTCGTCCGGCGTGCCGCGACCGTACTGTTCGATGTCCGCGCGCATGCCGCGTGCTTCGCGGTAGAGCTCCACGCCGCGCCAGAACACCTGGCCGATGCCACGGGTGACCGGGCTGTGCGGGTCGTCCTCGGTTTCCACCTTGGCGTGGTGCTTGCGATGGATCGCCACCCATTCCTTGGTGATCATCGAGGTGGTCAGCCAGGTCCAGAAGCGGAAGAAGTGCGCGACCACCGGGTGGACGTCCACGCCCCTGTGCGCCTGGCTGCGGTGCAGGTAGAGGGTGACCGAGAAGATCGTGAGCTGGGTGAAGACCAGCAGCACCAGGGCCAGCTGCCACCAGCCCAGGCCCAGCACGCCACCGGTCAGCAGGGACATCAGGGCATCAGGCATGGCGGCTCTCCAGAGCGACACAGGTATGGAAGACATCATGGGCGCTTGCGTTGCAAACTGCACCTTGCACCGCTGGATTGGCAGCGCCATTCCGTGGCTTCGTTCACAGTTGGGGACCCGTGTTGTCGAGCCTTGATCCGCGCATCCGCGCCGTAGACCCTGCCCCATCCGCCGGGGACCTGCCGCCCTTGATCGAACTGGACCGCGCCAGCGTGATGCGCGGCCAGGTGAAGGTCCTGCACGGGCTGAGCCTGCGCATCGCGCAGGGCCAGCACACCGCCCTGCTCGGCCCCAATGGCTGTGGCAAGTCCACCTTCATCAAGCTGATCACCCGCGAGCTGTACCCGCTGGCGCAGGCCGACGGCACGGTGGCGGTGAAGGTGCTGGGGCAGAACCGCTGGCAGGTCGACCGGCTGCGCTCGCAGCTGGGCATCGTCACCGGCGACCTCAGCAGCAACCTGGCCGACATGCCGGGGCTGACGGTGGAGCAGGCAGTGCTGTCGGGGTTCTTCGCCAGTTACATGGTGCCGGCGTTCCGCGAGGTCACCGCCGACATGCGCGTGCGGGTGGGCGAGACCCTGGCGATGACCGGCGCATCGGGCCTGCGTGAGCGTGCCTACGCCGAACTGTCGGCCGGCGAGACCCGCCGCGTGCTGATCGCCCGTGCGCTGGTCAACCGGCCGCAGGCGCTGCTGCTGGATGAACCCTCCACCGGGCTGGACCTGGTGGCCCGCCAGCAGTTGATCGCCACCATGCGCGTGCTCGCCCAGCAGGGCATCACCCTGGTGCTGGTCACCCACCACATCGAGGAAGTGATTCCCGAGATCGAGCGGGTGGTGCTGCTGCGCGACGGCCGCGTGCTGGCCGATGGCGCGCGCGCCGAGCTGCTGCGCGACGAACCGCTGTCGGCCGTGTTCGGCGGTGCGATCACGGTGGTGGAACAGGAAGGACGGCTGACCGCCTACGCGGGGTGATCGACATGCCACTGTAGAGCCGAGCCTATGCTCGGCTGCTCTTGGCCGCGGGAACGGCAGCCGAGCATAGGCTCGGCTCTACAGAAGACGGTGCAGCGGGCCGGACATCCGGCCCGCCACGCCTTGCTTCAGAACCGCAACGCCAGCGCGCGCGACTCGATCGGTGCCATCCGGCTCTGGTCCTGCAGCTGCAGGTCGCGCAGTTCATAGGGCGCACCGAAGCCGGCAGGCAACGCGGCCTGGTCGAAGGGCAGCACCAGCGCGCCGCGGCCCGGGCCATCGAACCACGCTGCCGCATGGGCCTGCGCCACAGGCTGCAGCTGGCCGTTGGCTGCGGTGGCATACAGCGTGCCGCGCGCCTCGTAGCGGCCAGCGGCGGCCACCTGCAGCGGCAGGCTGACCTGGCGGCTGCCCGGATCGGGCATGGCCTGGCCGACGAAGCGGGCGGTCGGCCTGGCCACCGCGAAGGCAACCTTGCCATCGCGCAGCACGCCGTCGGCCTGGGCAAACACCTGCAGCTCCCACAGGCCCTGTGCGTTGCTGGCCTCGGCCGGAATCCTCACCTGTGCCCGCAGGCTGCCATCGGTGGTGCGCAGCAGCCGCTGCGGCCAGCTGCGGCCATCGGGTGCAACCAGCAGCGCTTCACCGCCAAGGCTGCCGCGCCGTGTGCGCAACGTCGCCGCGCTGGCCCCGTCTTCCAGCAGACGCGCCTGCAGCTGCACGTTGCCACCGGCCAGCACCTGCGCCTGGCTGGCCTGCACTTCCAACCGCAGCGGGCTGTTGGGCTCCAGCACCTGCACCACGTAGCGGCCCTGCGCCTGCGCGCTCTGCAGCCGGTAAGCGCCAGCTGCGCTGGTGGTACGGGTGCGCAGCATGCTGCTGCCATCGCTGACCGGCATGCCCGCATCCTGCAGCTGGCGTGCATCGACACTGCGCGCAACGCTGCTGCGCCCCGCCGGATCACGCACCTGCAGCGCGCTGGCCGGCAGCGCGCGGGCACCCGGCGCCGGGCTGAGCTGGATCACCGCATCGGGTGCGCTCAGTGGCAGTTCCAGGCCGCGCTGCAGCTCGGCACCGTCGACCTGCTGCCAGTAGCTGCGGCTGATCGCGGCCTGGGGGCCGGGGGCCTGCAGTGGTTGCGCCGGGTCCAGTGCCCAGGCGAACGCCAGCGGCGCGTGCTCGCTTTCATCGGCCGGCAGCGGCGCGGCTACGAGGCCAGCGGGAATCTGGTCGCCAGCAGCGACGCGCAGCGGCTGCGCGGCCTGCGCCGATGCGGTGGAAAGGACCGCAAACACGGCGGTAGCCAGCAAGGTGGAATGGATCGTCATGGTCATCTCCCTCACTGGGTCAGGTCGTTGCGCAGGATGCCGCCGAGGCCGAAGCACTCGCGGCGGCTCTGGTTGTGGCTGAGCGGCTCGGCGCCTTGGGTGCGCGCCTTGTCGGTGAACCACAGGGTGCCGGCCGCCTTCTGGCTGCTGCATTCCAGGAAACCGTCCGAGCACGACGACAGCCAGTTCTGGGTGAACTCCAGGCCGACGTTGGCGGCATAGCCACCGCAGTAGCTGTTGCTGTCCCACACCGCCGATTCGACATCGCTGCCGACCACGGCGCGGAATGGCTTGGGCAGGGCCGGGCGGCCGGCGGTGCCGTACAGGTTCTGCGCGTTGTAGGTGGCCATGTGTCCCACCTGCTGCATGCGCACGGCATCGCTCTTGTAGCCCAGCAGCCAACCCAGCGAGGTTTCGAAGGTATTGCCGTTGAGCACGGCGTCGGCCAGCGGCGTACCTGCCGACGAGGGCGCCAGCGCAGTGACCTTGCGCACCCGGTTGATGATCTTCGGGTAGCGGCTGTCGTAGGTGGGGTTGGACAGGATCCAGCGCATCACGTTGCCGCCGTTGGAGTGGGTGATCACCACCAGCTGGGTGATGCCACGGCTGTCGATGAAGCCGGTGAGCTGGTTGGCCAGGCAGCCGGCCGCTTCCGGCTTCCACATGTACTGGGTGAAGTCGCAGTTGATGACCACGTAATTGCTGCTGTTCGGCAGGCCCTGGCGGACGGTGTCGATGATCGCCGGCTGCCAGTAGTCCTGCGTGGCATTGGTCTGCGCGCCGGTGCCATGCACGAAGGCCACGCCGTAGACGTCGGCGGCCTGCGCCGGGGCGGCGGCCAACCCCAGGACCAGGGCCAGAACGGTACTTCCTGTTGCGGTGCTGCGCATCGCTTCTCTCCCTTTCAGCGGATCCCCCCGGCCCGGCTGTGACCTGATGCTCATGGCGGCAGCGCGTGAAAGTCCGTGCGCTGCGCCCGGATTCAGGAGATTGCCGACAATTGATGACTGTTTTCATCGCCCAGCGTCTGACCATGCCGGGTCTGGCCGTATGACTGATGGACGCTGCGGCCGGCAATCGAGGCTGCGATCATGGCCAGCGAGTTCCCAGCCCGAGTCTGCCCATGTCGTCGATCCTCCCCCCTGCCCGTCCGTTGCTCGGCCTGGCCATCGCGCTGTCGCTGGCCGGCTGTGCCGCCACCGCCAGCAAGCCGACCGCGGTCGAAGCCAACATCACCACCAAGGCCGTGGGCTACCTGGACAAGACCGCAGTGCCGGCCAGCATCGATCTGGTGCCTGCGCCACCGGCCGCCGGCTCGGCCGCCTTCGCGCTGGATGAGCAGGTCAGCCGCGAGGCACGTGCGCTGCGCGGCAGCCCGCGTTTCGCCCAGGCAAGTGTCGATGCCGAATTGGGCTTCCCGGAAGGCGCCAACCACTTTTCCTGCGCCGCCGACATCGACGTCGATGCAGTGAAGACCCCGGCCCTGTACCGCCTGCTGGAGCGCAGCCGCATCGACGCCAGTGCTGCCACCAAGGCCGCCAAGAACAAGTACCAGCGCCCGCGTCCGTTCATGGTCAACGGCGAGCCGACCTGCTCGCCGAAGGATGAGGAGGGTCTGCGCAGCAACGGTTCCTACCCGTCCGGCCACACCTCGATCGGCTGGGCATGGGCATTGATCCTGTCGGAGATCGCACCGGACCGCGCCGATGCCATCCAGGCACGTGGCCGCAACTACGGCGAGAGCCGCCTGGTGTGCAACGTGCACTGGCAGAGCGACATCCTCGAAGGCCGCTTCATGGGCGCAACCGCTGTTGCCCGCCTGCATGACAACGCTGCGTTCAACAAGGATCTGCTGGCCGCACGCAGGGAAATCGCTGCCGCGCGCAAGGCCGGCCTGCATTCCAGCCGTGACTGCGCCACCGAGAACGCGGTGCTGAAGGTTCGCCCGCAGAGCGCGCTGTAAGCCATGCCTCTGTAGAGCCGAGCCATGCTCGGCTCAGAGCAGCCGAGCGCAGGCTCGGCTCTACAGGAAGCAAAAAACAGAAGGGCCGGCGTTGCGCCGGCCCTTCTTCATTGCATTACCGCAGCAACCGCATCAGAACTTCGCGGTGAACTCCACGCCCCAGGTACGCGGCTCATTGAGGAAGCCGGTCAGGTTGTTGAAGTCGATCGCGCCGACCACGCGGGTCTGGTTGGTCAGGTTGCGGCCGAACACGGCCACGTCGTACTGGCCGTAATCCCAGTTGTAGCCCAGGCGCAGGCCACCTTCCAGCGAGCTGCGGCCACGGAACTCCGGCGACTCGTAGATGAAGAAGTTGACCGCACTGCGGTAGGCCCAGTCGGTGTAGGCATACAGCTCGCTGCCATCGCTGAGCGGGAAGCCCACGCGCAGGGTCGCGTTGTGGATCCACTTCGGCGCCTGCGGCAGCGGATTGCCGTTGACCAGGGCGTAGGTGCCGCCATTGATGATCGTGGTCGGGTCGGTGATGGTGCAGCCGCCACCGCAGACCGCCACCGCCAGGTTCTTGTCCTTGATCTCGGTGTCGTTGTAGCTGCTGCCGAAGGTCAGCAGGACGTTGTCGGCCAGATAGGCTTCCAGGTCCAGCTCCACGCCCTGGCCGATGGTCTTGTCGGCATTGAGCAGAGTGGCGGTGTTGTTGGTGCCACCCACGGCGATCAGCTGCTGTCCGTCCACGTCGTAGCGGAACACGCTGAAGCCCAGGCGCGCGCGACGCTCGAACAGGTCGGCCTTGATGCCCGCTTCGTACGAAATCACCTTCTCCGAATCGGCCTGCGACAGACCCGGCGCGAACGCCAGGCGACCCTGGATCGACGGTGCGCGGAAGCCCTTGGCCACGCGTGCATAGGCATTGACGTTGTCGGTCAGCTTGTACACGCCGCTGACATCCCAGCTGACGTCGTTGACGTCGGTGTTGGCCAGGTACGGGCCACTGACCGGGGTACCGAACGGCACGGCCTGCAGCACGCTGGCGCTGAAGTCCTTCTTGTCCTGCGTGTAGCGCACACCGGCACGCAGCTTGAAGCGGTCGGTGACATCGAAGTCGCCCGAAGCGAACACCGCCCACGCCTTGTTGCGCTGCTGCTGCACCACGTGGCCGGTCTGCGGATTGCCCGGCGTCAGCGAGTCATAGTTGAAGTTGTTGATGGTGACGTCTTCATCGAAGTAGAAGACGCCGGCCTGCCAGTCGAAGCGGCCCCATTCGTTGGATTCCACGCGGAATTCCTGGGTCCACTGGCGGTGGTGCGGCAGGCCGTCGGCCGACTCGGACGAGAACGGAATCAGGCCCGGGCCGGAGTTGCCCGCGCCGAGGAACGCTGCGCCGTAGCCACCGTCGATGTCGCCACGGTTGAGCGATTCGGCGGTCTCATAGCCGGTGATCGAATGCAGGGTCACCGAACCGAGGTTCCACTGCAGGCGCGCGCTGCCGCCCCAGGTTTCCAGGTCGGAGAAATTGACGCCGTCGTTGGCGACCTTGTCGCGGTCGAAATTCTCGACCAGCGCGTTGCCGCCCTTCTCGATGATGTTGGCGCGGAACAGGCGGGCGGTGCCGTTGAGCTTGCGCTTGTGCAGGTTGAACAGCGCTTCGAAATCATCGCCTTCGTACAGGAACTGCACGCGGCCGGCGGCTTCGTCATAGCCTTCGAAGCCGCTGTTGGGCGCACCGGCACGGGTGTTGTCGACCCAGTCGTCGCGACGCTGGTAGATGGCCGACACGCGTGCGGACCAGCGGTCGGTCAGCGGGCCGCCGTAGGCGCCCTGCACATTCCAGCTGTTGTAGGTGCCATAGCCCACGCGCACGTAGCCATCGGCATCCTGCGACGGACGCGCCGAATCGAACTTGACCACGCCGGCCGGGGTGTTGCGCCCGAACAGGGTGCCCTGCGGACCGCGCAGCACTTCCACACCGGCCAGGTCGAACAGCGGGAAGCCCTTCAGCAGCGGGCTTTCCTGCACCACATCGTCGTACACCAGCGAGACCGGCTGCGAAGCGTTGAGGTCGAAATCGGTGTTGCCCAGGCCGCGGATGTAGAAGCGCGGGAAGGCACGGCCGTAGGAAGACTCGATGTTGAGGCTCGGCACGCGCGCAGCAAGGAAGCGGATGTCATCGCCCGCCGAACCGAGCACGTCGAGCTTTTCGCCCTGGATCGCGCTGATCGCAACCGGTACGTCCTTGGCGTTCTCGACGCGACGCTGTGCAGTCACCTGCAGCGCATCGAGGGCGACCGGATCCTTGGCGGCGGGGGTTTCCTGGGCGGCTGCTACCAGCGGCAGCAGGGCGGAAAGAGCGACAACGAGCGGGCGCGCGACCGGAGAGCGGCCACGGGAAGTACGGGTCGGAGACATGGCGGTAGGCTGTGTTTGGAGGGGTGGTAAAACGGCGCTACCAGATAATTGTTGCAATACAGCACCTCCCCCGCAAATGCCGATCGTTCATGGCCGCCTCCCGCGCCGCCGGAAGCTGCCGCTAGACTCGGGGTTTTCCCCCGCAACGGACCTGCTGCGATGACCCAGTGGTACTTCCATGCTCCCGGCCAGGCCGACCGTGTCGGTCCGTTCGACGAGGAGGCCGCGCGCCGCTTCGCACAGGCCAATCCACGCGCGTTGGCCTGGTGCCAGGGCATGACAGGGTGGACACCGGTGTCCGAAATCGTCGGCCTGCAGCAGGCCGGCGCCGCGACGGCAGCGCCGCCGCCGATGCCCGCAGCCATGCCCGCAGCCGCAACAGCATCAACCGGCGGCCGTGCCGACCGCATCGATTTCCGCATCGTCGGCCATGAAATGCAGTTCGTGGAAATCGAACTGGACCCTGGCGAAGGTGCGGTGGCCGAGGCCGGCGCGCTGATGTTCAAGGACGCTTCGGTGCAGATGGATACCGTCTTCGGCGGCGGCGCACGCGGTGGCCAGGGCAGCGGTTTCATGGACAAGGTGATGGCCGCCGGCAAGCGCGTGCTGACCGGTGAGAGCCTGTTTGCCACCGTCTACACGCAGACCGGCCAGGGCCGCGGCAAGGTCGCCTTCGCCGCGCCCTATCCCGGCACGGTGCTGGCGATGAAGCTGGACCAGCACGGCGGTCGCCTGATCTGCCAGAAGGACAGCTTCCTGGCGGGTGCGCGCGGCGTGCAGATCGGCGTGCAGTTCCAGCGCAAGATCATGACCGGCCTGTTCGGCGGCGAAGGTTTCATCATGCAGAAGCTGGAAGGCGACGGCTGGGTGTTCATCCATGCTGGCGGCTGCGTGGTCGAGCGTGAGCTGGCCGCCGGCGAACGCCTGGATGTCGATACCGGCTGCATCGTCGCCTATCACCCGACCGTGGACATGGACGTGCGCCGGGTCAAAGGCATCCGAAGCGTGCTGTTCGGTGGCGAAGGCGTGTTCCTGGCCACCCTGACCGGGCCGGGCAAGGTCTGGCTGCAGTCGCTGCCGTTCTCGCGCCTGGCCGGGCGCATGTGGATGGCCGCGCCGCAGGGCGGCGGCAAGAGCCGCGGCGAGAGTTCGCTGCTGGGCTGAGCGGGCCGGAGGCTGGACACCGCGCCGGTTCTGACCGCGGGATATCGGTAGGTGCCGACCTTGGTCGGCACTGGATTGTGCAAGCGCCGGCCAAGGTCGGCATCTACCGCCCGCATTTCATGAATGGGGAGTCGCCCCACCCTGCCCGCTCCGCCACGCCTTCGGTATGCTGGCGCCCTTTCCTGAATCCGGCGCCGCGAGCGCACTGCCGATGAGCCTGTTCCGCCCCCGTGTGCTGCTGTCCGTCGCCCTGCTCGGCCTGCTGGCCGGCTGCGGTGGTGAAGAGGTCCGCCCCACCCCGCCCGCGCAGCCCACCCTGGTGCCGCAGGCCAAGCCGGTGAAGATCGGCATCGCGCTCGGCGGCGGCGCGGCCAAGGGTTTTGCGCATATCGGCGTGATCAAGATGCTCGAGGCCAACGGCTTCGAACCGGTGGTGGTGTCCGGCACCAGTGCCGGCAGCGTGGTCGGCGCCCTGTATGCCAGCGGCATGGACGCCTTCCAGATGCAGAGCAAGGCGGTGGCGCTGGATGAAGCCAGCATCCGCGACGTACGCCTGTTCTCCGGTGGCCTGGTGCAGGGCCAGAAGCTGCAGGACTACGTCAACGAACAGGTGGCCAACCGCCCGGCCGAGCGCCTGAAGAAGCCGTTCGCTGCCGTCGCCACCCAGCTGGAAACCGGCGAGCGTTCGATCTTCGTGCGCGGCAACGTCGGTCAGGCGGTGCGCGCGTCCAGCAGCATCCCGGGCGTGTTCGAGCCGGTGAAGATCGGTGGCCGCAACTACATCGACGGCGGCGTGGTCAGCCCGGTGCCGGTGGATGCCGCGCGCCAGCTCGGCGCCGAATTCGTGATCGCCGTGGACATCTCCAGCAAGGCCAGCGGCAAGGCGCCGACCGGCATGCTCGGCATCGTCAACCAGTCGATCTCGATCATGGGCCAGCGCCTGGGCGAGCAGGAACTGGCACGCGCCGACATCGTGATCCGGCCGAAGGTGCTGGACATCGGCGCTGCCGATTTCAGCCAGCGTGGCACTGCCATCCTGGAGGGCGAGAAGGCCGCGATGGCGGCGATGCCGCAGATCCGCGCCAAGATCCAGCAGCTGCAGAAGGCCCGCGCCGCCGCATTGGCGCCGGCACCGGTGGCTGCGCCGAAGTGCGACGAACCTTCGCGCCTGGGCAAGCTGATGGGCCGCAAGGAAAAGTGCTGAAGCACGCGGATTGATCGACCGTGGCGCTCAGCGCCGCGGCGGTGGGTAGCCACTGGCCAGGCGTCGCTGCCGGCGCCGCTCATCGACCGCCCGGTCATGCCGCTGTGCGCTCAGCTGCAACTGCTCCATCGCGTCCCCCGGCAGCCACAGCTGCTGCTGGGCACGGGTGATCGCCACGTAGGCTGCGCGCACCGGGCTGTGCAGCGCGCGCGCATCATGGCCGCTGTCGAAGCAGCACGGCGCCATGGACACCGTGGCGAACTGCAGGTTCTTGGCATGCTGGGCCAGGCACAGCACGATGCTGGCCTCGTCCGCATCGACCAGCTGCCCGAGCAGGCGCTGCAACGCCGCAGCATCGAAGCCACCGGCAAACAGCGCGGGGATATCCGCCTGTCCACGCTTGGCGCAGACCTGCACGAAGCTTTCCCAGCGTTGCCCCGGGCCGCCACCGGCGGCGCTGCGCCATGCATCGATCGGACCATCCACCTCTTTCAACAGCGCCTGCCGCGATGCCGGGTGCAGATGCACGCGCGCGCCGCGGGCGACCAGCGCGTTGGCTTCCAGCAGCATCCGCCACAGGCTGCCGTACACGCGGGCGCCGGTGCTGGGTACCACCGACCAGTCGTCATAGCGGCGCAGGCCGGTGGCGCGGTCGCTGGCCCCCATGAACGGTGCCGGCTCGCCGAGGTCGTCCAGCACCAGCGACTGGTTGACCAGCGCATCGACCTGGCGTCCCTGGCGCACCGACTGGTGCATCTCCAGCGTTTTCGCCGATGACCAGCGCTGTACACGTCCGCTCAACCGCTGATGCGGATCGCCCAGGCTGACCACGCCGGGCGCGTGGGTAGCCAGCAGCTGTTTCCATGCCGGGCTGAGATCGTGCGCCTCATCGACCAGCACCATTCCCAGCGACACCGGCAGCGGCACGCCACGCAGCGCCAGCCATTTGCCGATATGCCCGGCATCCAGCCGCAGGCAGCCGCCCTTCTGAACGACCGCATCGAACATGCAGCGCCAGACGAACTCCGTGGCCGCAATGAACGGCGTGGCTTCCAGCTGCGCTGCGGCCAGCGAACGCTGGAAATGCCAGGCCTGCAGGTTCGGCGCTGACGATGCGCACCAGCGGTTGATGGCGTCCAGGGCGATCATCAGCACCTGGTCCGGCCGGCGCGCGCCGATGGCTGGGAGACCGAGGCGGGCAGCCGCTTCGCGCAGGGTCAGCGTGCTCTGCCGGTAGGTGGGTACGAAGCCGCCGGTCAGGCCGTTGGCGGCGGCGTGGCGGGCGATCGTGTTGGCGAACTCGATCTGGGTCAGCAGGCGCGTGCCGGCGTCAGCCGGCAGCCGCGCGCGGAATGCCTCCACCTGGCCACGCGTAGGCGCCACGTAGGTGTAGCGGCCCGGGCGCGCCTGCAGCAGCGCCAGCACCAGATGGCCCTTGCCGGTGCCGGCGTAGGCCTGCAGGTCGATCAGCTCATCGGGATTGGCCGCGATCGCGCGCAGCACGCGTGCCTGTTCGGAGGTGAACAGGCCGTTGTGCTGGATCGCGTGCGCTGTCTGTCCGTCATCGCCGGCGTCTTCGTCATCGCCTTCGGACAGCGATGTCGCCGGGAAATGGATCGTGTGTTCTTCGAGGGTGATCCTGCAGGCCGCCTGGAAGTCCGCGCCGGGATACGCGTGCGGCGACGCTGCCAGCACTGTCTCCATCACTTCGTCCGGTGCCAGCAGCACGTCCTGCGCGGCCAGCACGCCCAGCCACGCTTCCAGCGCCCGCGCATCCTGTCCAGCGCTGGCCGCCAGCTGCGCCTGCGCAGCATGGCCATCATCCGCAGCGAACAACGCACAGGCATCGTGCAGCACGCGCTGCAGCTGGGCGGCCGGTTGCTTCTGCCGGCGGCACAGCATGGCCACCAGCAGGCCGGCCTGCTCCAGCGGGGTGTCCGGCGGCGTGCCGTCGGTCAGGTGCCGCAGCAGGCTCTGCTCGCGCAGCGGAAGGAACACCAGGGAAGACGTCGAGGATGGGGTATCAGACATGCCGGAGCCAGAAGGAATCACTGCGCTGCCTGCATGTTGACGGCCGCCGCGGGGCACGATGCTCGGCCAGTGCGTGCGCGCCGTCAAACATCACGGCGCCCCGCTCATTCAAGCTGCGACAACGGCAATGCCTGGAAACCCTTCACCGTGCGCAGCACGAAGCTGGAATTGGCATCGGCCACACCGCCGGCGTTGAGCAGCCTGTCCAGCAGGAAGCGCGAGAAGTGCTCCAGATCGCGCACATAGACGTGCAGCAGGTAGTCCATGTCGCCGGTCAGGGCGTGGCAGGCCACCACCTCGTCCCAGCCTTTCACGCTGTCGACGAAATGCGCGATCGCGGCCTGGTCATGCTTTTCCAGCTGCACGCGCACGAAGGCCTGCAGTCCCAGCCCCAGCTGGCGCGGCTCCAGCCGTGCGCCATAGCCGGTGATCACACCCTCGCTTTCCAGCCGCTGCATGCGCCGCAGGCAGGCCGAGGGCGACAGGTTCACCCGGGCCGCCAGCTCGGCGTTGGTGACGCGTCCATCGCGCTGGATTTCGTCCAGCAGGCGTATATCCGTGCGATCGAAGTGGACTTCTCCAGCCATTGCTGCCCCGCAACATGGTGAGTACGCAATGATATTGCGCCAATGGCACTGAATCACGCAACTTTTGCAACCCTGTTGCGCGCCCCCTGCCCTAGCATCGTGGGTATCCCGTCAAGGAGTCTTCCATGGACCTCGCCCAGCCCCGCCGCGTCGAACACCAGCAGACCGACAAGGGCTACGTGCCGGTGTACACCACCGCGCTCGTCGAGCAGCCGTGGGACACCTATACCGCCGACGACCACGCCACCTGGAGCACGCTGTACCAGCGCCAGCGCGAACTGCTGGTCGGCCGCGCCTGCCAGGAGTTCCTGGATGCGCAGGACGAAATGGGCATGAGCGCGCACATGATCCCGCGCTTCGACCAGCTCAACGAGGTGCTCGGTGCGGCCACGGGCTGGACCCTGGTGGGCGTGGAAGGCCTGCTGCCAGAGCTGGATTTCTTCGATCACCTGGCCAACCGCCGTTTCCCGGTCACCTGGTGGATCCGCCGTCCCGACCAGATCGACTACATCGCCGAACCGGATCTGTTCCACGACCTGTTCGGTCACGTGCCGCTGCTGATGAACCCGGTGTTCGCCAACTACATGGAGGCGTACGGCCGTGGTGGCGTCAAAGCGCACGCGATCGGCCCCGAGGCGCTGCAGAACCTGACCCGCCTGTACTGGTACACGGTGGAGTTCGGCCTGATCGACACGCCCGACGGCATGCGCATCTACGGTGCCGGCATCGTCTCGTCGAAGGGCGAATCGCTGTACTCGCTGGAGTCGGGCGCACCGAACCGCATCGGTTTCGACCTGCAGCGGATCATGCGCACGCGCTACCGCATCGACACTTTCCAGAAGACCTACTTCGTCATCGACAGCTTCGAACAGCTGATGCAGGCGACATCGCCGGACTTCACCCCGATCTACGCCGCACTGGCCGACCAGGCGCACCTGCCGGCGGGCGATGTGCAGGCTGAGGACCGCGTGTTCCAGGCCGGTACGGGCGAAGGCTGGGCTGATGGTGGGGATGTGTGAGTAGGCAGCAGAGGTCCGGCTGAACTTCAAAAGCGTCTGCAGCTTTTGAAGTTTAAGGGGCCTGGTTCAGGCCTCCGGTATCCTGCAGGCCATGACCGATGTGTTTACCGACCTGCGGGTTACCGACGTTGCCTTCAACGACGACTTCGTCCTGTTGACCCTGGCCGATGGCCGCCACACCCGGCAGCCGCTGCGCTGGGCGCCAGCCCTGTTCGAAGCCAATGCCGAACAACGTGCGCAGTGGGTCACCACCGCCGACGGACTGGGCGTGAACTGGCCGGCGCTGCTGCCGGCGCAGGAGCGCGGCGTGGTCGATGTTCCGAACCAGGTGTGGGATGACCGCTATGAAGCCGCCCTCGCCCGCCTGCAATCGCATGCCTGGTCGCTCGATGCGCTGTCTGACGAAGACCAGCAGCTGGTCGCGCTGTGGCGCATGGAAGCAGACATCAACAACGGCGGCTTCATGCAGTTCCTGTGCAACTGGGGCGACCCCACCTGCCAGCTGGCGCTGCGCGCATTGCAGGCGATGGGCGCAACACAGACGCACACGATCCTGGCGGGCATGCGCGGGCTGCTGGATCGTCTGGAAGACGACCCGGCGATCAAGGAACTGACCGACCTGTACGGCGCGATGAGCGAAGACGAGCAGCAGGCGCTGGAGGCGTTCGAGGACGACTACTACGCCCGCCCGGAAGACCTTGCGCGATTGGGCCTGAAGCATTTCGGCGCGGAACCGTTGTAGAGCCAAGCCGAGCATGGGCTCGGCTCTACAGATAAGCGCAGACCCGTGTAGAGCCGAGCCCACGCTCGGCTGCTTTTCAGCTACCGCGGATACGCCAGCAGCACCACCAGATCCTCTTCGCCCACCTGTTGCAGCGCATGCGTGCTGCCCGTGCGGGTCAGCAGCGCATGGCCGGCTTGCACATCATGCTGCTTCCCATCCAGCACGTAACTGCCCCGCCCGCTCACGATGTAATAGATCTCGTCCTTGTGCTGCGGGTGCAGGCCGATGCCCGCGCCCTTGTGCAGCACACGCTTGCGCAGCACGAATGGCAGGCCCTGCGCATCGGCGAAGAACGGATACGCCGTGGTCGGCCCGGCGCCGCCGTGCGGGCCCGCTTGCGCGCGCGCCAGCGTGTCTTCGTGCACCACCTGCGAGCGTCGCGCAGGATCGCCGCCCTGCCCTGCACCCATCACATCGCAGTCGATGTCGCGTACCAGCGCCGGTTGCAGCGTCGGTAACACCTGCACCGCCTCGCGCAGCACCAGGCACGCCACCGCAGTGGCACCGGCCGCGCTGAAGTGCGTGCCATCGGCCTTGTTCTGCTCCGGCACGAACAGGAAGTACGGGCGTGCGCCCTGCTCGCCCAGCGCGCGGATCCATCGTGTGCTGCGGTCGTTGAGGTCGATCAGCGCGACGTGTTCGCGTGCGGCCAGCTGCTGCATCGCCAGCGTGTAGCGTGCGTGCGTATCCAGCAGCGAACCGAAGTCGTACAGCAGCCGCGCCACCGGCGTGACCAGCACCGGTGTGGCGCCCTTGTCACGCGCCACCTGCACGTAACGCATCAGCAGCTGTGGATAGTCGCTGTCCGGGTCGGTGTAGCGCGTGGGATCTTCAAACTTCGCGTCGTTGTGGCCGAACTGGATCAGCAACACATCGCCACGACGTAGTTCGGCGGCAATCGCATCCAGGCGCCCTTCGTCGATGAAGCTGCGCGTGCTGCGCCCGCCCTTGGCGTGGTTGTGCACTTCGAAACGCGCCGGGTCCAGATAGCTCTGCAGCATCTGTCCCCAGCCGGCCTGCGGCGCGCGATCGGGGCCGTATTCGGCAGCGGTGGAATCACCGGCAATGAACAGCCGCACCGGCGCCGCATGCACGGCGCTGCACGACAGCAACAGCAGCAACAACAGCCTTCGCATCGCCAGCCCCCTGTAGAGCCGAGCCACGCTCGGCTGTTTTTTGATCAGAGCGCGACAGCCGAGCATGGGCTCGGCTCTACAGATCCGTGCGCGTCAGCGCGCCAACCAGCCACCATCGACCGGCAGCACTGCGCCGTTGACGTAGTCCGACGCCGACGAGGCCAGGAACACCGCCGCACCGGCCAGATCTTCCGGGTTGCCCCAGCGACCGGCCGGAATGCGCTCCAGAATCGCCTTGTTGCGGTCTGCATCGGCGCGCAGCGCGGCGGTGTTGTCAGTAGCCATGTAGCCCGGCGCGATCGCGTTGATGTTCACGCCCTTGCCAGCCCACTCGTTGGCCAGCAAGCGGGTGATGCCGGCGATGCCGCTCTTGCTGGCGGTGTACGACGGCACGCGGACGCCGCCCTGGAACGACAGCATCGAGGCGATGTTGATGATCTTGCCGCTGCCCTGGGCGATGAAATGGCGGCCGGCGGCCTGCGAGATGAAGAAGGCGGACTTGATGTTGACGTTCATCACGTCGTCCCAGTCCTGCTCGCTGAAGTCCACTGCATCGGCGCGACGGATCAGGCCGGCGTTGTTGACCAGGATGTCCAGCCTGCCGAGGCCCTCGATGGTTTCGCGCACCACGCGCTCGACCGGCTCGATGCTGATCAGGTTGGCTTCGATGGCCAGGCAGCGGCGGCCCAGCGCGGTGATCTTCTCGATGGTTTCAGTGGGCGGGGCGATGCCGGCCACCGCGACATTGGCGCCGGCGGCAGCCAGTGCCACCGCGATACCCTGGCCCAGGCCGGTATTGCCACCGGTTACCAGAGCGACTTTTCCTTCCAGGCTGAAGGGATTGGTCATTGCGTATGCGTTCCTTGGTAGAGGCGTGCGTGATGCAGGCAAGCAGCCACCGCACAGCGTGCGCGGCGGCCTGTCAGTGCTTACTTGAGCTGGCAGATGTCCAGCACGTGCATGTCGGTGTAATCCAGGTTCTCGCCACCCATCGCCCAGATGAAGGCGTAGTTGCTGGTACCGGCACCCATGTGGATCGACCACGGCGGCGATACCACCGCTTCGTTGTTCTGGATGACGATGTGGCGCTGTGCGTCCGGCTCGCCCATGAAGTGGTAGACGCGGTCGCTGTCGCCCAGGTCGAAGTAGAAGTAGACCTCGCTGCGGCGGTCGTGCAGGTGCGGCGGCATGGTGTTCCACACGCTGCCCGGCTTGAGCACGGTCAGGCCCAGCAGCAGCTGCGAGGACTGGCAGGTGGCCGGCACGATGTACTGGTAGATGGTGCGCTCGTTGCTGGTTTCCAGCGCGCCGCGATCGAGTGCAACCGCGTCCTTGATCGACAGCTGCTTGGTTTCAAAGCGCGCATGGGCCGGGGTCGAGGCCAGGTAGAACTGCGCCGGGTTGGCGGCATCCTGCGAAGCGAAGACGACGTCCTTGCTGCCCATCGCCACGTACAGGCCATCCTTCGGCCCCAGCGTGTACACGGTGCCATCGACGGTGACCGTACCGGTGCCGCTGCCGACGTTGATGATGCCCAGCTCGCGGCGCTCCAGGAACGGATGGCCGGCGGCGGAGGCCGGTTCGGTCTGCGCGGGCAGGGCCAGCGGGCCGTTGACCGGCGCGGCGCCGCCTAGCACGAAGCGCTCGTAGTGGGTGTACTTCAGGGTCACCGCATCGGCGTTGAACAGGCCATCGAGCAGGTACAGCTCGCGCAGCTGATCGTTGCTGGCGCCCTTGATGGCATCGGGATGGGTGGCGTAATGGGTCTTGCAGTACATGGCTTCTCCAGAGCAGGGGGCGGGCCGATGGTTCGGCCCCGGCACGGTTCACGGTCGATTCTAGCCAGACAGGAAACCGGTGTCATTTTGCGCCGCACGATACCGGTCAGACGGCATCGGCGGGGTGGGGCGGGTTGAAAGGTGTCGCGAGCAAGCTGGCGACCTACCGGACTGATTCTTCTGGACGCGTCGCAAGCAAGCTGGCGACCTACAGGATTGATCCCTGCGGGATCAATCCTCTGGCGGTTGGCAGGAATCGCGCACGATCAGGTGCGGACGCACGCTGGCGATCTGCAGCGCAGGCTGGCCATCGGGCTGGATCAGCATCGCCGCGGCGGTGCGGCCGGTATCGCGGGTATGCCGGCGCACCGAGGTCAGCGACGGCCACAGGCGCGAGGCCAGCGGGCTGTCGTCGTAGCCGACGATGGACAGCTGGCGCGGAATGTTGATGCCGGCGCGCAGCGCGACCTTGTAGACACCGGCCGCCATTTCATCGTTGCCGGTGAAGATGGCGGTCGGCCGACGCTTGCCCAGCAGCAGTTTCTCGGCGGCGGCCACACCGGATTCGAAGGTGTAGCCGGCCTCGATGATGCGATCCTTCGGCAGCTCGATGCCACGCTGCGACAGCGCCTCGATGAAGCCGGCGGTGCGTTCGTGCGCCGAGCGGTAGGCACTCGGGCCGGTTACCAGGGCGATATCGCGGTGGCCCAGCGAAAGCAGGTAATCGGCTGCTTCGGCAGCACCATCGCGGTCGTGGGTGACCACCATCTGCGAGGTTTCATCCAGTGGCAGCGCGGCCACGCGGGTGAAGCGGCAGCCGATCTCGTCCAGCATGTCCGCCAGCGCCTGGTCTTCGGACGCACGCGGCACCAGGATCACCCCATGCAGCTTCTGCTGCTGGGCGAAGCGGCGCACGCCGTCGATGTAACCCGGGCTGCGGCTGTCGCAGGGGTGCACCACCAGTTCGAAGCTGGAGCCACGCAGCGCATCCAGCGCGCCGTACTGCATGTCCACGATGTACTGCGCGGTGGGATTGTCGTAGACCATGCCGATCAGGAACGAGCGGCGGAAGGCCAGGCCACGGGCCAGCGGGTCGGGGGTGTAACCGACCTCGCGCATCAACGCTTCCACCTTGTCGCGCGTGTCCTTGCGCACCAGCGGCGAGTTGTTGATGATCCTTGAAACCGTTTTCTTGGATACACCCGACAGTCGCGCGATGTCATTGATCGTGGCTGCCTTGCCCTTTGCCAATGCCGGCGTAGCGGCATCGTTCTTGTTGCGCACTGACATGTAGTGAACCCGATAAGCCTGGGGATTCCAGCGCGCGCTCAGTCCAGCGCGCGATAGCGGAAGCTGCGGAAGGTTACCGCACCGTTGCCGGCCGCATACAGCGCCGGTTTCAGTGCCAGGAACTTGCCGGCCACATTGTGATGGTAACCGGACACTTCCATCTGAACCGGATACTTCTGCCAGCGCTGGCCATCGGCGCTGGAGTGGATGGTGACGATGTGGCGGTTGTTGGTCACCCGCAGCCAGAGCCGGCCGCCCTTGGCACTGGCCGCCAGCCGGGTGGGGCGCTCCTCGCCGTAGCGGTGCATGACGAACTGCTCGCCATTGCTGCCCACGCCCACGTACAGGCGGTCGCTGTAGAACAGCAGGGCACCGCCGACCGCGCCGGGGGCGATCTCCATCTCCACCTCGAACTGGTACGCCGGGTCGCCGGCGATGGTGGTCAGTGGCGAGGCATCGCGCGGCGTGCTGCCCTTGCCCTGCAGCACCAGGCCGTCGCCGCTGAAGCGCAGGCGCCGGTATTCATCCACCGCCGGGTTGAAGAACGCCCACTGCGGGCCGAGCGTGCGGCCGGTGAAATCATCGGACAGGGCCATCCCGTGCGGCGTCAGCGCGCTGCCCGATGGCTTGCGCAGCGGCTGCCCAAGATCACCGCCCTTGGCCACGAACCAGCCATCGGCGGTCCACTCGATCGGCTCCAGCAGGGCTTGTCGACCCAGCGTCCAGAAGCCGTTCTCGTAGCCGTGGTACATCATCCACCAGCGGCCGTCGGTGCCTTCGATCACCGTGGCGTGGCCGCGCGACCACCACGGTTCGGCAGCCGACTGCGTGCGCATGATCGGGTTGTTCGGCGCGTTCACCCACGGGCCGTGGATCGAGCGCGAGCGCGCGGTGATCACCATGTGCCCGGTCGGCGGGCCGGCGGTGCCACCCACCGCAGTGGTCATGTAGTACCAGCCATCGCGGAAGTGGATCTTCGGCCCTTCCTGCGCATAGGCCTCCACGTCCCAGCTTTCCGGGTAACGCCAGCCGTCGTACACGTGTTTCGGCGTACCCACCACGCTCAGGCCATCATCGGCCAGCTGCACGTAGTCGCCACCGCTGAGGAACAGGTAACGCTTGCCGTCTTCACCGACCGCGTGGCCGGGGTCGATGTAGCCGCCCAGGCCGATGTCGATCGGCGCGCTCCAAGGGCCCGTGATGTCATCGGCCCAGACCACGAAGTTGCTGCGGCGCTCACCAGTGCGCGCCGGGAAGTAGATGAAGTAGCGGCCCTGGTGCTTGACGATGTCCGGCGCCCAGATCGCGCCCACGTTCTGCGTGATCGCATGACCGAGCGGCTGCCAGTTCACCAGGTCGCGCGAGTGCCAGATCGGCAGGCCGGGGTAGGCATCGAACGAGGACAGGGTGAGGTAGTAGTCCTCGCCGTCCTTCAGCACCGACGGATCGGGCCTGTCGCCGGCCAGCACCGGATTCAGGAAGGTGCCATTGCCAAGGTCAGCCTGGCGCTGCTGCTCGATGCCGCGCTTCCACTGCGCGGGCGCGGGATCGGCAGCCAGTGCGGGCAGCGCAGCCAGCAGCAGGCCGAGCAGGGCAGTTGCAGCAGCGCGGTGCAGGGTCTGTGTCATGGGAGCGCCTCCGCTCATCAGGCGCGCAGCGCGGCGGGCAGCCACAGCGACAGCGATGGGAAGAAGGTGACGATCAGCAGCACGCCCAGCGCGGCGAACCAGAACGGCCAGATCGTGCGCATGCTCTGGCCGACGCTGATCTTGCCGATGGCGGTGCCGATGAACAGCACCGAGCCCACCGGCGGGGTGACCAGGCCGAGGCCACCGGTCAGCACCAGCACCAGGCCGAAGTGGATCGGATCGATGCCATAGGCCTTGGCCACCGGCAGGAAGATCGGCGTGCAGATCAGGATCATCGGTGCCAGGTCCATGAAGGTGCCCAGCAGCAACAGCATCACCACGATCATCAGCAGCACCATGAACTGGCTGTGCGCGAACGACTGCAGGAAGTCCACCGCCGCCGCGGGCACCTGCAGGTAGGCCAGCAGCCAGCCGAACACCGCCGCGGTGGCGATCACGAACAGGATCACGCCGGTGCTGCGTGCGGCATGGATGACGGTGTCGAAGAACTCGCGCCAGCGCAGTTGCCGGTACAGCACGGTGGTGACCAGCAGGGCGTAGACCACGGCGATGGCCGCGCTCTCCACCGCGGTGAAGATGCCGGCGCGGATACCCACGAAGATCAGCGCCACCAGGCCCAGGCCGGGCAGGGCGGAGACGATGCGCAGCAGTACCGCGCGCCAGCCCGGGAACACTTCCACGCCATAGCCACGGCGACGCGCGACCACGTAGCCGGTGATCATCAACGCCAGCGTCATCAGCAGCGCCGGCACGATGCCTGCGGCGAACAGGTCGGCGATCGACAGGCCACCGCCGGCAGCGGCCGAGAACAGGATCAGGTTGTGCGATGGCGGCACCAGCAGCGCCACCAGCGCGGCGGTGATGCTGACGTTCACCGCGAAGTCGCGGTCGTAGCCGCGCTTGACCATCTGCGGAATCATCGTGCCACCCACGGCCGAAACATCGGCGATGGCCGAGCCGGACACACCGCCGAAGAACAGCGAGGACAGGATCGAGACCTGGCCCAGGCCGCCGCGCATGCGCCCCACCAGCGATGACGCCAGGGCGATCAGGCGTTCGGAGATGCCGCCGCGCATCATGATCTCGCCAGCGAAGATGAACAGTGGAATGGCGATCAGCGAGGCCGAACCGGTGCCGGCGGAGATCTGCTGGACCAGCACGATGCTGGGGATGTCCAGGTAGAGCAGGGTGGCCAGCGCAGCAGCAGCCAACGCGTAGGCGACCGGCACGCCCAGCAGCAGCAGTGCGGCAAAAACAGCGAACAGGATGGTGATGCCCATGGATCAACGATCTCCTTCAGCGTCGACGGCGTCGGCGTCGGCATCAGCTGCCGTGGCATGCAGCGCCTTCCACGCACGGTTCAGTGCGAACAGCAGCATCAGCGCACCGCCCACGGCCAGCGGCAGGTAGTTGATGCTCTGCGGCAGGTTGGCGCCGGCAGTCTTGATGTCCATGCCATCGAGCAGCAGGTCGGCCGACCAGAACGCGATGAAGCCACCCAGCACGGCCACCACCAGTTGGGTGAACACATCCACCGCCCGGCGCAGGCCGGACCCCATGTAGGCGTGCAGCAGGAAGAAGCCGAAGTGGCGGTTGGTGTGCACGCCGCAGGCCGCGCCCAGGCTCATCGCCGTGGCCAGCAGCAGCAGCGTCACCGGCTCGGTCCAGCTGGGCGAATCGTTGATCACATAGCGGGCGAACACCTGCCAGCCCTGCACCACCACCAGGCCCAGCAGCGCAGCCACGGCGATGTAGATGGCGATGTCGGCGATGCGGTCCAGCAGGCGCTGGCCGGGGCCGGCGGCGGCAATCGTCGTCTCGGTCATGGCAGTGTCCTCAGGCGGCAGCGCGGATGCGGGCGACCAGCGCGGCCAGCTCGGGTTGCTGCAGGTACTGCTGCAGCAGCGGCTGGGCGGCGGCGCGGAACGCGGGAAGGTCCACCTCGTTGGCTTTCACGCCAGAGGCCAGCACCGCGCGGCGCGCGGCATCTTCGGAGGCATCCCATTGCTCGCGCATCACCTTCACCGAGGCGCGTGCGGTCTCCAGCAACAGCTGGCGGTCAGCCGGCTGCAGGCGCTCGAAGCTGGCGCGCGACATCAGCAGCACGTCCGGCGCATACGAGTGATCGCTCTGCGACCAGTAATGCGCCGCCTCGAAGTGTCGGCTGGAATGGAAGCTGCGCATGTTGTTCTCGGCGCCATCGATCATGTGCGTCTCCATGCCGGAGAACGTATCGCCCAGCGACATCGGCGTCGGGTTGGCGCCGAGCAGGCGCATCAGCTGGATGAAGATGTCCGAGGACGCCACGCGCAGTTTCAACCCATGCAGATCATTGGGCTGCACGATGGGATGCTTGGTGTTGTAGAAGCAGCGCGCGCCGGAATCGTAGATCGCCAGGCCGACCAGGTCGCGACTCTCGAAACCCCGCAGCACCGCCTCGGCGATGCCGCCATCGAGTGCGGCGCGCTGGTGCGCCACCGACTCGAACACATACGGCAGGCACAGTGCCTGGGTCAGCGGGAATGCGTTGTTCAGCGCACCGGCATACACGCGGGTGATGTCGATGGCACCGAAACGGGCCATGTCGATCGCTTCCGACTCGCGACCAAGCTGGCCGGAATGGTATTGCCGCAGGCGCAGGCGGCCGTTGCTTTCGCGCTGCAGCGTTTCGCCGATCCACTTCACCGCGGTCACGGTGGGGTAGTCGGCCACGTGCACATCAGTGGCGGTCAGCAGCTGGCCACCGTCGATGGCCTCGGCCGGCCCACGGCCACAGGCCGCGAGCATCGGGGTGGCCAGCGCAGCAGCGCCACCGGCCAGGAAGTGTCGTCGTGTGATCATCTGCGCCCTCCCGCGCGTGTTCACCGGATCGTGCGGCGGTTACCCGGCCGGCACGGCCCTGCAGGCAATCTCGCCGAAGCCGGCAAACCGCACCAGCGCCGTCTGTCCTGCGGTGATGTCATGGATGCCGGTGGCGTTGCCGGTTGCGATCAGGTCGCCGCGCTGCAACGGCCGGCCGCGCAATGCCGAACGGGACAGCGCGAACGCGTACGCCGCGCGCAGACCACCGGGCAGGCGCGTCGCTCCGCCGGTGCCGACCACCTCGCCCTCGATCAGGGTTTCGGCGCGCAGCTCGGTCTCGTCGCGGGCGGTCCAGTCGGCGATCTCCGGCCCCAGCACCAGGCCGTTGTTGTTGCCGAAGTCGGACACCACCACGCGCGGGCCGAGTTGGTTGATCGTCGCCAGCGGGCTGCTGGCCACTTCCACACCGATGTACAGCCGCGCCGGCAGCGCTTCAGCCTGCTCGGGTGACCAGTGCAGCTGTGCGGCCGGAGCGTCCTCCAACAGCTCCAGCACGTACTCCGCCTCGACCGCGCCGAAGCCGCCGACGAACACCGGAATGTCCACTGTTCCACCGGTGGCATTTTTCAGCTGACGCGAGAAAACCGGGCCCAGCAGACGGTCGTCGCCGGATGCATCACGGCGCTCGGCGGCGATGTAGCCGACCTTCCAGCCGACCACATGGTCGTCCCAGCTGGCGATGGCCAGATCCTGCACCTGGTAGGCAGCCACCAGGTCAGGCGGGACAAGGCCCGGGAAGCCGGGCAGGGCCTGGCCCGCGCGGCGCGCGGTGGTGAAGGCGTGGGCGATCGCGGCCGCATCGTCCGGCGGCGGCGTCTGCCCATGTATGCCGTGTTCGTTGCTCAAGAACGGTCTCCCTCTGGCGTTGTTGCACTGCCCATCGACAGCGTCTGCAGGAGGTGTATATGGTAAACCGGTGTCATCGCGCAAGCCGCAGCGCATCACGAGCGCTTGCCGGTGACCTCGGCCACTCTGTTGCATCCCGTTGGAGCCCTGCCCACCATGCGTTTTCCCCGTGTGCTGTTGTTGCTGACCGGCCTGCTGTTGGCCATCCCTGCGTCCGCCGTCGATGCGCCGCTGCGCGCGGGCGAGCGGTTGGGCAAGGAGCTGGCTGGTGAACAGATACCCCTGTGGCCAGCCGGCCAGGTGCCCGGTGAAACCGGCACTGCGCGACCGCCGCGCGTGGTCGAGCGCAGCGATGATCCGGCCCACCCTGATCGCTTCATCGACCAGGTCGATGCGCCCTACCTGCTGGTGCATACACCCGCCCACGGCAACGGCCGCGCGCTGCTGGTGATTCCCGGTGGCGGCTACCAGCGCGTGGTGATCGACAAGGAGGACAGCGCGCTGGTGCCCGAGTGGGTGGAGCGTGCCGGCTATACCCTGTTCGTGCTGCGCTACCGCCTGCCGCAGGCCGGCCGCGACCGCCAGGCGGCGCTGGCAGACGCGCAGCGCGCACTGCGCGTGGTGCGCGACCAGGCCGCACGGCGCAGGCTGGATGCCGACAGCGTGTCGGTGATGGGCTTCTCCGCCGGTGGCCACGTCGCCGCACGGCTGGCCACCGGCTTCGATGCGCCGGTCTACCCACCGCGCGATGCCATCGACCGCCTCAGCGCGCGTCCCGCCCGCGCGGTGCTGGTGTATCCGGTGATCGACATGGGCCCGCATGCACACAGCGGCTCACGCGGACGCCTGCTGGGCGAGCAGGCCGATGCGGCGCTGGCTGCGCAGTATTCGATGCAGCAGCACGTACGCGCGGACATGCCGCCGACGCTGCTGATCCACGCCAACGACGACCGCGTGGTCAGCGTGCACAACAGCGAGGTGATGGCGCAGGCGCTGGCCAAGGCGGGCGTCGAGCACGAACTGCATCTGTTCGCCCACGGCGGCCATGGCTTCGGCATGCGCATGCCGCCTGATTCAACGCTGGCCGTGTGGCCGCTGCTGGCACAACGCTGGCTGCAGGCGACGGAGGCCGCACCTTGAACGCAGGGACGACCGACCTGCAGCGCCGTCGTTTCCTGCGCGACAGTGCACGCTGGGCGCTGGCCACGGCCACCCTCGCAGCGCTTCCTGCATCCGCACTGCCTGGACCACGTGCTGACACACAGGTGGTGGCACGCCTGCGTGGCGGCCGCGTGCGTGGCCAGCGCGAGCACGGCGTGCACGTGTTCCGTGGCCTGCGCTATGGCGCCGACACCTCCGCCTACCGTTTCCAGCCACCACGCCGCGAGACAGGTTGGCGAGGCATCGCCGACGCCCTGGAATACGCCGCCTCTGCACCACAGACGGGGGGGGATGGTCCGGGCAGCGAAGATTGCCTGTTCCTCAACGTATGGACGCCAGCGCTCGGCGACGGCGGCAAGCGGCCGATCCTGGTGTACCTGCATGGCGGCGGCTTCAACAACGGTTCCGGCAGCGACCCGCTGTACGACGGCAGCGCGTTGTGCCGGCGCGGTGACGTGGTGATGGTCACCGTCAATCACCGCCTGAACACCTTCGGCTACCTGTACCTGGGCGCGCTGGGCGACCCGCGTTATGCGGCCTCCGGCAACGTCGGCCAGCTCGACCTGGTGCAGGCGCTGCAGTGGGTGCGGGAGCACGCCGCGGTGTTCGGTGGCGATGCCGGCAACATCACCGTGTTCGGGCAGTCCGGTGGCGGCGCCAAGATCGCCACGCTGATGGCGATGCCCGCAGCGAAGGGCCTGTTCCAGCGCGCGTGGACGATGAGCGGGCAGCAGGTCACCGCGGCCGGTCCACGTGCGGCGGCGCAACGCGCTTCGATTGCGATGGACGCGGTTGGCGCGCGCGACCTGCAGGCACTGCTGCGCTTGCCGACGGCCGAGCTGCTGGCCGCCACCCGCGCACGCGATCCTTCGCGGGTGGAAAGCAGCGCGCTGTATTTCGGCCCGGTGCTGGATGAGGTGGTGCTGCCGGTGCATCCGTTCTGGCCACAGGCACCGGCGCAGTCCGCGTCGATTCCGATGGTGATCGGCAACACCCGCGATGAGACGCGCGCGTTTCTTGGCAACGACCCGGCCAACTTCACGCTGACCTGGGAGAGCCTGCCGGCGCAACTGGAGAAGCAGCAGTTCGTCGATCTGCTGCCTTCGGTGGTGATCGCAGAATATCGACGCCTGTACCCGCACTACACGCCGTCAGAGGTGTTCTTCGCCGCCACTACGGCCGGCCGTTCATGGCGTGGTGCAGTGGAAGAACTGGAGGCCCGCGCCCGGCAGACATCGGGTGCCGCACCGACCTGGGCCTACCAGCTCGATTGGCCGTCACCGGTGGAAGAGGGACGTCTGCGTGCGTTCCACACGCTGGATATTCCGCTGGTGTTTGACAACGCGGGTCTGCCCGGTGCGCGCACCGGCGGCGGTGAAGACGCCATTGCACTGGCGGTGACGATGAGCGATGCCCTGATTGCGTTTGCGCGTTCCGGTGATCCGAATCACGCGGGAATGTCGCAATGGGCCCCCTATTCACTGCCACAACGGCAGACGATGCTGTTCGATCGTCACAGCCGCATGGTTGACGATCCACGCGCGGGAGAGCGTGCGCTCTATGCAAAAGTGCCGTTCGTGCAGCGCGGCACGCAGTGATGACACCGCGATGCAAACATTCTGTTAACCCGCCTCGGCTAGAGTCGGTTCATGGAAGCGATGTTCACGCCACCGCCGTTTACCGGCCGCGAACGCTTGATTGCAGGGATCGACGGCGCCGTCTGCCTGGTTGATCCGAAGGCGATCACCGATGCGCTGCAGCGGGTGCTGCGTGAGGCCATCATCGATCCGCTGATCGAACTGCCCCCCTGCGTACGCCGTCCGGTGGATGGTCATTACGCACGCCGTGAACTGCACCGCAGCCCTACGCTGGGCTACAGCGTGATTGCGATGTGCTGGGGCCCGGGGCAGGGCACGCCACTGCACGACCACGATGCGATGTGGTGCGTGGAGGGGGTCTGGCAGGGCGAGTTGATCGTGACCCCGTATGCGCTGCTGGAACAGCGTGGCGAGCGTCACCGCTTCGCCGCGCAGGACACGCTGTACGGGCACCGCGGCAGCGCCGGCAGCCTGATTCCGCCGCACGAGTACCACACGCTGCGCAACGCCAGCGACGAGGACATAGCCGTATCCGTCCACGTCTACCAGGGCGTGATGGAGCGCAGCGCGGTGTTCGATCCGCTGGATGACGGCTGGTACCAGCGCCGGGTGAAGGTGATGGAGACCGAGGCGTCCTGATCGCATTCCGCCGGGCATGGCCCGGCGCTACCAGGGCTTGTGGGCAACCGATTCATCGGTAGCGGCGGCCATGCCCGGCGGAACGCGGAATTCATCGCGGCACGTCCACCACATTGTTGAGGCGCGTCACTTCCTCACCGCCGTCGGCCAGCGCAACGCGCACGCGCAGGTTACTTCGGTCACCGGCCGGCAACGGCAACGACACCACCGTCGTCTTCGGCAACAGGTCAGTCGGTGCAGCCATCGCCGGCACTTCGGTGCGTGCGATCTCGCGGCCCCGCGCATCTTCCAGCACCGCCACACCCACACCGCTGGCCACATGCCCAAGGCCGTGCACCGTCACGTGTACCTGGCGCCCGTCCACCCGTACATCACCACGGCCCACACCCAGGTCCGGGCGTGTTTCCACCGGCGTCCCCGCAGACACACGCTCGAACTCGAATACCTCGGTGCGCCCAGGCTGGAACTGCATCGGAACCGACGCACTCGTTTCCAACTGCACCACGCGTTCGCGCGGCGTGCCGTCGATGCGGCCATCGCCGTCGGCATCCACGCCACTACGCACGCGCCATGACCCGCTGGCCACGTTCCAACCGGTCATGTCAGCGGTGATCACGCGCGCGCCGAGGTTGTGGCTGGTGACCGTGAAGTGCTCGCGCGAGGGCGCATGCACCAGCAGCGCCACCTGTTCGGCGGCACCCTCGCGATCGAAGCGCCAGCTGACGGTGTGCCCGGGCCAACTCTGGTTGCGCTTCAGGGCGATGCCACCCAGCCGTGCACGCTGCAGGAACTCGCTCGGCGCTTCCACCCGGTCGGACCACCAATGGCCTTCGGTGTTCATGTACGCGCGTTGTGCCTTGGCTTGCAGGCCATCGGCATGCAGTGCATCGATGTACTTCCGTTCCCCGCTGGCCTGCCAGGCCATCAGGCTGGCGAAGCCGGTCTTCCCGGCGTCGGCCTCGGCGGTCAGCAGCGGGTACCAGTCCTGCTGCCGGCCGAGCGCCTCCACGTAGTTCTCGCCGAGGTTGGCCAGCGCGCCGGGCCCGCCGCGCTGCACGCGGTAGTCCAGCGCCTGCAGGTACTTCGCGTCGCCGGTCCAGCGCCATGCCGCCCAGAACGTATGCATGGTGTCGCCGCTGCCGGAGCCGTTGTTGAGTTCGCCGCCGCGGGTCTCGCCGGTCGCCCAGTTGATCTCGTTGGGCAGGGTGAAGCGGCCCTTGTCGTCGGTACCGGCGTGGGCCAGATAGCCATCGGCCAGGCCGATCACCAGCCGGCGCCCGGTCGCGTCGGCGTTGTACTGGCCCAGCAGGAACGCCGGATGCAGCACCGGGAACGAGTACGGCTTCTGCCACTGCCAGTTCGGTTCGCGGTAGACCTTGTTGCCACCGAACCAG
The DNA here is from genome assembly GCF_002803515.1 of Stenotrophomonas lactitubi. NCBI lineage: Bacteria > Pseudomonadati > Pseudomonadota > Gammaproteobacteria > Lysobacterales > Lysobacteraceae > Stenotrophomonas > Stenotrophomonas lactitubi. The sequence continues at coordinate 106,709 of NZ_PHQX01000002.1, read as the reverse complement.
TTGCTGGAGAACAGCAGATGGCCCTGCGGGTTGCGCAGGATGATGCGCTCGTCGAACGCCTTCACCGTTTCCATCAGTCGTTCCAGGGTCAGCGGATCGCCCCAGTTGAGGTAGAGCATCGCGCTGTTGGTGTTGATGCCTTCCTCGTAGGCATGCAGCTCGTCGGTCTCGATGGTGCTGAGGCCATTGCTGAACATGCCATTGCGGTACACCGCGTCTGACAATGCGGTCAGCGAGGCATTCAGGCGGTCCGGCTGCACGCCCATCAGGGCCAGCCCCGGCCATTGCTGGGTCAGGTCGGAATCGTCGGAGATGCCGCCACCGAAATCGCCGTAGGCCACCTGCCGCTGATCGATCCACCAGTCGACGAACTGCCGCACCTGGGCCAGATCCTGCACCTGATGGAATGCCCACGCCGGTACACCGTTTGGCACCTCCGGCGCGGTGTACGGTGGTCGGCCCTGGCTGTTGTAGCTGATGTAGTTCCAGTACAACCGGCCCAGTTCGTGGTCCGGGTCGACCCGCAGCAGGTCGCTCAGGTCCGCGTATACGCGCGCATACAGGCGCTGGCGCTTGGAGGTGGTGTGTTCCTCCACCAGGAAGCCCCAGTTGTCGCGCACCTGGTTGAAGCGGTCGGCCACGTGCTCCTTGATCGCCTCGGCGCGTGGCTTGAACACCAGCCGCACCTGCGCACCGTCGAGTGCCTTGGCGTCGAAGCCGGGCGCAGCCGAGGCGATGCTCAGCCACAGGCTGTCGGGCGTAAGGATGCGGTCGCGCAGGTCCAGCCACAGCGTGCGCTTCTGCCCGGGTTGCACCGAGACCGAAGCATCGATCATGTCGCGCGCCGGCCAGATCGGATCCTTGATGCGGATGTTCAGCGGGATCAGGCCGTCGTGCGTGGCCGGCAGGTCCAGCGCGGGGATGTCGATGGCCACGCCGTCCAGCCCGTCATGCATGTTTTCCCAGCTGTAGGCCCAGCTGCGGATCAACGGCTGGTTGGCCGGCGCATCGCCCACGCCCGAGGGAATCAACACGTGCACGATCGGTTCCGGCTCGGCCGGCAGCGTGTCGGCGCTGCGGCGCCGCGAGCCTGCGCCCTTCGGCAGCGCCATCACCGTGCTGCGTTCGGCCAGCGGATAGCGGCCGTCGATGTAACGGCGCAGGGTGTCCAGGTTGGTGTAATCGGGCAGCGCCTGGCTGTCGATGACATAGGTCTGTTTGACCGTGCCATCGGGCTCGGCGCCTTCGCTCACGTCGTACGCCCAGATCTCCTGGATCGGCGTTTCCTGTTCAACGTTGCTGAAACGCAGCACGCCCCCGGTCTGTGCCGGAATGTCGTCGACGCTGCGCACCACGCCTTGGGGACGCGTTGCCAGCACCTGCGTGGCGTGCGCCGCATCGCGGCCATGGGCCAGCGTGCCGAACGCCGCACCACGGATCTCCACGCGGTTGACGGTCTCGCCGGCCGGAACGGTGAGGTCCAGGTGCTGGCCGCTTTCCACATAGGTGTTCCAGTCCGGCAACTGGAAGTAGTCGCTGCGGCCGGGCAGGCGCGAGCGGTTGTAGACGCCGGGCCACGTGGTCTCGGCGATGCCGTCGGTGGCCTTCCACATCCATGCCTTCAGATCACGGGCATCGGCAAACTCGATCTTGCGGATGCGCGTGCCGGCGGCGCTCAATGCCGGTGGCGGTGCGCCGTCCCAGCCGAAGCGATGGCGCCAGGCGCGATCATCGCTGGCACCGGCAACGGCGCTGGTGACGGCCTTGCCACGCGCGAGCGCACTGACGGCCGCAGCATCAAGCATGCGGTCGTACACGCGGATGTGCTGGAAATCACTGCCGCGCAGGAAGTTGTAGCGGCTCTGCACCTGGTAGGGCGCCATCACCCGTCCGGCCAGGCCGAGCTGGTCCAGCGCTGCATCGTAGTCACCGCTGGCCTGCACACGCGCCACTTCGCGACCATCGACGAACAGGCGCACGCCCTGGTCTTCATCCCAGGCGAAGGCCAGGTGCAGCCATTGGTCCGCGCGTGGCGGCGTGTCCATGCGGAACGACACGCGCGTGCGGGCGAGGTTGGCATCGGTGACGAACGCATCGAAGCCGTGCCCGTTCCAGTCGATGCGCAGCCAGGCCATGTCCCAGCTGCTGTGGTCGGCATAGCCGACGCGGAAGATCACGAACGGTGCTTCGCCCACCGCATAGCGCGCGCGCCAGTCGAAGGCGACGGTGCCGCGCTGGGCAAGGATGTTGCCGGGCGCATCCCAGGCCAGCACACCGTCGTCCTGCCATTGGATTGCCTTGCCGCGCGCTCCGTCGTCGACGATGTCGACCTTGTCGCGGAAGTTCGGCACCGCCTCACCCTGCGCCACCACGGCCTCAAGGCCTTTGCCGGCATCGACATGGAACAGCAGCGTGGGTGCATCGGTGGCGGCCATCGCGGGGCCGGCAGCCAGGGCCACCGCCAGCAACAGGCAGCGGGACAGGGTCGAGCGGTGCGGCATCAGGCGTTTCCTTTCAACGGGCGACGGCCGGCAAGGGCCGCCGGACCGTAGCAAGGCCACGCCGCGACGGCACCTTGCGGCGCAGCAGCGGTCGTGGCGAACGACGGCGTGCCGGGTGGCACGCCGTCGGCGTTGCTCAGAACTTGTAGCGCAGCCCCAGCAGGTACTGGCGGCCGGTCTCGGTGTACTGCAGCGGCAGGCGACCGGTCAGCGGCGAGTACACCCACTCGTCGGAGGCTTCGTTGGTCAGGTTGATGCCTTCCAGGCTCAGTTCCAGCTTGTCGCTGATCTTGTAGCGGATGGACGCATCGAACACCGTGGTACCGGTCATGCCGTGGTAGCCATCGAGGTTGAAGCCGGTCTCCTGGCCCGGTGCCTGGGTCAGGTAGTCATCGCGGTTGGTGGCCGAGATGCGCCCGGCGAACTTCTCGCCTTCATAGAACAGCGTGGCGTTCCACGACGACTTCGACAGGCCGGTCAGGTCGGTCTTCATCACCGGCTGCCCGGCCGCGTTGATGTACTGGATCTTCGATTCCACCCAGGTGTAGTTCAACTGCACGCCCAGGTTCGCCCACTTGCCGGGCAGGAAGGTGAAGGGCTGGGTGTAGTTGGCTTCCACGCCGTGCAGTTCGCCGCCCGGGGTGTTGACCGGCTTGCTGTAGGTGAAGTCATCGGTGGCCGAGGCGCCGGTGCCGACCAGCAGCGACGCCGGCAGGCCGCTGTCGCTGTACGGGCGCACTTCGCGGGTGGTCTGCACGAAGCTCTCGATGTCCTTGTAGAACAGGCCGATGCCGGCCATCGCACCTTCGGCGAAGTACCACTCGAAGCCGAGGTCGACATTGGTCGCACGGATCGGATCCAGTACCGGGTTGCCACTGGAGATGGTGCGTGCACCACCGGCCACCGCCACCGTCGCGCCCGGCGTCAGGCTGCCCAGCCCCGGACGGCTCATCACCTTGGCCGCACCCAGGCGGATCAGGAAGTCCGGAGTGACTTCAGCCACCAGGTTGAACGAGGGCAGGGTGTCGTCGTAGGTGCGGCTGACCGTGGTTTCGACGGTGCCGTTGGCCAGCGTCGACTGCCCGGTGGACGACTGCTTGGTACGCACGTAGCGCACGCCGAAATTGCCCGACAACGGCAACGAGCCCAGTTCGGTGGAGAACTCGCCCATCAGGTAGGCGCCACGGTCCTTCTCTTCGACGCTGCGCACGTTGTTGGCACGCGGGGCGACGGCGAAGGTGCCGCTGTTGCTGTAGATGTCCAGCTGTTCGGCGATCGCGTCCAGGTTCGGCACGACCCAGTTCGACGGACTGCCGCTGATGCCCTTCAGTCCGGCCTGCTCGGTCAGGTCCACCGGCACGATCTTGCTGCCGTCGGCGAAGTTGGGCACGGCCAGTTCGCTGGCGCGGCGCAGTTCGACGGTCTTGAACGTGTAGTCCTTGGCCAGCACGCCGCCCTTCAGGCGGAAGCCCGGGCTGATATTCCAGTTGAAATCGATCTGGCCGGTGTCGAAGTCGTTGTCCACGTACTGCGGACGCAGGCGGATCTCGGCCAGTTCCCAGCCGTTGGGATTGGTCGGGTCGATGCCGTAGTTGAGCACCGGCGCACGGCTGTTGCCACGGTAGTCGTAGCTGTAACCCTTGACGTCGTACTTGTCCATGATGACGGTGGTCTGCACCGGGTTCTCGTGCTTGGAACGCGAGATGCCGAGCTTGCCGGACAGGGTGAAGTCATCGCCGAAGCGGTGCTGGCCGTTCAGCGCGATCTGCTTGAACTCGGTGCTCCACTCGTCGTGGCGGTTCTCGGTGCGGATGTCGACGTTGTCGAATTCGCCGTAGAGCAGTGCGTTGTCGCGTATCTCGCCATTCTTGACGATGGTGGTCGGCTTGCCCGACAGGCGTGCGCTCGCGTTGGCGCCGCGGCTGAAGGAGATCGCTTCGATGTAGTGCTCGTCGCGCGTCGCATCGATCTTCGAGTACAGCGCATCCAGCGAGATCTCGGTGGCGTCGTTCGGCTTCCACTGCAGCGAACCGGTTACGCCCAGCCGCTTCTGTTCGTGTTCCATCTGCACGTAGCGCGGGAAGCGCGGATGGAACACGTTGGCGCCACGCGCGGCGGCGAACGGCGAGGACGCGGCGAAGTTGCCGTTGCTCGGGCCGTTGGCCCAGCGGCCGGTGTTGGAACCCTCCTCCAGCGCCTGGCGCTCGGAATAGGCCACCGACAGCAAGGCGCCGAAGGTGCCATCGGCGAAGGTGTTGGAGACCAGCGCGGCGATGCGCGGGTCGGCCTTCTCGGCCATCGCGTTGTAGCTGGCCTGGCCACTGGCGGCGAAGGTGAAGCCGTCGTAGTCGAACGGACGCGCGGTGCGCAGATCGACAGTGGCGCCCAGCGAGCCCTCCTCGACGTCGGCCGAGGCGGTCTTGCGCACCAGCAGCTGCGAGAACAGGTCCGAGGCGAACACGTTGAAGTCGAAGCCACGGCCGCGGTTGGTGCCGCCGCTCTGGTCACCGGCGCCGACGGTGGTCAGCGCTTCCATGCCGTTGATGCGCACGCGGGTGAATTCCGGGCCGAGGCCACGCACCGAGATGTTGCGGCCTTCGCCGGCCTCACGGGTGATGACCACGCCGGGGATGCGCTGCAGCGACTCGGCCAGGTTCAGGTCGGGGAACTTGCCGATGTCTTCGGCAACGATGGCATCGACCACGCCGGCTTCGCCACGCTTGATGTCCAGCGCCTTCTCCACGCTGGCGCGGTAGCCGGTGACGGTGACCGTATCCAGGTCGGTGGCGTTCGGGTTGGCGCTCTGCTGCTGCGCGCTGGCGTTGCCTGCCAGGGCCAGCGCTACGGCCAACGCGAGCAAGGTAACCGGTGTCTTTTTTTCATGGTTCCGAGAATGCATGCCTTTCCCCTCTCCCAAAGGTCTGGTATCGCGGCTGTTTCAGCGTGATGACACCGCTGGTCAGGCCGGACGTTAACAGCACGTTCCCGATCCGGCATCTTGCACCGCAACAGATCTGAAATGTCTCCAAGACGCTTGCAGGACAATGCTTCCAACAGTTTGGTAGGCTTAGGGCAAGGCCGGGCGGGATTGAAATGACACCGCTAGCCAATTCCACGCCCCACGCGTGGTCCACAACCACGCCGCCCAGTGTCACATGCTGGCGGCACGCGTGAAGGAGCAGAAATGGGTCGTATCGTGTGTTTCGGGGAATTGCTGCTGCGCCTGGGTGCGCCCGGTCGCGAGCTGCTGCTGCAGTCGCCGCAGTTGCAGGTGCACGTCGGCGGCGCCGAGGCGAACGTGGCTGTCTCGCTGTCCCGCTTTGGACATGACGTGGCCATGGTCAGCACCGTCGCCGGCAACGCGCTCGGCGCGCATGCGCTGGCCGAACTGCGCCGGCATGGCGTCGATACGCGCGGCGTGCGCGAAGATGCCGAGGGCCGCATGGGCCTGTATTTCCTGACCACCGGCGCGGTGCAGCGGGCCAGTGAAGTAGTCTACGACCGTGCCGATTCCGCATTCGCCAACAGCACTGCCGCCGACTACGACTGGCCGGCGCTGCTGCAGGGCGCGCAGTGGCTCCACCTGTCCGGGGTCAGCCCGGCGCTGGGCCCGGACGTGGCCCAGGCCACGCTGGCTGCAGCGCGCGCCGCCCGTGCGCTGGGCGTGCGTGTGTCCTTCGATGGCAACTTCCGGCCGAAGCTGTGGCAACGTTGGGGCGGCGATGCGCAGGCGATCCTGCACGAACTGTTCGCGCAGGCCGACATCGTCTTTGCCGATTACCGCGATATCGAAGTCATCCTCGGCCAGCGCTTCGAACAGGCCGACGTGGTCGCGCGGGTGGAAGCGGCAGCCGCCGCGGCATTCGACGCATTCCCGCAGCTGCAGTGGCTGGCCTGCACCCAGCGGCAGACGCTGAGCGTGGACCACCATGCGCTGGGCGCGCTGCTGCTGGGCCGCGATGGCACCCGTGCGCAGGCACCGGTGCGCCAGCTGCAGGGCATCGTCGATCGCATCGGCGGCGGTGATGCCTTCGCGGCAGGCATCCTGCATGGCATCCTGTCCGCCTTCGATGCCGACGCCACCGTGCGCTTCGGCCTGGCCGCCGGGGGCCTGAAGCACTCCATTCCCGGCGATTTCAATCCCGTCAGCGAAGCTGATGTGTTGGCCCTGATGGGCGAGGAGCGATTCGATGTCCGGCGCTGATCCACGCGTTCGTGCGGTACTGAAACTGGCACCGGTGATTCCGGTGTTCACCCCCGATGACATCGACGATGCGGTGCAGGTCGCGCATGCGCTGTTCCGTGGTGGCCTGCCGGTGATCGAGGTGACCCTGCGCACGCCGCGTGCGCTGGAGGCCATCAAGGCCATGGTCGAAGCGGTGCCGGATGCGGTGATCGGTGCCGGCACCGTGCTCGATGCCGCGCAGATGCAGGCCGTGAAGGAAGCCGGCGGCCGCTTCGCGGTATCGCCCGGGGCGACGCCACGGCTGTACGCCGCCGCACGCGATGCCGATCTGCCCTACCTGCCGGGTGTGGCCACCGGTTCGGAGCTGATCGTCGGCCTGGAGCATGGCCTGGATACCTTCAAGTTCTTCCCCGCCGTGCAGGCCGGGGGGGCCGCGATGCTGTCGGCGTGGCACGGCCCGTTCGCTGATGTGCGCTTCTGCCCGACCGGCGGCATCAGCGCGCAGACCGCCAGCCAGTTCCTGCACCTGCCCAACGTGCTGTGCGTGGGCGGCTCCTGGCTGACCACCGCCGCGCTGATGCAGACCCGCGACTGGGACAGTGTCGAGCGCATGGCGCGCGAGGCCGCGGTGCTGGCCAGCTGACCGTTCGGCCGCTGGTGGAGCCGGGCACAGACCCGGCGCTACCGGCATCCGCTCAGCCGCGTGGCGCACCCAGCCGCCGGTACAGGGTGCTGCGATTGATCCCCAGCCGCTTGGCCGCCGCGCTGACGTTGCCCTGGCAATCAGCCAGCGCCTGGCGCATGGCCGCCTCGGTGATCTCCTCCAGCGCACCGCTGGCAGGCAGTGCTGGCGCGGCCACCGTGCCAGCACGCACATCCACCGGCAGCAGCTGCGGATCCACCGCTTGACCGGGCTCAGCCAGTGCGGCCAGCGTGCGCAGGCAGGCGCTCAGCTGCCGCAGGTTGCCGGGCCAGGCATGGGCCACCAGTGCCGCCCGCGTCTGCGCAGACAACACATGGCCGTGTCCCAGCTGCTGCCACAGCGCATCCACCACGGCAGCGCGATCGGGATGCTGCCGCAACGGCGCCAAGGTCACCACGTGGTCGGCGATGCGGTAATACAGATCCGCACGGAAGCGGCCTGCGTCCACCGCCTGCGGCAGTTCGCAGTGGCTGGCGCAGACCAGCGCGAAATCCAGTTTTACCGGCTTGCCACCGCCCAGCGGTGACAGCTCGCGCTCCTGCAGCACGCGCAGCAGACGTGGTTGCAGCGCCAGCGGCATGTCGCCGATCTCATCGAGGAACAAGGTACCGCCCTCGGCCTGCCGCAGCAGGCCCGGGCTGCCCTGGCGGCGCGCACCGGTGAAGGCACCGTCCTCGTAGCCGAACAGTTCTGCTTCGATCAGGCCTTCCGGCAACGCCGCGCAGTTCACCGCGACGAAGGGCTTACCGGCACGCGCGCTGCGCGTATGCAGTTCACGCGCGAAGACTTCCTTGCCGGTGCCGGTCTCGCCCTGCAGCAGCACCGGCAACCCGGCCTGCAGCACACGCCCGGCGGTGGCCAGCTGCTGTTGCTGTGCGGTATCGAACAGCGGCCCCTGCGCGCGCGCCGGCAACGGCGCGGTCGCCACCGGCGTGGCCACACTGCGTCGCGACGCGCGTGCTTCGCGCACGCCATACAGACGACGACCCTGGCGATCAAGCAGCACGCCGTCATCGGCCAGCCGCGACAGCGGTTGTTCGAACAGTGCTTCGTACGGCGTGCGGCCGATGTCCTGCCGATCGAGCCCGAACAGGGACAGGCCAGCACGATTGGCTGCGACCAGGCGACCGCCGCGGAAGCCGAGCACACCCTCGCGCGCACTGCCGAGCAGCGCGGGTTGATGATGCAGGCGCAGCAGCTCGCAGTCGGCCAGGCCGTCGGCGAAACCGCGGTGCTCGATCTGCGCTACCGCCTGCCGCACCAGCGCCAGCGCGTGCACGTGTGGCAGCCGCGCGTCGCCCGAAACATCGAGCACACCCAGGCACTGCCCGTAGGGATCGAGGATCGGCACCGCCGAACATGTGAGGATGCCGTGCGGGGCGAAGTAGTGCTCGCCGCCACGCACCTGCAGCGCACGTCCGTCGACCAGCGCGGTGCCGATCGCGTTGGTGCCGACCGTGCCTTCGTCCCAGCGCATGCCGGGCATCAGCGCGACACGACCGGCCTTGTCGAGGAAACCGGTGCTGCCTTCGGCATCGAGGATCCAGCCGTCTTCATCGGTCAGCAGCACGATGCTGCCGCTGTGGGTCATTTCCGCCGCCAGTCCATCCAGCTCCGGGCGCGCCTGTCGCCACAGGCGCTCGCGGCGCTGGCGCAGTTCGCGCAGGCGGTGGTCGGTCAGTGGTTCGGCGGCCGGCTGCGCATCCACCAGCAGGCCATGCCGCTGGCAGCGTTGCCAGGAATGCAGGATCGCCTCGGGCACCGCGCCAACCGGAGCAGCGCCGCGCTCGAAGAAACTGCGCCGGGCACTGCCCAGGCGGGGATCGGGAGCAAGCGGGGACACCGACAGCCTCCTGTGTCGCACATTGCGACAGTTGTTGCGGGACCTGTCCCGATTAACAGCACACCCCGCGCCGGCCTGCAACGGCCGCACCTGCTGCACTGCCGCAGCCTGCGCGACACGATGACCGATGGCCGGGCGATGAAGGCGTGATGCAGCGCAGCAGGCCAGGGTTGGCATCGTCCTTGCGCCTGTGGATACACCACGCCCATCACAGGAGCCGCCATGAACGCCGTACCGTCCGCCCGCCCGCATGCCACCGATCCGCGTTCCCTGTTCAAGCCGCGCTATGGCAACTACATCGGTGGCGAATGGATCGCCCCGCGCAGCGGCCAGTACTTCGACAACATCTCGCCGGTGAACGGCCAGGTGTTCACTGAAGTGGCCCGCTCCAACGCCGAGGACATCGACGCCGCACTCGATGCCGCGCACGCCGCCAAGGACGCCTGGGGCCGCACATCGGCCGCACACCGTGCGCTGCTGCTCAACCGCATCGCCGATCGCATCGAGCAGAACCTGGAACTGCTGGCCCACGCCGAGACCTGGGACAACGGCAAGCCGATCCGCGAGACGCTCAACGCCGACGTGCCGCTGATGGCCGACCACTTCCGCTATTTCGCCGGCTGCCTGCGCGCGCAGGAAGGCAGCCTGTCGCAGATCGACGACGACACCGTGGCCTACCATTTCCACGAACCGCTGGGCGTGGTCGGGCAGATCATTCCGTGGAACTTCCCGCTGTTGATGGCGGCCTGGAAACTGGCGCCGGCACTGGCCGCCGGCAACTGCGTGGTGCTGAAGCCGGCTGAGCAGACTCCCGCGTCGATCCTGGTGCTGATGGAGGTGATCGGCGACCTGCTGCCGCCGGGCGTGCTCAACGTGGTCAACGGCTTCGGCCTGGAGGCGGGCAAGCCGCTGGCAAGCAGCCCGCGCATCGCCAAGATCGCCTTCACCGGCGAGACCTCCACCGGCCGCCTGATCATGCAGTACGCCAGCCAGAACCTGATTCCGGTGACGCTGGAACTGGGCGGCAAATCGCCGAACCTGTTCTTCGCCGACGTGATGGCCGAGGACGATGATTTCCTCGACAAGGCGGTGGAAGGTTTCGTCATGTTCGCCTTCAACCAGGGCGAGGTCTGCACCTGCCCGTCGCGCGCGCTGGTACAGGAATCGATCTACGAACGCTTCATGGAGCGCGTGCTCGAACGCGTGGCAGCGATCCGGCAGGGCAATCCGCTGGACCCGAACACCATGGTGGGGGCGCAGGCATCGGGCGAACAGCTGGAGAAGATCCTGTCCTATATCGCCATCGGCCGCGAGGAAGGCGCCGAGGTGCTGATTGGTGGCGACAAGGCCGCGCTCGGTGGCGACCTGGCCGGCGGCTTCTATGTGCAGCCGACCGTGTTCAAGGGCCACAACGGCATGCGTGTGTTCCAGGAGGAGATCTTCGGGCCGGTGGTGTCGGTGACCACGTTCAAGACCGAGGAAGAAGCGCTGCAGATCGCCAACGACACGCTGTACGGGCTGGGTGCCGGCGTCTGGAGCCGCGATGCCGCGCGCCTGTACCGGGTGGGCCGCGCGATCCAGGCCGGGCGGGTATGGACCAACTGCTATCACGCCTACCCGGCACACGCCGCGTTCGGCGGCTACAAACAGTCGGGCATCGGCCGCGAGAACCACCGGATGATGCTCGACCACTACCAGCAGACCAAGAACCTGCTGGTCAGCTACGCACCGAAGAAGCTCGGCTTCTTCTGAGGATTGATCGGGATCAAGGCGCGGGCATGGGGCCGGCGCCATCCTGTCTGCAAGCGCACTACGGAGAAGCACGCATGAATAGAACCATGAAGGCCGCCGTTGTCCGTGAGTTCGGCAAGCCGCTGGTCATCGAGGAAGTCGTGGTACCGCGCCCGGGGGCGGGCGAGGTGCTGGTCAAGATCGAGGCCTGTGGCGTCTGCCACACCGACCTGCACGCCGCCGAGGGCGACTGGCCGGTGAGACCGAACCCGCCGTTCATCCCCGGCCACGAGGGCGTGGGGCACGTCGTGGCCGTGGGAGGCGGGGTAGGGCACATCAAGGAAGGTGACAGGGTCGGCATCCCCTGGTTGTACTCGGCGTGTGGCCATTGCGAACACTGCCTGGGCGGCTGGGAAACGCTGTGCGAAACGCAGCGCAATACCGGCTACTCGGTCAACGGCGGCTTCGCCGAGTACGCACTGGCCGATGCCAACTATGTCGGCCTGCTTCCGAAGGAAGTGGGCTTCGTGGAGATCGCGCCAGTGCTGTGCGCGGGCGTCACCGTGTACAAGGGCCTGAAGGTCACCGACACCAAGCCCGGTGACTGGGTGGCGATCTCCGGCATCGGCGGCCTCGGCCACATGGCCGTGCAGTACGCCCGCGCGATGGGCCTGAACGTTGCAGCGGTGGACGTGGACGACGCCAAGCTGGCCCTGGCCAAGCGCCTGGGCGCGCAGGTCACCGTCAACGCGCGCACCACCGATCCGGCCGCGTTCCTGAAGAAGGAGATCGGCGGCGCGCATGGTGCGCTGGTCACCGCGGTTTCGCCCAAGGCGTTCGAACAGGCGCTGGGGATGGTCCGTCGCGGCGGCACGGTCTCGCTCAACGGCCTGCCACCGGGCAACTTCCCGCTGGACATCTTCGGCATGGTGCTCAACGGCGTCACCGTGCGCGGCTCGATCGTCGGCACCCGCCTGGACCTGCAGGAATCGCTGCAGTTCGCCGCCGAAGGCAAGGTTGCCGCCACGGTCAGCACCGACCGCCTGGAGAACGTCAACGATGTGTTCGCGCGCATGCATGCCGGCACCATCGAAGGCCGCGTGGTGATCGACTTCGCTGCCTGACCCCCTGTGCATGGCCGCCGTGCCCGTTTCCCTCTCCCACGGGTGCGGCGGCCATGCCGATCTGCCGGCAGCGCCGGGCAGCCTGGCGGCCGTACAATGCGCGCATGCCCGCCACGCTCAAGACCATCTTTTTCTCCCTGCTCGCCCTGATCGGCGCGTTGCTCGCGCTGACCCTGGTCAGCAGTGCGGCAGGCTGGCTGCCATCGCTGCTGGGCCTGACGCCGGGAAGCGAGGCGCAGCTCGGCTGGGACCTGGCATTCACCGTGCTCGGCGGCATCGCCGCCATCGCCTTTGCCACCTACTACGCACCGTGCTGGCCACGTGCGCATGGCACCTCGATCTGGTCGTTGCTGGTACTCGGCGCGGGCTATGGCCTGTGGATGATGGGGGGCGATTTCCCACAGTGGTTCGTCATCGGCCTGCTGGTTTCGCTGCCGGTGCAGTTGTTGTTGGGCTGGTGGTTCGGCCGCCGCGCGTCGCGCGATCCGCGCTGAGCGCGCATGGTCAATACTGGCCGCTTCTGCTTCAACGCGTCGATGCCCGTATACGGGTAGTGCCGGCCGCTGGCCGGCAACCTCGATGATCCTGCAGCTGCCGGCCAGCGGCCGGCACTACCGCTTCGACGTCGGCAACGTCTGCTTCAGCGCGTCGATGCCCTGCCACGGATCCGCCTTCAATCGCTTCGCCCGTGCCAACGCCTTGTCCATCGGAAACGCATCGGCAGCGCCGACCCTCGCCAGCTCTTCCCAGCGCAGCGGCACCGCCACGCCCGCGCTCTCGCGCGCACGCAGCGACCACGAACACACGCTTGTCGCACCGCGTGTATTGCGCAGCCAGTCGATGAAGATCACGCCGCTGCGCTTGGCCTTGCTCATCGTCGCCACGTAGCGGTCCGGCGCCTGTTCGGCCATCGCCTGCGCGAACGCCTCGCAGAACGCTTTCGCGTCCTCCCAGTCCGCCTTGGGCAGCAGCGGCACCACCACATGCACGCCCTTGCCACCGGACAACCGCACGAAGCTCTGCAGCCCGGTCTCCTGCAGTCGATCGCGCACATCGCGCGCGCCGCGCTTCACGTCGGCCCAGCTCACGCCCTCACCCGGATCAAGATCGAACACCAGCCGGTCGGGATGTTCGGGATCGGCCACCGTCGCCCCCCAGGGATGCAGCTCCAGGGTGTTCATCTGCACCAATTGCAGCAGCCCGCGTTCGTCATCGATGTAGACGTAGTCCTCGCGCCCGCTCTTCTGCTGCAGCGGCACTGCATGCACGGCGTCGCCCAGGCCTTGGCCGTGGTGCTTCTGGAAGAAGCACGCCTTGCCCACGCCATCGGGACAGCGCAGCAGCGACAGCGGTCGTCCACTGATTTCCGGCAGGATCCAGCGCGCCATCTGCCGGTAGTAGTCGGCGACGTCGCCCTTGCTGAGCTTCTTCTTCGCAAACACCACGCGCTCGGGATGGGTGATGGCAACGTCGTCGCCGTCATCGGCCGATGTTGCACTCATCGCCAGGTCCTCCTTCTTCTTGTCACTGCGCAGTCGCTTGAAACTGGCCTGGCGCAGCAATCCTTCCTTGCCCCAGCCGCGGAACGCGACCTCGGCCACCGTCACCGGCTTCACCCAGCGCACGCTGTCCGCACGGAACGGCACGTGCGACGGCAGCTGCAGCACCGCTGCTTTCACCGCCAACGGTGCAAGCACCGCCGACAGCGCGCGCAGACTTTCATCATCGAAGCCGGTACCAACCCGACCGACATAGCGCAGGCCGCCCTTGTCCGGCGTGGCCAGCAGCAGCGAGCCGAATCCCACCCGCGAGCCCTTTGGCGCGGTGTGGCCGATGATCAGGAATTCATCGGTGTCCTCGTGCTTCACCTTCACCCAGCTGCGTGCGCGGGCGTTCACATAGGGCGCGTCGATCTGCTTGCTGACGATGCCTTCGAAGCCCGCCTTGCCGCTGGCGTCGAACACCGCCGGGCCGTGATCGATGACGTGCTCACTGAAGGCCAGCGTGCCAACAGCATCGCCGATCAGTTCCTTCAGCAGTGCCTTGCGTTCCAGCAGCGGCGCGCGGCTGATGTCGACCCCCGCCACGCCCGGCAGATCGAACACGATGTAGCGCAGCGGTTGTTTCGAGCTGCCGTCGATCACCCGCTGCAGCGCGGCGAAGTCGCTGCGGCCGTTGTCGTCCAGCACCACCAGTTCTCCATCCAGGCGTGCATCGCGCACGGGCAGCGCCTGTACGGCCTGCACCACTTCGGGAAAATCCGCCGTCCAGTCCAGGCCATTGCGCGAGCGCAGTTTTACCTCGCCCTCATGCAGATCGGCCAGCATCCGGTAGCCATCCCACTTGATCTCGTGCAGCCAGCGCTCGCCGTCCGGTGCGCTGTCGCGATGATCGGTGAGCTGTGGTTTGAACTGACGCGGGTAGTCCTTGTCACGCGCTCCGTCCAGCTTCAGCGCGCGCGCACGCCAGCGTGCATCGGCCTTGCGTGGGTGTGCGGTACGCGGCGCTGACGCTGCCTTCTTCGTAGAGGCGCGGGCCGCCTTCGCAGATTTGGTTGCCGGCGCGTGCAGCAGATCATCCGCTTCGGCATCCCGCGCCTGCTCGTCGTCGCGCTTGATCAGCAGCCACTGCACCTGGCGCCCCTTCATCGCCGTGCGTACCAGCTTCCAGCCACCGGCCAGACGCTGCCCATGCAGCACGAAGTCGATTTTGCCGGCCGCCAGTGCCTGCAGCGGATCACCTTCGCAGGCCCAACTGCCGTGGTCGAACACATCGACGTGGCCGGCGCCATAGTGTCCTTCGGGAATATCACCTTCGAAGCCGGCATAGGACAGCGGGTGGTCTTCCACCTCCACCGCCAGGCGCTTCTCACCCACCCGCAGCGACGGCCCCTTCGGCACCGCCCAGCTCTTCAGCACGCCATCCATTTCCAGGCGGAAATCGTAGTGTCGGCTGCTGGCGTGGTGCAGTTGAACCACGAAGATCGGCCGTCGCTTCGGGTTGCCCCGTGCAGGCGCCTCATCCGGCTCGGGGGTCTGCCCGCTGCCTCCGCCCAGTCGACGCTTGCGCCGGTACTGATGCAACGACATGGCTCAACCTGCCTTGCGTCGCGCGGCGGTCTTCTTTGCAGCCTTCTTCGCAGGGGCCTTTTTTGCCGGTGCCTTCTTCGCCGCTGTCTTCCTGGCCGGTGCCTTGCGAGCTGCTGCCTTCTTTGCCGGCGTGCGCTTGTTGGCATCCAGGCTCTTCTGCAGCAATGCCATGAAGTCCACCACGTTGGTGCTGGCGTCCTCGCGCGGTGCCGGCTCGTCCTCCACCTTGGTGGTCCCACCCTTGGACTTGATGCGCTTGTTCAGCACCTGCTGCAGGCGCTCGCGGAATTCATCGTGGTACTGCGACGGATCCCAGTCGCCCGCCATCGACTCGATCAGCTGCTCGGCCATCGCCGTTTCCTTGCTGGTGATGCGATAGTCGGCGAGCTTTCCACTGGGCAGCTTGTAGTCGTCAGGCTCGACCAGTTCCTGCGGATAGCGCAGGATCATCAGCACCAGTGCGTCGTCGTTGGGCATCACCGCGCACAGGTACTCGCGCGTGCGCACCACCACCCGTGCGATACCGACCTTGCCGGTGCTGCGCAGTGTTTCCCGCAGCAGCACGTAGCCTTTCTCGGCTTTTTTACCCGGCACCAGCAGATAGGGTTTTTCGTAGTAGCGTGGATCGATCTGCGTGGCGTCGACGAAGGTCTCCACCTCCACCGTCTCATGGCTCTCCGGGGCCGCCGAACGGATATCGTCTTCCTCCAGCACAACGTAGCTGCCTTTGTCGTACTCGTAGGCTTTGACGATGTCCTTCCACGGCACTTCTTCGCCGGTGTCCGCGTTGACCCGTTCGAAGCGGATCGGTTTGCGGTCGCGCGAATCCAGCATGCGGAAGTGCAGGTCGACCTTGCGTTCACCGGACATCAGCGAGACCGGTACGTTGAGCAGGCCGAAGGAAAGTGTGCCGGTCCAGATCGGGCGGGCCATGATGCGCACCTGGGTTTCAGCAGGGGTAGCCAGCTTCAGCCGGCCGCCGTGAAACGCTCGTGTCGACAACGTGCACGCCGTGCGGGTAGTGCCGGCCGCTGGCCGGCATCCCACGCATCATCGAGCTGCCGGCCAGCGGCCGGCACTACTGCAGCAGCGGCCTCACCGCAGCGGCCGGGATATGGTCCAGCGCGCGCCAGGCATCTTCCACCACCGGCTGCGCTTGTGCCCAGTTCAGGCGCGACTGTCCGCGCATCTGGTCCCAGTGCTCGGCCAATTCGCCACAGGTATCGGCGCCACCGCCACGCGGCCAGTCGGCGGCGTGCGTGGTCAGCGCGAAGGCATATACCGGGCACAGGTCGCGCCAGTTGCGATGCCCCTGTGCGCGGCGTTCTTCGTAGTCGCTCAGCATGTACTGCAGGTAATCCTGCGCCACCGCTTGGGGATCCTCCGTGCGGCGGGTCCGGCGCTGCGCGCTGCGCTGGCCCAGCGGATCCAGCAGGGCGTTGAACACGGACGGGGCGGGGCGTTCAAGACGGGGCATGGCCGGCTCCTGCAGCAGGGCGGGTGGGCAGGAATACGCGCGGTGCCGTTATCCAGTCGTGACAAAGATGTTCATGACGCCAGGTTCGCAGTGGCTTTACTTCGTCCGCGCTGTAGTGGAGGCCTACCGGAGGAATGCCCCATGACCACCACCCGTGACCCCCTGCGTGAGAACCACACCCCCGAGCCGGGCGAGCAGCGCGGCAAACACGATCTGGCCGACGCCGAGGACCGCGGCGCGGGCATGTCGACACCAGACGAGGGCGCCTTGCCCGTCGTGCGTCGACCTGAACAGGCCGCACAGGACCGCAAGGACTGTGGCGATCGCAATCGCGGCGGCCAGGAAAGCCCGCTGAAGCGGCGCGAGCGCAAGCAGCATGCCAGCGACAACCAGGACGAGGCGCTGGAAGAGACCTTCCCGGCCAGCGACCCGACCTCGCCGTTCGTGCCAGCCAAGGCCCCGGATTGATCGCCACGCCGGCCAGGGCCTCCGTTTGACGGGTAGTGCCGGCCGCTGGCCGGCAACCTTATCCCCTGCACGGAGCGTTGCCGGCCAGCGGCCGGCACTACCGCTTCAGCGCCATGACCACTGCAGCCCCACGCTGGCGCGGCGGTCCGGCCCCGGTTCGAAGAACCGGCCGTTGCCGTCGTTCACGATCACCGAGCCGATGTAGCGCTGGTCCAGCGCGTTGTCGATACGCGCGAATGCACGCAGCTCACCGGCCTGCAGCCTCCAGCTGCGGCCGGCCTCCAGGTCCAGCAGCGCGTATCCCGGCGCGCGCTCGGTGGCGATGTCGTTCACCACCACGTCGCTGCTGGCGGCAGCTTCCAGCGCCCACTGCCAGTCCCCCGGCGACCACTGCAGGCGCGCATACGCCTGCTGCCGGGGCACGCCGGGCAGGCGGCTGCCGGCGGCAACCACGGTATCGGGCACTGCGCAGTTGCTGGCCGCGCAGGCCAGGTAGGGCGAGCGCACCTGCGCCTGCAGCCAGGTCCAGGCCAGCTGCAGCTCCAGCTGCTCGGCCAGCGGTTGCCGGTACTGCAGCTCCACACCTTGGCGGCGGGTACGGCCGATGTTGCGGTACGTGCTGCGACCGTTGGTATTGCTGGCAACGGCCAGCTCATCGTCTGTATCTGCGCGGAACAGGCTTACATCGAGCTGCCTTCCATCCTGTGCGTGCCACTTGCTGCCCACTTCCAGGCTGCGGCTGCGGGCAGCCGCGAGATCCAGCGCCAGCCCGGCCTGGCCATCGGCGCGGTAGCCCAGCTCATTGAACGTCGGGGTTTCAAATCCACGGCCCACGGCCGCGTGCAGGCGCCACTGCGGGCTGGCCTCGAAGCTGACTCCCGCCACCGGCGTGGTGGCCTGGTAGCGGCGGCGGCCGCTGTCGTCCGGGTTGCGCCCGGCGATGTAGCGATCATCCGATTCGAAGCGCACCGTGCTGTGGCGCACTCCGGCCAACAGCGACCAGCGCGGGCTCCATTGCCACCACGCCTGGGCGAACTGGTCCACGTTCTGCACGATGTCGATCTGGTCGCGGCGCAGGCGCCCGCGCACGCCCAGGGAGGTGCCGATGAAGTTCTCGTAGCCAGTGCGGTGCTGGCGCTGACGATCGGCATTCACGCCCACCACCAGATCCAGCGGGCGGCCCCACAGATCGCCGTTCCAGCCCCAGCGTGCGTCCAGCCCGCCATAGCCGCCATCCAGGTCGATCACGCCACCGGCATGCAATGGGTTGGCCTGCGGTCCTGGCGGAATCGGCAGGTACTGGGTCACCGCGCGCTGCCCGGCATAGCCCATCAGCTGCCAGCGCTGCGCGCCGGCTTCCCGCGTCCAACGCAGGCCGGCCTGCTGCTGGCGCACCGATTTGCGGGTGTTGTACTGGTGGGCCACCGCCGTCGCCTGACGCGGGTCGGCCGCCACCTGCGCGCGGCTCAGTCCCAGCGGGTCCTGCGCGTTGGGCGCGTGCAGCGCGTTGAGCAGCAGTTCCAGGCGGCCGCCAGCGAACTCGGTGCCCAGCCGCGCGTTCAACGACTCGCGGCGCGCACGGCTGTGGTCACGCCAACCATCGGTGCTGAAATGGTTGGCGGCCACGTTGTAGTCGATGCTCTTGCCGGCCCCGCGCAGCTGCGCGCCGACGCTGAGCGTGTTGTCGGCACCGGCATTCACGCGCAGCCGCCAAGGGTCACCGGCCTGGCCCTGCGCACTCCACACCTGCAGTACGCCCCCGGACGAGTTGCCGTACAGGGCCGAGAACGGCCCGCGCAGCACCTCGATGCGCTCGGCACCGAGCAGGCTGGCGTGCGACAGCTGGCCCTGCCCATCGGGCATGGTCGCCGGTACGCCGTCGATCAGCACACGCACCCCGCGCACGCCGAAGGTCGAGCGTGCGCCGAAGCCTCGGATCGACAGCTGGGTGTCCTGCGCGAAGTTCTGCCGGTCGCGGGCCAGGAGGCCCGGCACCCCGCCCAGCGCCTCGGACAGCTGCGCGTTGGGGCCGGCACGGTCAGCATCGATCCACACCGTATCCAGGCTGGCGGGCAGGGCGAAGGGATCCACGCCTGGCACCCGCGCGGCCTGCACCTGCACAGCCGGCAGCGCGGTGGGCGAGGGCTCGGCCCCCACCGCCAAAGGCGACAGCAGCAGGGCGGACAGCGGCAGGCAATGACGTCGTGCGGCGGGATTCATGATTCAGGTTGATGGATCGGGCGGCAACGCACGCCATGGTACGGGCAGGCGGATGACGATGGCGGCGGCCAGCCCCGGCAGGCTTTGTTACGATGGGTCGGTTTCGGCCGACAGGCCGCAAGCCGCGTGGCGCAATTCCTCCCCCTTTCCGTCTACCGAACGAGTACCGCCGTGTCCTTCTTTGCAAACGTGGAACTGGTCCCAGGCGACCCGATCCTGGGCCTGACCGAGGCGTACAACGCCGACAGCCGCCCGACCAAGGTCAACCTGGGTGTGGGCATCTACTACGACGAGAGCGGCCGCATTCCGCTGCTGCGCGCCGTCAAGCAGATCGAGCAGCAGCTCGCCAACGAAGCCAAACCGCGCGGCTACCTGCCGATCGATGGCCTGCCGGCGTACACCCAGGCTACCCGTGAGCTGGTGTTCGGCAAGGATTCGCCGCTGCTGGCCGCCGGCCGCGTCACCACCGCACAGACCGTCGGTGGCAGCGGTGCGCTGCGCGTCGGCGCCGACGTGCTGAAAAAGCTGCTGCCGCACGCCACCGTCGCGCTGAGCAACCCGAGCTGGGAAAACCACCGCGCCGTGTTCAGCGCCGCTGGTTTCGAGGTGGTCGATTACACCTACTTCGACCCGGCCACCCATGGCGTGAACTTCGACGGCCTGCTGGCCGACCTGGGCAAGCTGGAAGCGGGCACCGTGGTGCTGCTGCATGCCTGCTGCCACAACCCCACCGGCGCCGACCTCACCGTCAGCCAGTGGAAGCAGGTCGCGCAGCTGCTGAAGGACCGCCAGCTGTTCCCCTTCATCGACATGGCCTACCAGGGCTTCGACAAGGGCATCGAGCAGGACGGCGCCGCGGTGCGCATCATCGCCGAGGCCGGCATCGACAGCTTCATCGTCGCCAACTCGTACTCCAAGTCGTTCTCGCTGTATGGCGAGCGCGTGGGTGCGCTGTCGATGGTGGCGCCGACCGCCGCTGACGCCAAGGCCGTGCAGTCGCAGGTCAAGCGCGTGATCCGCACGATCTACTCCAGCCCGTCCACGCACGGTGCTGCACTGGTTGCCGGCGTGCTGACCAACCCGGAACTGCGCGCGATGTGGGAGCAGGAACTGACCGAGATGCGCGAGCGCATCCACGCCCTGCGCCAGGGCCTGGTCGAGAAGCTGGCCGCCGCCGGTGCCCCGCAGTTCGGTTTCATCAACGAGCAGGCCGGCATGTTCTCGTACTCCGGCCTGAGCCGCGAACAGGTCGAGCGCCTGCGCGACGAGTTCGGCATCTACGCCGTCGGCACCGGCCGCATCTGCGTGGCCGCGCTGAACCAGAACAACCTGGAATACGTCGCCAAGGCCGTGGCCACCGTCGCCAAGGGCTGAAGCACCACTCCAGTGGTTTGAAAACAAAGGCGCCGCAAGGCGCCTTTGTTTTTGCTCCTGCCTTGCCACACCCTCCGCGCGCGCAGCCAACCCTGAAGCACGCGGGAGGGGGAGGCAATGCAGGACCGTTGGCGCCATGGATGGCGCCATCGAGCTTACATGGACGTACTTGCAGCGTGTCCTGCATTGTCTCCCCCTCCTGCGTGCCTCGACGAAAGGGAAGCGCCACACAGCGCAACGCATCTGGAAACGATTACGCCCTCCCCGCTCACCCACGCGCAAGTCAGACCAGCGACAATAGTCGTTTCCCCGTTGCCGAGACCTGCCCGCCCATGTCCCGTACCTCGTTGACCCGCTTCCTGATCCAGCAGCAGCACGCCGGCCGCATCAACGCCGACCTGCGCCAGCTGATCGCGGTCGTCGCCCGCGCCTGCACCAGCATCTCCATCGCCGTCAGCAAGGGCGCCCTCGGTGGCGTGCTCGGCGAAGCCGGCACCGGCAACGTGCAGGGCGAAGCGCAGAAGAAGCTGGATGTCATCAGCAACGAGATCCTGCTGGAAGCCAACGCCTGGGGCGGTCACCTCGCTGCCTGCGCATCGGAGGAAATGGACCACAGCCAGCCGGTGCCGGACATCTACCCGCGCGGCGATTTCCTGCTGCTGTTCGATCCCCTCGATGGCAGCTCCAACATCGACGTCAACGTCTCCGTCGGCACCATCTTCTCGGTGCTGCGTTGCCCGACCAACGTCGAACTGCCTGGCGATGACGCCTTCCTGCAGCCGGGCAGCAAGCAGATCGCCGCCGGCTACTGCATCTACGGTCCCAGCACGCAGCTGGTGCTGACCGTCGGCCACGGTACCCACGCCTTCACCCTCGACCGCGAAACCGGCGAGTTCCTGCTGACCACCGAGAACATGCAGATCCCGGCGGCCACCCAGGAGTTCGCCATTAACATGTCCAACCAGCGCCACTGGGAAGCGCCGATGCAGGCCTATGTGGAAGATCTGCTGGCCGGCAAGGAAGGCCCGCGCGGCAAGAACTTCAACATGCGCTGGATCGCCAGCATGGTCGCCGACGTGCATCGCATCCTGACCCGCGGCGGCATCTTCATCTACCCGTGGGACAAGAAGGAACCGGGCAAGGCCGGCAAGCTGCGCCTGATGTACGAAGCCAACCCGATGGGGCTGCTGGTGGAGCAGGCGGGCGGTACGGCCTGGACTGGTCGCGAACGCATCATCGACCTGCAACCCGACCAGCTGCACCAACGCGTGCCGGTGTTCCTCGGTTCGCGCGAAGAGGTCGCCGAGGCCGTGCGTTATCACCAGGAGCATGACGCGAAGAGCGTCTGACAGCGGCCATCCCTACAGCGGTCATGGCAGATTGATGACATGACCGCAGGGTGACAGCAGCGGCTGCAAACGGCACCATCAAGCCCTTGCCGTCGAAGGAATGCACGCATGCACGAGCCGGGCCCTGTCGATTTCATCGAGGTCATCCACAACGCCGTCCCCAGCGACGTGTGCGCTGCGATCGTCGCCCGCATGCGTGCAAGTCAGGGCCTGAAACCCGGTGCAGTGGGCAGCGGCGTGTTCCCGGAACTCAAGCACAGCAAGGATCTGCGGATCAGCGGCCTGGACGGATGGCAGGATGTCGACCAGCAGCTGCAGCAGGCGGTTTTTGCCGGTCTGCAGACTTATCTACGCCGTTATCCACAGGCATTGATCGCGCCGCTGATGTTGCAGATCCAGGACAGCAACGGCCAGCCGCGACGTCTGTCGGCCGAGGATTTTCCCGACATGGCACCGGAGCAGCTTGCGGATCTGGCGCGCACCTGCCTGCGCCCGGGCGCGATCAACCTGCAGTGGTACGCAGCGGGCGAGGGCGGCTACCCGTACTGGCACTGCGAGCTGTACCCGAAGGATGCGCAGGCCGACACGCTGCACCGCCACCTGCTGTGGACGCTGTACCTCAACGACGACTTCGAAGAAGGCGAAACCGAGTTCCTGTTCCAGGGCCGGAAGATCGCGCCGCGCACCGGCAGCCTGTTGATCGCACCGACGGCGTTCACCCATACCCATCGCGGCAACCGCCCGCAGGGCGGCGACAAATTCATCGCCACCAGCTGGATTTTGTTCCAGAGTGCGCAGAAGTTGTTTGGGGGGTAGCGTCCTCGTAGAGTCGAGCTTGCTCGACTTCGCTCCAGGTTCCGTCGAGCAAGCTCGACGCTATCGAGGGCGGCGGCGATAGAGAATCCCGCCCGCCAAAGCGCCGAACACCGCCACACCGAAGCCAACGAGCTCTTCTTCTCCAAGCGCGTCGCCCGACATCAGCTTGCCGGCCGTCAGCAGCAGAACGTTCAATGGAAGCATCCACAGGAACGCGATGCGCAGCCAGTAGATGATCTTCAGGTCACGTGCTCACTGGTCCGGATACATCGACTTGAACCAGTAGGCGGATCTGTTCCGCATCCAAGTGCTGAACTCTTTCGTCTCGAGCTCCCGCAACTGGTGCATATCGATTCCATAGCGTTGGAACAGCGAAATCAGCTCTCTCATACCGTCCTCATCCACAGCCGACGGATCAACAGAGACGTTGATCGTTCTGAGAAAGCCCTCAACAGACACCACGCCCGATGTTTTACTCAACCTGGAGAAGAACGCATCCTCGTCCAGTCGTGAATAGAACCTCAAGGATTCAATTTCCAGCTTCAGCATAGAATCAGCGCCTTCTTCCACCAGGGTAGACATTGATGTAGTCCCCATTGGGGGATTGAACGTCCCAATGAGGTCCACCATGGGCACCCCCTCCTTGGCCAGAGGGAACCCAAACATCTCCGGATTTGTCGAGCCATCCACTCCCTCTGCCATTCGGGCTCTTAACCCACTGAGGCCCCTTCTTGGGTGCACAGTATCCCTCAACCTCGCCAGGGAGACCCGGAGCCTTCGCACCGTTGGGATCTGTTGCGTCGGCTGGTGGCTTGTTGTAGAGCGCTCTCGCAAGCTGAGGGAGTGAAGGAGAAACAAGCACGATAGTTCCGAAGATGCCAAAACTCCCAGCATCCAATCGAGGACCACCGTACTCTTCAGAACCACCTGTGGCGTAGTTGCCTGGATAGTAGGTCGGACGCAGTGCGCGAGCCTGAAGCCCGAGGGGGTCAACCGAATTGATTGGGTTGCCGCCAACATAGGCGTACGTATTGGTTCCTCCGACCAACCCGATCGGATCACTCTGCACATACCGGCCAATGCTTGCGTCATAGTCACGGAAGCCGTTGTACCAAAGCCCGCTTTCTGCATCGTAGTACTGGCCCGGGAAGCCAATGTTCAACCCACCGATTTCATCCTTCTGCACGCTGCGCCCATAGGCGTAGTTGTATGCCTTCCAGACAGTGTGCTGGTCCGGGCTGGTCACGAACTCCGGGCGTCCGAGATGATCGGTATGCACGTAATTGTGCTGACCACTGCGCGCCAGCCCCACCAGTTCACCTTCGAACCAGAAGTAGTTGGTCCACACGCCGTTGTTCAGCTCGGTCATGAGCTGGTTCTGACCGGCGTAGAAGTAGCGGCTGTTGGTGCTCTGGTTGATCTTCGCAACGCGCTGTCCCTGCGCATTCAGCACGTAGTCGGTCGTTGCGCCTCCGATGTTGCTGCGGCTCATGCGATTGAAGGCGTCGTACTCGAAGGTGCTGATCCGGCTGCCCGCAGTCTCGCTGATACGATTTCCCAGTGCGTCGTACTGGTACTGGCGGCTGCCGTCCTGGTTGGTGTAGTTCAGCACCCGATTGCTCCCCGGGTCGATGCTGTACTGGGTCAACTGATTGCCGGCCTGATAGCGGTCGTGATTGCCGCCGGCGTCGTAGGAAAGCGTGTTGGTGACGCCAAAGCGTGTCAGCTGGGTCAGGCGACTCAGCGAGTCATAACCGATCATCTGGGTCATGTTCGGGTCGACAGCGTCGACGATGGCGGTGATTTCTCCATCGCCACTGTACTGGTAGTCCCAATAGCTGACCTTGCTGCTGTTGGGTCCCCAGACCGACATTGCCGTCAGCCGTCCCTCCTGATCGTGGTTATAGCCACGGACGAGGCCATTGCCATAGGCCAGCTGCTCATGCGCTCCGGTGACCTTCCAGTTGGCCTGCGAGATGATTGAGCGCTGAGTACCGTCGACGGTTGCCATCAACGCGCTTGGCTTTCCCTGGGAACCATAGGTGTAGGTCGCCTTGTCACCATTGGGATAGGTGATCTGGCTCAGGCGATTGATGCTATCGTAGCCATACGTCGTGCTGTGATCCGTCTTCTGACCAGACAGATCTGTGAAGTCGCGGCGTATCTGCAGTTCGCCGTTCGGCGTGTAGGCGAAATGTGTCGCTGTTCCCGGCCCCGAGGTGCCGCACAACAGTCCCTTGCCATTACCGCACCAATCGTAGCTGTAGCCCAACGTCTGGTCTTCGGCGCTCGCAGAAGTCATTCGTCCCAGGCCGTCATAGCCGAAGGAAACGACGCTGCCATCTGCACGCGTCGTCGCGGTCCGCAAACCAGCAGCATCATACTGATGCTGCGTCGTTCCCGTATCCGGGCTCACCTGCTTCCACATCTGGCCGAAGCCATCGAATTCATAGGTGGTGACTAGTTTTCGCGGATCGCTCACCTGGATCGGACGATCTGCAAGATCGTAGGCGATCTGGGTCGTGCCCCCGGCAGCGTCGATTGATTGGATCAGGCGCCCACGCGGGTCGTAGTTCATCCGGGTAACCCGATTCTGCGAATCGGTGACCTGGGTGACGCGCCCTTCAGCGTCATAGGCATAGCGCACGTTCTGCACGCCGTTTCCGCGTTCGACAATCACACGTCCCAGTTCGTCGTACTCATATGTATTGACAGAGACAATAGCGTTCAGCCCCATCAGGGCAAGCGTCAGTGCTGGCATTTGGACAGTCCTTTGTTACCGAGGCCGTTCGCAGGTAACGCGGCCACAGCTTCCCTTGTTGTTCTCAACAGACAATGTCGCCCTCCCTTCCGTGCCCCACGCAGCACCACCAGAGGCCATTTGCGCCTTGTAGATGAAGGTGACGTTGCCATTGCCGGTGTTCTTCGGACCAACGCTTCTGGTAAAGGTTGCAACTGCCCCAGGAGGCACCGGTCCAGCCAGGCCCATGCTTTCATTGAGCTGAAGGATTCCGAATGCCAGATAGGTGTCACCAGGGTTCCACACGACGTTGCCGGTATTGCGGAACTGGAACGTCAGATTCGACGAGCCCCCATTGAATATCTGCCGGGGTGATGCCGATGCGCTGACCAGTTCTGCATTGCGGACGACGGCGGGTATGGTGAAGGCTCCTGATCGATTGATCGTCAGATGATCGCCGCCCCATGGCGAGATGCCATGAACATACAGCGCCTTGTCACCATGCGCTGATCGTAGATTGGCATCGAGCGGGATCTTGAACCAGTACGCATTGCCGTGCGCTTGGCAAGCGTTGGCGACGTTGCCGTCCGTTGCCAGGTTGGCACGGCCACTGGCTACGAAGGTGCCCCCCGTCCATGCGGAGCTTCCTGCATAGACGTGCACATCGATCGACGCGTCCACGCCCATCGAGCAAGCCCAACCTTCGACGAAGAAGTTCCAGTTGCCGTCCTGGGTCACCCCACCGATGTCGCCGACGATGTTTGCCGATGGAATCGCGAATGCACCTGAGTTCGCAAGCGGTCGATCCTGATTTCGACCTTGCGGAGACTGGGCATAGATGGAGAACTTGCGTCCGCCCAATTGCTGCCTCTGAGCTAGCGAGATCGGCAACTGATATCGATAAGAACTACCTGAGGCTTGGCAGGCTGCAGCAACCCCTGGCTCACTGGCGAGGTTGGCTTGAGTGCTTCCCAGATAGATGTTGCCATCGGCGTAGCCATCTACCTGGATCGACCCAGCCGATCCAGTGGAGCAGGCCCAGCCACGCACGAACCAGTTCCACTGCCCGTCATGGGTGATCTCGTCAATCGTTCCTGTGACCACCGTATCGATCGGATAGTCGGTGTGCGAGACCTCGGTACGCGTGCGATTGGAAGCGTTGTTGTAACTATGGCGCGTCCACGCCCACTTGCCGTCTCCCATTGAACGGACTTCCTGTATCAGGCGACGTCCGGCATCGTAGCTGTAACGGATGGTCACTCCATCGGGCTGCGTGAGCGAGGCAATATCGCCTGCAGGGGTGTAGCCAATGGTCGTGGTGGCCCAGCCTGTTGCGGAACTGGTTCTGTCGGACACAACACGGCCACGTCCATCGTACGTCAGCTCCCTCACGCCACCGTTCGCATTGACGATGCGTCCCGGTAAGCCCAGTCCGTTGAAGTTGGAGTAGCTGACCGTATGACCGAGTGCGTTGGTGACGCTGGCCAGATCGCCTTGGCTGTTGAAGACGGAGGTAACGTCATCCTGTGCAAGCGGTCCGTCGACCTTGATGGAGGCCTTCAATCCATTGGGATGGTAGGTATAGACGCTCCGGGTCACCCGCGTCTGGCTGGGCACCCCGCGTGCCGTCAAATTGCGCTCGGTTACACTGGCTACGTTTCCACGATCGTCATAGGTGTAGGCAGCTTCGAGATCACCCACGACCGTTGTCTTGAGCAGTCGGTTCCGCGTGGTATCCCACTCCTGCAGCGTGGTGCGTTCGGCAGAGCTGCCAACAGCTTCCACCCGCTTGAGCAGGTAGCCCTGTGCGCTGTAGTCAAAGTTGGTCAGATTGTCCTGGAAGTCATGAACCAGGTCGGGGTAACCGTTCGCGTCATAGCTCTGCTCCTTGTAGCTTGCCGGGCAGTTCGGCGATGGATCGCCCTTAGTCGACACCATCTTTCCGTCCTTGAACGTGTAGGTGGTGCTACGGCCGAGGGGATTGACCACGGTGACGTCAATGTCCACCGGACGCGTCAGGCCAGGCGATGCGGCGGCCGTCATACCCAGAGCACTCTCCATCGGCAGCGAATCGACAGGCAGCGAGCGTGGCTGGTAGCAGATGCGTGAGCCTCCGGGGCGCTGTTCGCACCATCCACGCTCTTCGTCGGTGCGGAAACCACCTGGCCGAGTCGGTGCGGGGGGCGGAAGCACCGGTTCGGTGCTGCGAACCGCGTAGCTGAAGCGGAACCGTTCAACGCCACCATTGTGCTCCGTGCTGATGGCGCGCCGCTCCGCATCGTAGGCAAAAGTGGAATAGCGCACGCCATCAAAAGACTTGCCGGTCAGGGCTCCCGGGAAGCGGGCATCTTCGTAGTGGTAGCTGATCGTCGTTGCAGGTGTGCCTGGCAGCGTCGAGCTGGCGAGCCGGCCACGTCCGTTCCCGAACACACTGGGGGTATAGGTGTAGCGATAGATGTTGCCGGCCGGATCGGTCACCTGGGTAACCTGCCCGTTGGCCCAGCCAAAGCTGATGCTACGTCCAGAGGAGTGGGTCACCTTCTGCAGGTAGCGGTCAACATAGGAGAATGTCCAGCTCACACCCTGCTCATTGCTGAGTCGGGTGATGTAGCCCTCGGCGTTGTAGGTCTCCGCCCCATTGTTTTCGTTTCGAAGCGTAAACGTGCCATCGCCGTTCGCGGAGAGGTACGCGATGGGCTGGGCCTTGTCCTCATACCAACGACCGCTGGCCGCATCCTTGAGGTACTTGATGCGGCGACCGTCGGGCCGTTGCACCCACGCCAGCTGATTTGCATCGGTGAATGCGAGCGAATAGTCGAAGTTGCTCAGCCAGTGATTGCCGAACAGTCCAGTCGCGCTCCAGTAATGATTGTAATTGCGCTGCAGGAACAGGCCCATTTCGCCCTGACTGGCGAAATCGAGTTCCGGCTCGACCTTGTTACCGCTGTAGAGAACGACAGGATTGCCCTTGCGACCATTGCAGTCCTTCTCTTTGTCATCGGTCGGCTGCTCCTTCGCGGTTTCGGTCGGAATCGCACCGCCGCCGCCATTGTCCATCTGTGATTCGGACAGGTGGACGCCACTGCCGCCACCAAATCCAAAACCGCCTACACCGCCACCTCCAGCAGGGCGCGTGGCGACGACTTGAACGGTTTCGAGAGTGTTTGCCGCGGTTGCCAACGTCATCGGCAGGGAAAGCAGCGGCAAAAGAAGAAGACGGGACTGCAGGGTGTTCCTTGTTGCAACGTGCGTCATGCGCTTGCCTAGCTCCTCATCCGAGACCGACTCATTCAGTCATCGGGAATTCATGTTTGTAACGAGTGTATGACGGCGTGATGCAACGGTGCAATGGACACAGGTAATGTTTTTTCATGCATTGCCCATCAACCAGCTGAGCACAGCACGGCGCGACGGACCGCTGATGCATTCGACAGCAGATGTACACGCCTTAGAAGAGCGAACCCTGCGGCGTATCCACCTTCGGTGGCAGCGGCTTCTCGAACCGGCTGCGATCCAGTTTCGGCCAGTGGCTGTTCTGCGCGTTGAAGCCCAGGCGCTTGCGCGCCAGCTTGAAGCGGTTGCTCAACAGCTCCGCATATACGCCCTGGCCACGCATGCGCGTGCCGAACTGGCTGTCGTAATCCTTGCCGCCACGCAGCTGCTGGATCGTGCTCATCACATGCGCGGCACGATCCGGATGATGGGTATCCAGCCAATCGCGGAACAGCGGCGCCACTTCCAGCGGCAAGCGCAGCAGTACGTAGCCTGCGGTGCTGGCGCCGGCATCGTGCGCAGCCTCCAGAACGGCTTCCAGTTCGCTGTCGTTGATCCAGGGAATCACCGGCGCCACCATCACACCGACGGGAATGCCCGCTTCATGCAGGCGCTTCATCGCACGCAGGCGCGCATGGGGTGCCGAGGCACGCGGCTCCAGTTTTGCCGACAGGTGCGGATCCAACGATGTCACCGAGAAATGCACGCTGACCAGGTTCTCCGCCGCCAGTGGTGCGAGCAGATCGATGTCGCGCTCGACCAGCGCGTTCTTGGTGATCAGCGAGAACGGGTGTTTGGTTTCGAGCATCACCTCGATCAGCTGACGGGTCAGCTTGAACTTGCGCTCGATCGGCTGGTACGCGTCGGTGTTGATGCCCAGCGCGATCGGTTGCGGCACGTAGCCCGGCTTCGACAGTTCCTTGCGCAGCAGCTGCGGCGCGTTGGTCTTGGCAAACAGCTTGGTCTCGAAGTCGAGCCCGGGCGACAGGTTCAGATAGGCATGCGAGGGGCGCGCGAAGCAGTACGAGCAGCCGTGCTCGCAGCCTCGATACGGATTCACCGACTGGCTGAAGCCAACGTCCGGCGAGTTGTTGCGGCTGATGATGCTGCGCGCGGTCTCGGCACGCACTTCGGTGCGCAGGCGAGGGGCGAGGAATTCTTCGCTCTCGTCCATCGCCCAGCCGTCGTCCACCGCCTCGCTGACGGTGCTTTCGAAGCGCCCGGCAAGGTGGGACGTGGAACCTCGGCCCTTGATGGCGGCCTGGGCGTTGCGAGGGGGGTGCTGCATGTTGCCCTCCGGCCGTTACGAGATATTAGTGTTATTGCTAACCACAGGCGGCGCAAGCGGGCAGGATTCACGTAGCTGTAGGGGCGGAGGCGTATGGGACCGCACGTTGACCCCAGACTTGTCCACAGGGTTGCGTGGCTTGCGACCGGGCGCGCGCCATCGCCGCGGCAGGCCAGCATGGGCCACGGGTGTCTCAACAGCTGCGATGGGAAGATCGGCTACAGGGACGCACGCCAGGCCGGAATACGGCGACCTGCCGCACGTCCTCCGGCTTCAATCTGCCGGGGAAGTCCCATGCACTGCTACAGCAGTGCCAGGTAACCCTTCACCGTGGCATCCAGGCCGTCGTACAGCGCCTCGCCGATCAGCGCGTGGCCGATCGAGACCTCCAGCACCTCCGGCACATCGGCCAGGAAGTCACGCAGGTTGTCCTGCGACAGGTCGTGTCCGGCATTCACACCCAGGCCGACGGCCTGTGCACGGCGTGCGGCGGTGGCAAACAGTTCAAGCATTGCCCGTACGTCGCCAGCAGCATGGGCCTCGGCATACGGGCCGGTGTACAGCTCGATGCGGTCGGCGCCGACCTCGGCCGCCTGTTCCAGCAGCGGGTTGCCGGCATCCACGAACAGGCTCACCCGGCAGCCCATCGCCTTCAGTTCGGCCACCAGCGGGCGCAGTCGCTGCGCGTCGCGCTCGAAGTCGAAACCATGGTCGGAGGTGATCTGGCCATCGCCATCGGGAACCAGCGTGGCCTGTGCCGGGCGCGTCTGCGCGCACAGCGGCAGCAGCCCGGGGTAGCCCTCACGCGGCGGCGCGAACGGGTTGCCTTCGATGTTGAACTCGACGCCCCGCGCACGGGTCAGCGCCGACAGTGCCAGCACGTCCTCGGCGGTGATGTGGCGGCGGTCCGGCCGCGGGTGCACGGTGATGCCATGCGCGCCTGCATCCAGGCAGGCCTGGGCGGCACGCACCACGTCCGGTTCGGCACCGCCACGCGAGTTGCGCAGGACGGCGATCTTGTTGACGTTGACGCTGAGCTGGGTCATGGAACGGGACTACGGGGAGTAAGAGGGAGGGTCGCTGCCGTCGGCCGGAGTCACCTTGGCCTGTTCGCGCAGACGCCGCAGTTCGTCGCTGTCCACCAGTGTCGCCGGATCGCGCTGAAGGTCGCCAAAGCGTGCGACGTAACGGCCACGCACCCACGCCAGCAGGAAGGCGAGGGCGCCCAGCAGGGCCAGTGACATCAGCCCCATGTTCGGTGTTTTCAACGCAAAGGCGAAGCAGCCCAGCGCCAGCAGCAGGTACAGCCAGTACATTGTCAGTCTCCCCGGGCCACCGCCGCAGTGTAGCGCTGCCTCACAGCAGCGGCGAGGCCAATCGCGCGAAGGCCTCGGGCAACCGATGCAGCCACAGCGAGCGTCCTGCCTGGTCGTGTACGCGGGTGGCACGCTCGAACTCGGACTGCAGCAACAGGGACAGTTCCGCCACCCGGCCACGGTCGCTGATCATCATCGACAGCTCGAAGTTCAGGCGGAAGCTGCGGTGGTCGAAGTTGGCGCTGCCAACGATGCAGACATCATCGTCGGCGATGAAGGCCTTGGTATGCAGCATGCGCGGACCGTACTCGTAGATCTTCACTCCCGCATGCAGCAGTTCGTCGAAGTACGAGCGGGCGGCCTGGGTGACGAACCAGGAGTCGCTCATCTTCGGCACCAGCAGGCGCACGTCCAGGCCGCCGAGTGCCGCCGACGTCAGCGCCATCCGCGCCGCCTCGCCAGGTACGAAGTAAGGCGTCACCAGCCAGACCCGCTCACGTGCTTCCTGGATGGCGGCCACATGCAGTCTGTGGATCGTCTCCCATCCCGAATCCGGGCCGGAGACCAGCACCTGCGCGTCGATCGCGCCGTCGCCGCGCAGGGCCATATCGCTCGG
Source organism: Stenotrophomonas lactitubi (assembly GCF_002803515.1). Taxonomy (NCBI): domain Bacteria; kingdom Pseudomonadati; phylum Pseudomonadota; class Gammaproteobacteria; order Lysobacterales; family Lysobacteraceae; genus Stenotrophomonas; species Stenotrophomonas lactitubi. Next base: position 74,595 of record NZ_PHQX01000002.1, on the reverse strand, counting down.
CCACAGCCGGGCGATGTCGAACCGCGAGTGATCCTGGCCACTGGCGTACAACCAGTCCTCGGCAAACACCAACTGCAGGCTGCGCACCACGTGCCCGCGCAGGCGCATGTGCAGATCGCGATAGGCATTCGGGTTGCGACTTTCGTCTTCGTCGTCGGTGATATTGATGCCGCCGGTGAACGCCAGCCGGCCATCGACGATCACCAGCTTGCGGTGCGTGCGCAGGTTCAACCAGGGGCGTTTGAACGGCTTCAGCAGCTGCCGCGGATGGAACCAGACCACGTCCGCGCCGGCATCCAGCAGGGGCTGCAGGAAGCGCTGGCGCACGGCGGAGGAGCCCACCGCGTCCAGCAGCAGCCGTACCTGCACACCGGCGCTCGCCCGTTCCAGCAAGGCATCCCGCAACGCGGTGCCGGCGCGGTCGGGATTGAAGATGTAGTACTCCAGATGCACATGGTCACGGGCCTGCGCCACCGCTTCCAGCAGCGCAGCATAGGTGGCTGCGCCGTCGACCAGCCAGGTCACTTCGGTGGCGGTGCTTGGCGCCAGCCCAGTCGTCGCCTGCGCGATCTTGGCCAGCTCGGTGCAGTCGGCATCGGGTGGGCAGACATCGCTGTAGTGCTCCATGCCCGAGCGCGCGCGACCGCGTCGCAGCCGTTGCCGCTTCACCTTCTGCGGCCCCAGCAGGTAGTAGATGAAGAGGCCGAGGTAGGGCAGCAGCGCCAGCGACAGGATCCAGCTCAGCGTGGCCACCGGCTCGCGCTTCTGCAGCATGATCCAGCCGGTCAGGGCGAGCAGGTACAGCAGATAGGCCACCGCCAGGATCGTTCCCAGGTGGGCGATGCCATCAAGCCAATGGCGCACGGAATCGAAGAGGGCGAGCATCCGCCGATCATAGCGGGCACACGCACCGGTCAGCGGCATTTGTTCCCAGACGCGTTCCCGGCAAGACGCATCCACGCATGGCGTGGATCCACGTGTCGACCAAGGTCGACACCTACCAAGAGCAGGCATGTCATTCAAAAAAAGACGCCCCTGTTTCCAGGGGCGTCTGCAGTCGCGTCATGACTGATGTATTGCGGTGTAGCGATTTACTGCTGCACGAAGCCGATCTTCTTCATCTGAGCATTCTTCGCGGCGGCCAGAACCTTGGCCATCACGTCGTACTCCGAATCCGGGCTGGCATCGATCCGCAGTTCCGGCTGGTTGGTCGGGTCACGCTGGACCTCCTGCTCCATCCGCTGCTGCAGTTCGCTTGCGTTGATCGGGCTGTTGTTCCACGAGACCTGGTTGCTGGCGTCGATCTTCAACTCGATCGGCGGCGGCGGTTCGACCAGCTGCGGCGGTGGGTTGAGCACGCGCTGCGGCAGGTCCACGGCGATCGGGTACGTCATGATCGGCGCGGTGACGATGAAGATGATCAGCAGCACCAGCATCACGTCCACGAGGGGCGTGACGTTGATGTCTGCCATGGGGCCTTTGCCACCACCACTACTGAATGCCATGGCTTATTGCCCCTTCTCTTTGGTCGCCACGAAGCCGACGTCCAGCATGCCCTGTTCCTGCGCGATCTTGGTCATCTCGTTGATGACACGCATCTTGGTGGTGCGGTCACCACGCAGGTTCAACGGCGGCTGCGGGGTCTGCTGGGCGGCGGTCGCCAAGCGCGACTCGAGAGTCTGCTTGTTGATCTCTTCGTCGTTCCAGTAGATCGAACCGTCTTCCTTGACTGCCAGGGTGATGGGACCCTTGCGGTCGTTGGTGTCGTCCGGCTTCTGGACCAGATTGGCCTCCGGCAGATCCACCTTGACCTTGTGGGACATCAGCGGCGCCGTGATGATGAAGATGATCAGCAGCACCAGCATCACGTCCACGAGGGGCGTAACGTTGATGTCGGCCATGGGGCCGCCGCTGTTACCACTACTGAAAGCCATAACGGGCTCCGTCTAGATCTTGGTGACTACGTTCTCGCGGGTACAGCGCGTCGCAATTAGCGGACGCGCGAACCGGTGGCGAAGAAGTCGTGCAGGTCGTGCGCGAAGGTATCGAACTTGCTGATGGTCGCGCTGTTGATCTTGCTGAAGAAGTTGAAGGCGAACACGGCCGGGATCGCGACGAACAGACCGATGGCGGTCATGATCAGTGCTTCACCCACCGGGCCGGCAACGGCGTCGATCGAAGCGGAGCCGGTGGCACCGATCTTGATCAGCGCGCCGTAGATGCCCCACACGGTACCCAGCAGACCGACGAACGGAGCGGTTGCACCGACGGTGGCCAGCAGGGTCATGCCCGACTGCAGCTTGTTGCTTTCGCGGGTCACGGCCTGGCGCAGAGCGCGGTCGACGAACTCCGAACGGCTCAGGTTCTCACCCACGCCGCCGACGGCGCCGCCTTCAGCACGCTGGTGGTGCGCAGCAGCCTGGGCAGCGTCCAGAGCGATCTTCGAGAACGGCTCCGAAGCCGGCTGCTCTTCCATTGCACGGATGGCGTCCTGCGCGTTCGGGGTATCCCAGAACAGGCTGACGACGCGATCAGCGGCGCTCTTCAGGCGGGTAGCACGGAAGATGTTGATGACGGTCCAGTACCAGGACATGGCGGACATGACGACCAGGGTCAGCAGCACGACCCAGGAAACCGCGAAATCACCCGGCTTGGTGGTCATTTCGTGGATCAGATGCTCGAAGCCCATCTGCGACAGGGCGTTGGACGGATTGCCCCCGGCAGCAGCGGCGATGAAAATTTCCTGCAGCATGACGCTTACCTTTGTTGTGTGTGGTGATAAAGGGTGTAGCTAAGCTAAACAATCGAACTGGAGGCGAGGGTGGCCAGGCGGCCACCCGGGCGCATCAGTTCAGCGCAAAGTTGACCGGGACGCGGACGCGGCCAGCAGCCTTCTTACCGCCAGCTTCGGCGGCGTTGAAACGCCACTTGCGGGCAGCTTCCATCGCAGCACGGTCCAGATCGCGGTTACGGCTGGACTTTTCCACCGTGACATTGGTGACGTTGCCCTGGGCATCGACATCAATGATCAGGATCACTTCGCCCTGGATACCAGCGCGGAAGGCGGCCGGCGGATAGCGCGGCGGATTCATGGCCTTCGACGAGATGTCCACGCTGGCCTCGATCGAGGTCGGCGGTGCCGGCGGCGACGGCGGCGACGGGGGGGTGACGATATCGTTCGCGCGCGGTTCCGGCACGTCGACGACCGGCGCCTGCGGCGGCGGCGGGACGGGCGACGGCTTCGGCGGCGACAGATTCTTCACCGGCGGCGGCGGGGTGTCCTGCGGCGGCGGCGGCGGCGGCGGTGGCGGCGGCGGCGGCGGTGCGTCGACGATGGTCACCATGACGTTGCGCTCCTTCTCCGTCACGGCCTTGGGAGCCACGGCGGGAATCAGGAGCATCATGAAGGCCGCCAGATGCAGGGCGATTACAAACGCGATACCGACGATGCGAGGCCAGCTCAGCCCCGAGTCATCGGGTTGTTCGTACCGGTGAACGACTAGTTGTTCCGTCATGCGCCAAGAGCTCAATAGTGGGGCCGGAATCCCGGGGGCGGGATCCCTGATCAGCGGTGCATGACACCGCAGGAACCTCCAAGCTTATACCAATCCTGAGCGCTTGCGCATCAACTGGGCAGGCGTTCAGGCGTTATTCCTACTTACTTCAGGTTGATGATTTTCTTGGCATCAGCCTGGTTCTTCACGCCCTTCGCCAGCGCCTGCTGGGCGGCCTGCTTGGCCTCCGGGACACGACCTTCACTGTGCAAAACACGTGCCAGATTCAGGTAGGTCTCACCGTCCTTGGAGAGCGGGGCGGCCTTCTGCCACGCATCGATCGCCTGCGGCACCTGGTCGGAGTAGTAGTAGGACTGGGCCAGTGCCAGGTAGACCTGGTAATCCGGCTTCAGGATGCCCTTCTGCAACCCTTCGTTGATGACCGCGATGACGTCCTTTTCCTTGTTCTCGGTGTTGGCATAGATCGAGTACAGCTGCTTGTACTCGCGCTCTTCGGTGAGCTGACCGCTGCTGCGCAGCTTGTCCATCACCGCGGCGGCCTTCGGCATCTGGTCGGCCTGCATGTACATGTTGGCCAGGTTCAGCTGCGCTTTCTTGTCATTCGGGTTCTTGGCGGCCAGTGCTTCGGCAGCCTGCACGGCCTCACCGGTCTGGCCGGCTTCGGCCAGCGCGGCCATCAGCAGCTGGTTCCAGTTGTCCTTCGGCTCGGCAGCGCCGGCGATGGCCTGCTTCAGCACCGGGATCGCTTCCTGGTAGCGCTCCAGCTGGTACAGCGCCTGGCCCTTGATGATCAGCTCTTCCGGCTTGGTCGACTTGCTCTCGGCGAAGTACTTGTCCAGGGTCGCCAGGCCTTCAGCGGTCTTGTCTTCCTGGATCTGCAGCTGGCCGAGCATCAGCATCGACTGGAAGTGGCCGTTGTTGTCCAGGCCGTTGAACTGCAGCACCTGCTTCAGGTAGGCGATGGCGGCTGCGGTGTCGTCGGTCTGGTAGGCCGCCTGGGAGGCGAGCTGCGCGGCCAGCGACTTGTCGTACTCGTTGGCGCCTTCGTTGGCCAGGATCTCGTCGGCCAGCGTGCGGGTCTCCGGGAACTTTTCCTTGTTGTAGCTGTCAATCATCTTCTGCAGCTTGCTGCCCAGCTTGGCCGACGACTTCGCTGCCGGTTCCTGGCGGGTCGCGTTCGGGAACAGCACTTCGGCCTTGGCCTGCTTGCCGCCACGGTTGCCACGCTCGGACGAACGCGAGGACTGCGCGAACGCATCGGTGACCACGGCGCCGGTCAGGGCAGTGGCGATGAGGACGGAAAGCACAGCTTTGTGGTTACGGAAAATCATCGTTCACCTCGATCGAACCGCCGGTAGCGGCAAAGTCGGACTGTCAGAAAAATCTGAGCCGCCAAACGTATCAGAAACAGATGGCGTGAGAAATCGTTTTATGTGCTGCAATACAGCATGAATCTGCGCACTCAGCCACACTTTGGACGGCGTCCGGCCGCCTGGGCCTGCTGGTAGACGGGGCCGAGCGCCGGTACATCACGCTGCAACTCCCTGATCCGATTGGCTGGATCGGGATGGGTGGACAACCATTGCGGGCTGCGACCGCCACTGGCGGCCATCATGTTCTGCCACAGATCGACCGCCTGGGCAGGGTTGAATCCGGCCTCGGCCATCAACCGCTGACCGATCACATCGGCCTCGCTCTCTTGGGTGCGTGAGCCGGGCAACAGGAACGCGGTCTGCGCCCCCATCCCGCCGAGCTGGTTGACCGTGCTGGCCGCGCCTTCGCCACCATACGCGCCCGCGAGTGCCCCGAGCACCGCCAATCCGGTCTGCGCGCCCATCTGCCGGGTGATGCGCTCTTCATGGTGGCGGGCGATCACGTGGCCGATCTCATGGCCGATCACTGCGGCCAGCTGATCCTGGTTCTTGGCGACGGTGAAGATGCCGGTGTTGACCCCGACCTTGCCGCCGGGCAGGGCGAAGGCGTTGGGTTCCTTGTCGACGAACACCGCCGTCTCCCACCGTACGCCACGGTACTGAGGCGGCAGCTGTGCGACGAGCGCATTGACCACGCATTGCACGTAGCCGTTCTGGCGGCCGTCGCTGCTGATCTTCTCTTTCTGCTTGGTCTCAGCGAATGCCTGCGCACCCAGCTGATCCAGCTGTGCCTGCGACACGCCGCCCACCATCTGCCGACGTCCGGTGGGCGAGGTGGTGGTCGCGCAGGCGCTGACCAGAGTGGTGATGACGATGGCCAACAGCAGTTGTTTCATGGACCCACCCCCGTGTTCAGAAGCCCAGTGTGTAACGGGTCTGCTTAATCTTTCGTCAAGCGGACAGAGCCTTACGTTGCCCCGAAAAACACCAGGGCTGCAAGCGCCACGGCGTTGTTCAGTGCATGTGCGGCGATCGCCGCCCACAAGGTGCCAGTGCGGCGGTACAGCCAGCAGAATGCAGCGCCCATGCCGCCATAGACCAGCCACAGCTGTGCGATCTCGGCCGGGCCATTGGCGCTGGTACCGGGAATTTCATGGATGAGCGCGAACGCCAGGCTGCTCAGGATCATCCCCAGCCACGGCCGTCCGGCCTGCCACAGACGCCCGAACAGGACACGGCGGAACAGCAGTTCTTCGTAGGCGGGTGCAAGCACCACGGCAAACAACGTCAGGAACAGCGGAAAACGGGCAACCGCGTTCTGCATCAGTTCGAGGTTTGTCGGCACCGGCTCGATGCCCATCTGCTTGGCCACGAAGGCGATACCGTTGCTGCCGATCACGATCGCGCTGGCAACCAGCAGCGTCCAGCCCCAGGTGGAGGGGCGACGGAGTGCGTCCCGCGAGCGCTGGCGTTCGTCAGCGTTGGCCGGTCGGCGCCAGAAATACACCAGCAGCGCTGCGCCGCCGGTAGCGACCAGTGCCATCAGGATCTGCCCGAGCGCACCGGGTTGGCCGAGCTGCTGGGCGACCGCTGCCGTATCAGGCGTGCCGCCGCCGGATTTGGCGCTGGCATAACCCACCACGATGCCGCGGTAGAGCCCCCAGACCAGACCACTCACCAGGCTCAACCCGAACAGGGTGACGGCGGCGATGCCCAGATCAATGAAAAAACCTGCCAGCGGCGAGGAGGCGCGGGCGGCTGCGGTTGCCGGCGGGACCGGCGGCGGAGCGGAAACCGGGGCGGAAGCGGACATCGATTACCTGCGATCAAGGGACAAAAGCCGGCGCACCTCCCCGCGCGCCGGCCACGATCCGATTGTGTCAGATATCCAGGTTGGCGACCTTCAACGCGTTGTCTTCGATGAAGTCACGACGCGGCTCGACCACATCCCCCATCAGGGTGCTGAAGATCTGGTCAGCGGCCACCGCGTCTTCGATACGTACCTGCAGCAGGCGACGGGTATCGGGATTCACGGTGGTATCCCACAGCTGTTCCGGATTCATTTCACCCAGACCCTTGAATCGCTGGATCTGACGGCCGCGCTTGGCTTCGTCCAGCAGCCAGTTGCGGGCCTGCGCGAACGAGTCGATCTCGATCGACTTGGCGCCACGGGTGATGACCGCGCCTTCGCGGACCAGACCGTGCAGCAGCTGCGCTGCCTGGTGGATGCCGCGCAGTTCGCCGCTTTCCAGCGCAGACAGCGGCAGCACCTGGATGTGCTGTTCGCCCATGTGGCTGCGCGTGACCAGCACTGCAGCCGGACGCTGCTCGTTGGGTTCCTGCAGTTCCAGGGTGAAACGGGCGCTGCCGAGGTTGCCTTGGTTGAGGTGCTTGGCCAGCGCGTCCAGGCCTTCGCCAGGACCTGCAGTGCGCAGGTTTTCCAGCTCCAGCGGCATGAAGTCGACCAGCGCTTCGAGCAGGTTGCGATCGTAACGGTGGGTATTGCGGTTGATCGTGTCCTGCGCGGCAGCGTAGGCGAGCAACAGCTTTTCCAGCGCCACGCCATCGATCGGCGGCTCGCCGCTGGCCGGCACCAGCCCGGCATTTTCCACCGCGCTGCTGGCCAGATAGCTGTCCAGTGCCGGATCGTCCTTCAGGTACAGCTCCTGCTTGCCCTGCTTGATCTTGTACAGCGGCGGCAGGCCGATATAGACATAACCGCGCTCGATCAGCTCCGGCATCTGACGGTAGAAGAACGTCAGCAGCAGGGTGCGGATGTGCGCGCCGTCGACGTCGGCGTCGGTCATGATGATGATCTTGTGGTAACGCAGCTTGTCCGGGTTGTACTCGTCGCGACCGATACCGGTGCCCAGCGCGGTGATCAGCGTACCCACCTGGTCGGACGCCAGCATGCGGTCGAAGCGTGCACGTTCCACGTTGAGGATCTTGCCGCGCAGCGGCAGCACGGCCTGGTTCTTGCGGTTGCGGCCCTGCTTGGCCGAACCACCTGCCGAGTCACCCTCGACGATGAACAGTTCGGACAGCGCCGGATCCTTTTCCTGGCAGTCGGCCAGCTTGCCCGGCAGGCCGGCGATATCCAGCGCACCCTTGCGGCGGGTCAGGTCACGCGCCTTGCGCGCCGCTTCGCGGGCACGGGCAGCGTCGACGATCTTGCCGGCGATGGCCTTGGCTTCGTTCGGGTTTTCCTGCAGGAACTCTTCCAGGCGCTGGCCGAACGCGCTTTCCACGGCCGGGCGCACATCCGAGCTGACGAGCTTTTCCTTGGTCTGGCTGGAGAAGCTCGGGTCCGGCACCTTCACCGACAATACCGCGATCATGCCTTCGCGCATGTCATCGCCGGTCAGGTTGATCTTGGCCTGCTTGGCGATGCCGTTCTGCTCGATGTAGTTGTTGAGCACGCGGGTCAAGGCGCCGCGGAAGCCGGCCAGGTGGGTACCGCCGTCCTTCTGCGGAATGTTGTTGGTGAAGCAGTACATCGTCTCCTGGTAGGAGTCGGTCCACTGCAGCGCCACCTCCACGGTGATGCCGTTGGATTCGCCGCTTACCGAGATCACGTTCGGATGCAACGGCGTCTTCAGCTGCGCCAGATGCTCCACGAAGCTGCGGATGCCACCCTCGTAATGGAAGTCGTCGCGGCGGCCATCACCACGCTCGTCCACCAGCACGATCTTGACGCCGGAATTGAGGAAGGACAGTTCGCGCAGGCGACGGGCCAGGATGTCGTAGTGGAATTCCACGTTGTCGTGGAAAGCCTTTACCGAGGGCCAGAAGCGCAGGGTCGTACCGCGCTTGGTGCTGGGACCGACCTGCTTGAGCGGATGCAGTGCTGCGCCGTCGGCGTATTCCTGCTGGTAGTGGAAACCGCCCTGGTAGATATCCAGGACCAGCTTCTGCGACAGCGCGTTGACCACGCTGACGCCCACGCCGTGCAGGCCGCCGGAAACCTTGTAGCTGTTGTCGTCGAACTTGCCGCCTGCGTGCAGGACCGTCATCACGACTTCGGCAGCAGACACGTCGCGGTCGAGCTTTTTGCTCATCTGCTCGTGCTTGCCCGTCGGAATGCCGCGACCGTTGTCGGACACTCCAACCGAGCCGTCGGCATGGATCGTCACCGAGACGTGGTCGGCATGGCCGGCGAGGGCTTCGTCGATCGAGTTGTCGACGACCTCGAACACCATGTGATGCAGGCCGGTGCCGTCATGTACATCGCCGATGTACATGCCTGGGCGCTTGCGGACAGCCTCCAGGCCTTCCAGGGCCGTAATGCTGTTGGCGTCGTAGTTGCCGTTGTTTGCCGGGGTGTTCTGTTCGTCGGTCATTGCGCTTGCCGTAGGCTCCGCAGGTCGGACACCGCTTTGAGCGATGTGCCGAGAATGAAGGGATAGCAGCCTGAATTATACCAGCCGGGGCTGAGCGGCCTTGCCGTGCCCACTATGGCACAGCCACGATCTGTGCATGTTCCACGTGGAACCGGGCGATGTTGCTCAGGGTCTCCAGGGCCGCAGGCGTTTCTGTTGCGGTGATGAAGATCTGCGCCGGCGCCGCCAACAAACGGTGCAGTACCCGGCTCTGGTGGGTGCGATCCAGCTCCGAGGCCAGATCGTCCAGCGCAATGACGGGCCACTCGCCACGCTGCTCGGCGTAATCCTCCGCCTGAGCCAGCAGACAGGCGAGGGCGGTGAGCTTGGCCTGGCCGCGCGAGAGCGCATCGCGACCTGGAATGCTGTGAAACGCCACGCTCCAGTCTGCGCGGTGCGGGCCCAGCGAGGTGTAACCCGCCTGACGGTCGCGTTCGCGTGCCAGCAACAGTGCATCGGCCAGTGGAACCTCACTTCGGCGCCAGCCGGGGCTCAGGTTCATGCCCACAATTCCCAGCTGAGGAGCCAATGCCTCGGCCAAGGCGATCGTCCGGGACTGCAGCCGCTCCAGGTAGTGCTGCCGACGACTGGTCAGCGGCTCTCCCGCCTCGGCCAGCTCGTGATCCCAGGTATCGAGCATCCGAGACGGCCCGCCTTGCTTGAGCAGGGCGTTGCGCTGCTTCAGAGCCCGCGAATAGCGCCGCCACAGGGAAAGGAAGTCTGGTTCCACGTGGAACAGGCCCCAATCCAGGAAACGCCGACGCGGTTCACCACCACCACTCACCAAGGCATGGCTGCCTGGTTCAAAGGTGACCACCGCCAGAGCGGCACACAGGTTGCCGAGCTGGGCCACGTCTTCGCCATCCAGACGGCCCTTCCACTCCTGCCCACTGTGCCGCAGCCCTGCTTTTCGCCGCTGCGGGGGCAGATCACCGCGTTGCTCGTCCCATTCCACGAAGACGTCCAGGGCTTCATGGCCCTGACGGACCAGGCCATCGCGTACCCGCCCGCGGAAACTCCGCCCATAGGCCATCAAATGCAACGCTTCAAGGACGCTGGTCTTGCCAGCGCCGTTGTCACCGGTAAGCAGATTCACCCCTGGCTGGGGCGACAGCTCCACCGCATCGAAACGACGCAACTGGTGGAGGGCAAGACGACGAATCTGCATGGGATGTGACAGACCATCCGCACGTGGCGGTAGAGGGGCGGGGAATCATCCAGCTTACTGCATTGGTCAAGCCAGCCGTCATGGCGGGACACGGTCCGGCATCAGCGAGCCCTGTCGACGTTGGAGAACATGTGTTCCACGTGGCGGGGGCGTGACTGCCGGCGACAGGCGACCGGACAGCGGCCGAGATCGTTCAAATCCAGCAGCTGGCCAAGGCTTGAGGAGCCCAGATTTCAACAATCCGGAGACTGTTACACGCACACAAGGCCTGGGAGTGCGCTGGGCTGGCAGTCAATACTCCAAAAATTTCTTGAAATCTGGGGGCGGTGGTCCTGCCAGGTTCCACAGATTTCAAGAAATTCAAAGCATCCGTTCCACGCCATCCACAGGGGGCCTGTATGACTTATACACAAGGTGTGGGCGAACTGTGGATAAAAAAGGCCTTTTTCCTTGGCTGCAAAACTATCCACAGGTTCCCCCCCAGGCTTGATGGCCTATATACAGGGGGTTTCAGCCCTATAAAATTGTTTTAAATCAAAAACATAGCCTACTTCTACATGAAATCTGGCCCTACCATCACCACCAAGCTTTTGATTTATACCCAGATTTAGAAGCTAGGGAGGGCCCGAAATTCCGCGAACGGGAGCTGTGGACAGTGCAGTCAGCACGGCCAGGCAAAGAGCTGGACGAGCGATCGCTGTTTGACGGCGTCAAGGAATTTTCAACCTACGTCGTGCGTGAGACGGCTTGCGAGTTCAATGCCTCCCGGTTCTGATGCACCTTCGTCAGAACCAGGATTGAAATCAGGTTCGCCCAACAGGCAACAGGGGCGGGTACCCGTACCGATGCTCCACGTGGAACAAAAAAAAACGCCCGGGAATTCCCGGGCGTCCATGTGTTCCACGTGGAACGGCGCAGCTGTCAGAGACGCAGCGGCATCACCACATGACGCGACTTCTCACTGCTCGATTCACGCACCAGCGCCGAGGAGTTGGAGTCGCGAAGCTGGATGATCACTTCTTCGTCGCGCAGGGCGGAGAGGGCATCCAGCAGGTAGTTCACGTTGAAGCCGATGGCCAGATCGCTGACCGAGGTGTCGGCTTCGATTTCTTCCTGGGCCTCCTCCTGCTCCGGGTTGTGCGCGCTGATCTTCAGGTTGCCCGGCGAGACTTCGACGCGGATGCCGCGGTACTTCTCGTTGGACAGGATCGCGGCACGCTGCAGCGAGGCGCGGAGTGCTTCGCGATCAACCTTCACTTCGCGGTCGGCGCCGATCGGAATCACTGCCTCGTAATCCGGGAAGCGACCATCGATCAGCTTGGAGGTGAAGGTGACATCGTCGCGCTTCACACGAACGTGGCTGCGGCCAACTTCCAGCTCGATCTCGCGATCGCCGCTTTCCAGCAGGCGCTGCAGTTCGGTCACGCCCTTGCGCGGCACGATGATCTGGCGCTTGGAACCGCTGGGCTTGGCCAGATCGGTTTCGCACAGGGCCAGGCGATGACCATCGGTAGCGACGGTGCGCAGGGCATCGCCGCGCAGGTCGAACAGCAGGCCGTTGAGGTAATAGCGCACATCCTGCTGGGCCATCGCGAACGCCGTGCGCTCGATCAGCTCCTTCAGGGTGGCTTCGCCGATCGCAACGCGCTCGGTGGCTTCCACTTCGTCCACCGACGGGAAGTCGTTGGAGGGCAGGGTGGCCAGGGTGAAGCGGCTGCGTCCTGCCTGCACGGTGATCTTGTCACCGGTCTGCGAGACGGTGATCCGGCTGCCATCAGGCAGGGCGCGGATGATCTCGAACAGCTTGCGGGCGGGAATGGTGGTTTCGCCGTCCTGGGCATCTTCAACCGCGATCCGCGACACCATCTCCACTTCCAGGTCGGTACCGGTCAGCGACAGCTGGCCGTTCTGCACCTGCACCAGGAAATTGGCCAGAACCGGAAGGGTCTGGCGGCGTTCGACCACGTTGACGACCTGTGCCAACGGCTTGAGAAAGGCTTCGCGCTGCAGTGTGAAACGCATGTGGTTCCGTGCCCCTATGCTTTAAAAAAATGTGGAATAAATCAAAAGCTTGGTGGTGCTGGTAGAGCCAGAATCGCTGGAAAACACAGCTAAGTCTTTGTAAACAAAAGGGTTTCAGGCTTCGAAACCCTCTGCATTACCAGCCCCCAAGGGGTGGGGAAAGCTGTGGATAAATCTTCCGCGAAATCCAACGGCATTTTTATCCACACCCTGTCCCGCGCTTGCTACCGGATTCTGCACCGTTTTATGCGGTGACGCCTCATCGGCGTACGTGCATCATTCGCTCAGCTTCCGGATCAGCTTGTCCCAGTCCTCGCGGAGCTTGCCGTCGGCTTCCATCAGGGTGCGGATCTGCCGGCAGGCATGCAGCACCGTGGTGTGATCACGACCGGCAAAGGCGTCGCCGATTTCGGGCAGGCTGTGTTCGGTCAGTTCCTTGGTCAGCGCCATGGCAACCTGACGCGGACGGGCCAGCGACCGGGTCCGACGCTTGGACAGCAGATCCTTGATCTGCAGCCCGTAGTAGTCGGCAACGGTTTTCTGGATGTTGGGAATGCTGATCGCCTGCTGCTGGGCGCGCAGCAGGTCGCGCAGGGTTTCCTGGGCGAATTCGGTGGTGATCGCACGGCCAGTGAAGTTGGCGCGGGCGGTCAGGGTATTCAGCGCGCCCTCGAGGTCGCGCACATTGGAGCGCATTTTCTTGGCAATCAGGAACGCAACGTCATCGGGAATCTCGGCACCACGCTCGCGGGCTTTGGCCAGCACGATCGCAGCGCGGGTCTCGAAGTCCGGCGGCTCGATCGCGACCGACAGGCCCCAGGCAAGCCGCGACTTCAGGCGCGCTTCCAGGCCTTCGACTTCGCGCGGATAGCGGTCGCAGGTCAGGATGATCTGCTGCTTGCCATCGAACAACGCGTTGAAGGTGTGGAAGAACTCTTCCTGGGTGCGGTCCTTGCCTGCGAAGAACTGGATGTCATCGATCAGCAGCGCGTCGACCTGCTGGAACTGGCGCTTGAACTGATCCATGGTCTTTTCCTGCAAGGCCCGGATCATGGCGCTGAAGAACTGTTCCGAACGCAGGTACAACACCTTGGCGCCCGGATTGGCCTGGCGCATCGCGTTGCCGGCAGCGAACATCAGGTGGGTCTTGCCCAGGCCGGTGCCCCCGTACAACAGCAGCGGATTGTGCGCCCGGTCGCCCGGCTTCTGTGCCGCCTGGAATGCTGCGGCCAGACCCAGCTGGTTGCTGCGGCCTTCGACGAAGTTGGCGAAGGTGTAGTGGTTGTCCAGGTTGCCGGCGAACGGGACCTGCGGCTGCACCGGCGCCTGCGCCGAATGGCTGGAAACCGGCGCGATCTGCGCGTCCACGGGACGCGGACGCGAGCCGATTTCAAGAAAAACGTCGCCGAAACCGGCAAAGTGGGTGACCAGCTCGCGGATCCGCGGCAGGTACAGCTCGCGCACCTGATCGACAATGAAGGCATTCGGTGCATACAGCACCAGGCTGTCAGCGCGCAGATCGGCCTGCAGCGGCTTCAACCAGGTGTGAACATCCTCGGGCGGGAACTCCGCCTCGAGTCGCTCGAGACTACGTGACCAGGCATCCATCAGCAATAATTGTCCGGTGGCCGATGCATAGGCGCGAAAAGGCGCCCAAACACAGGCCTGAAAGGGGGGAAATGGATGGCTCAGCCTACCACCGAGCGCCCGCCTTCGGAATGCTTGTCCCCTACTTATTCACAAAAAGATCCACAGCTATTGCACAGCCCGGTGAATTGGCGTAGCAGACAGGGGTTGACGGGAGGGGGGATACCTCTCTAAAATTTCCGGTTCTTTCCGTCCCATTCATACGAGAGGCCCACATGGCCACCAAGCGCACCTTCCAGCCCAGCAACCTCAAGCGTAAGCGCGACCACGGCTTCCGTGCCCGTATGAAGACCGCTGACGGCCGCAAGATCCTGTCGCGTCGCCGCGCCAAGGGCCGCAAAGTCCTGAGCGCCTGATTGCCATGCCGCATCCAGCGGCAGACGCAATCCATTCGACAGTGAATACTGCAGACCCGCGCAAGCGATTCCCTCGCTCTGCGCGGGTTCGCACGCGTGCCGAATATTCAACGGTCTTCAACGGCGCCCGCCGTGTGTCCGATCCGCTGATGACCCTGCACTGGCTACCGGCTGACCGGCCGGCCAGGCTGGGTCTGGCGGTTTCCCGCAAGGTCGATCCTCACGCCGTTGGGCGTAACCGGATCAAGCGCGTCCTGCGCGACGCCTTGCGTCAGACACGAACCGACATACAGCCAGGCGACTTCGTCGTCGTGGCTCGTACTGCTGCGCGTCACGCCAGCAACGAAGATATCCGCCAGGCCTTCCTGCGCCTGTTGCGGCGCCTGCGCGCATTGCCCGCGCCGGGCGTGGACGGCACAATGCCGCCGCCTGATGGCATTGCCATTTCCTCCGTCACCGAGCCGGCACCGCGTCCCGGCCCCGCTGAGCCTGCCTGCTGATGAACCAGACCCGTGTTTTCCTGATCTTTGCCTGGCTGATGGTGGCCGTGCTGCTGTGGATGGAGTGGAGCCGTGAGAAGTCCGCCCCGACCCCGGCGCCGACGACCAGCTCGGCCCCGGCCGCCGCACAGAGCGTTCCGGGTGCAACCCCGGGCAGCATCCCCAGCGCACAGGTTCCCGGTGCCCCGGGCCAGGCCGCTGTACAGGCCCAGGCCAGCGCCACCCCGTCCGCACAGCGCGTGACCATCACCACCGACGTGCTGCGCCTGGTGCTCGATGGTGGCCGCGTGCTCGATGCCGAACTGCTGCAGTTCCCGCAGAGCAAGGACGAAGGCAGCCCGCCGGTACGCCTGCTGACCGAAGATCCCGCACATCCGTACAGCGCGATCAGCGGCTGGGCGAGCGAAGACAAGAACACCCCGGTGCCGGGCGTCGACGGCTTCAAGCTGGTCGGTGATACCCGCGACTTCGTGCTGGCCAATGGCCAGAACGAACTGCAGGTCCCGTTCGTGTGGACCGCCGACAACGGCGTGACCATCAAGCGCACCCTGATCGTGGGCCGCAACGAGTATGCGATCCGCTTCAAGGACCAAGTCAGCAACGCTGGCGCCGCGCCGTGGAACGGCTACGTCTACCGCACCCTGGACCGCACCCCGACCATCCTGTCGCGGAGCATGACCAACCCGGACTCGTTCAGCTTCAACGGTGCCACCTGGTACGACAACGACAAGAAGTACCAGCGTCGTGCGTTCAAGGATTACCTGGACGATGGCGCGCTGAACCAGAACATCACCGGTGGTTGGCTGGCGATGCTGCAGCACCACTTCTTCACCGCCTGGATCCCGCAGAAGGACCAGACCGCACACTACGTGCTGTCGCAGGTGGCCGGTCGTGACCTGATCGAAGCGCGCGGCCCGGCCTTCACCGTGGCCCCCGGCCAGTCCACCAGCACCGAGGCCCGCCTGTGGGTCGGCCCGAAGCTGGTCAACCTGATCGCCAAGGAAGACGTGCCGGGTCTGGACCGTGTGGTCGACTACAGCCGCTTCTCGATGATGGCGGTGATCGGCCAGGGCCTGTTCTGGGTGCTCAACCAGGTGCACAAGCTGGTGGGCAACTGGGGCTGGGCCATCGTTGGCCTGGTGGTGCTGCTGAAGATCGTGCTGTACCCGCTGTCGGCGACGCAGTACAAGAGTGGCGCCAAGATGCGTCGCTTCCAGCCGCGCATCGCGCAGTTGAAGGAACGCTATGGCGATGATCGCCAGAAGTTCCAGACCGCGATGATGGAGCTGTACAAGAAGGAAAAGATCAATCCGATGGGCGGCTGTCTGCCGATCCTCATCCAGATGCCGATCTTCTTCGCCCTGTACTGGGTGCTGGTGGAATCGGTCGAACTGCGCCAGGCGCCCTGGTTCGGCTGGATCCAGGACCTGACCGCACGCGATCCGTACTTCATCCTGCCGGTGATCAACGTGGCGGTGATGTGGTTCACCCAGAAGCTGACGCCGGCACCGGGCATGGACCCGATGCAGCAGAAGATGATGCAGTTCATGCCGCTGGTGTTCGGCGTCATGATGGCCTTCATGCCGTCCGGCCTGGTCCTGTACTGGGTGGTCAACGGTGGCCTGGGCCTGCTGCAGCAGTGGTGGATGACCAAGCGTCACGGCAGCGATCCGATGCCGGCCACGGCGGCCACCGCCCCGGCCAAGAAAAAGTAAGAGGTAGACGTCGACCTTGGTCGACTGCTTCCCAGGGTCGATCGACCCAGCAAAGGCCCGCCGCAAGGCGGGCTTTTCGCATGCGGCGTTAGAATCGCCGGCACACCATCCCCCTTTGTTCGAGTCCGCCATGCCGCGTGCGCCGTCGTTCCGCCTGTTCCTGCCCAGCCTGCTGCTGACCCTGCTCGTGGCCGGCTGCGGCGACAAGGACGCGCAGGCACCGGCGGCGGTCACCCAGCCGAGCGCACAGGCTGCCGCCGCCGCCGATCCGGCCGCTGCACCGCTGCTGGGCGCATTGCAGAAGCAGCTCGACGGCTATCGCCGGATCATCGTGCTGCTGGCCGACGAGGAACAGCAGTCCGCGGCCGATCGCACCACCTCCACCCGCATCGGCCAGCAGCTGTTCCACGATGGCCTGGAACAGCGCAGCGCCATTGCCGCGCAGTTCGACACGCTGCTGCGCGGTAGCAGCCCGCAGCGCTTCGCTACCCTGGGCACGGTGCTGGATTACATCGAGTCGGCGCCGGAACTGTTCGATGCCGATCGCCTGGCGTTCCGCGAAGTGCTGCGTGATCTGCACGAACGCATCGGCGCTGATTCCTCGTTGCCGGCGGTGAAGCTGCACCAGCGCATCGGCGAAGACCTGGAGGCGCTGGACGAGATCGAGCGCAACTACAACCAGGAACTGACCCGCATCTTCAGCCGCTTCGAGCGCACCCGTGCCATCGAACTGAAGCGCGAGAAGTGGGACGACTACATCGCGCACCTGCACAAGGACTACAGCCGCGAAGCGATCCTGCGCGACTACGGCGTGATCGAGCCGTACCCGATGTCGATGAAGGACAGCGATCGTGAGATCTTCGGCCGCGACCTGCCGCCGAAGACGGTGGTGCTGACCTTCGACGATGGCCCGCACAAGGCCTATACCGACGAAGTGGTGGCCATCCTCAAGCGCTACGACGTACCGGGCGTGTTCTTCGAAGTCGGCCGCAACCTCGGCAAGGTCGAGACCGACGGCAAGGTCAGCCTCGGGCCGATGGCGAAGATCAGCCGCAACCTGATGGAAGAGGGCTACGCCGTCGGCAACCACAGCCTGACCCATGCGCAGCTGTCGCGCACCACCGGCGATGCGCTGCGCCAGCAGGTGCTGGACACCGACACCCTGCTGAAGGACGTCGACAGCAAGCGCGCGCCGCTGTTCCGCTTCCCGTATGGCGCGCGCAACGCCGAAGGCCTGCAGCTGCTCAACGAAGCGGGGCTGAAGTCGATCATGTGGAACATCGATTCGATGGACTGGGCCGACCCGGTGCCTGAGTCGATCGTGCAGCGCGTGCTCGACCAGGTGAACAAGGAGCAGCGCGGCATCATCCTGTTCCATGATATCCACGACCGCGCGGTGAAGGCACTGCCGCAGATCCTGGATCGGCTGATCGCCGACGGCTACCAGTTCGCTGGCTGGAATGGCCGCGACTTCAGCGTCGCCCGCCCGCGCAAGGGCAGCGACCGCGATGCCACCGTCACCACCGGCTATGAAAAATCGTGGGCGATCGTGGTCGGCATCGACAACTATGCCAAGTGGCCGAAGCTGGAGTACGCCAGCCACGACGCGCAGGCGGTGGCCGATACGCTGACCGGGCAGTTCGGCTTCCCGTCCTCGCAGGTGATCGTGCTGAAGAACGAACAGGCCACCCGCAACAACATCCTGGCCGCCTTCCACGACCGGTTGTCCGATGACCGCACCGGCAGGAATGATCGCGTGTTCGTGTTCTTCGCCGGCCATGGCGCGACGCGCCAGCTCGCCTCCGGTCGTGACCTGGGCTACATCATCCCGGTCGATTCGGACCCGAAGGAATTCGCCACCGATGCCATCGCGATGACCGACATCCAGAATATCGCCGAGAGCATGCAGGCCAAGCATGTGATGTTCGTGATGGATGCCTGCTACAGCGGCCTCGGCCTGACCCGCGGCGGTCCGTCCTCGTCGTCGTTCCTGCGCGAGAACGCGCGCCGCAGCGCGCGGCAGATGCTGACCGCCGGTGGTGCCGACCAGCAGGTGGCCGATGCCGGCCCGAACGGACACTCGGTGTTTACCTGGGTGCTGCTGCAGGCATTGGCCGGTAAGGGCGACCTCAATGGCGATGGCCTGATCACCGGTACCGAGCTGGCCGCCTATGTGGCGCCGGCGGTGTCGGCGGTCTCGCACCAGACGCCTGCGTTCGGCAGCCTGCCCGGCTCGCAGGGCGGCGAGTTCGTGTTCCAGGTGCCGGACAGCCAGGAATACCTCAACGCCGACACGCGCCAGCTGACTGCCGATGCGATCGCCCTGAACAACAAGGTTGATGCCGCCCAGGACGCCAAGAACAGTGAGGCGCCAGTGACCGTGGCCGACCTGCAGGGCGGCAAGGCCAAGCTGGTGGTGCCGACGGCCGGACCGGCCTCGGACCGCCAGCGCTCGCAGCAGGCCAACGACCGTGGCCTGCAGCTGTACCGCGAGAAGCGCTACGACGAAGCTGCCGTGCAGTTCGCCGAGGCGTTGAAGCTGCGCCCGGATTTCGCCCAGGCGGCCAACAACCTCGGCTTCGTCTACTACCGCCAGCAACGCTACGCCGAAGCGGCGCGTTGGCTGGAGAACACACTGAAGATCGATCCGTCGCGCGCGGTGGCCCATCTCAACCTGGGCGATGCCTACTTCCACGCGGGCGAGAAGGCCAAGGCGAAGCAGGCCTACACCACCTACCTGGCGCTGCAGCCGCAAGGCAGTGGTGCGGCACAGGCGCGCGCGCAGCTGGAGAAGCTCTGAGCAATGAACGACGCGATCCGTACCGACACCATCGTAGCCATCGCCAGCGCACCCGGTGCGGGAGGCGTCGGCCTGCTGCGCCTGTCAGGCCCGCGCGCCGCAGCCATCGCCAACGCGCTCGGCGCACCGACGCTGCGCCCGCGCCATGCGCACTACGCGCGCCTGCGCGATGCCGACGGTGAGGTAATCGACGATGGCATCGTGCTGTGGTTCCCTGCACCAAACAGCTTCACCGGCGAAGAAGTGGTGGAGCTGCAGGGCCATGGCAGCCCGGTGTTGCTGCAGCAACTGGTTGCACGCTGCATCGCGCTGGGCGCGCGCCAGGCGCGGCCGGGCGAGTTCAGCGAGCGCGCGTTTCTCAACGGCAAGCTCGACCTGGCCCAGGCCGAAGCCATCGCCGATCTGATCGCCGCCGGTGACAACCGCGCCGCACGTGCTGCACGCCGTTCGCTGGATGGTGTGTTCTCGCGTCGTATCGACGCAGTGGTTGAACAGCTGGTGCTGCTGCGCATCCACGTGGAAGCGGCCATCGATTTCGCCGATGAGCCGCTGGACACGCTGGGCGGTGCACAGGTGCGGCGCGGGCTCGAGCAAGCCCGCAGCGACCTGGCCTTGCTGCGTCGTGATGCCGAGCGCGGCCGTCGCCTGCGCGATGGCCTGCATGCCGTGCTGATCGGCCCACCGAATGCCGGCAAGAGTTCACTGTTGAACGCGCTGGCCGGCAGCGAGCGTGCCATCGTCACCGACATCGCCGGCACCACCCGCGACACGCTGCGCGAGACCATCCGGCTGGACGGACTTGAACTGACCCTGGTCGACACCGCCGGCCTGCGCGATGGCGGCGATGCCATCGAACGCGAAGGCATGCGCCGCGCCCACGCGGAGATCGAACGCACCGACCTGGCCCTGATCGTGCTGGATGCGCGCGACCCGGCTGCGGGCGAAGCAGCTATCGGTGATGCGATGAAGGCGGTGCCACACAAGGTGTACATCCACAACAAGTCGGATCTACTGGATGCGATGCCGGTGCTGGACGATGCGGATCGCTTGTTTGTCTCCGCTGCCACCGGCGCGGGACTGGACGACCTGCATGCACGCCTGCGTTCGATCGCCTCGGCCGGCGCGGGGGAGCAGGTGGACGGTGAGTTCTCCGCGCGTACCCGCCACGTGGATGCCATCGAGCGCGCGCAGGAACATGCGCAGCGGGCGGACGGAGAGCTGGTGCACGAGCACCTGGAGCTGGCAGCGGAAGAGCTGCGGCTGGCGCACGATGCGCTGGGTGAAATCACCGGGCAGATGAGTGCCGATGACCTGCTGGGAAGGATTTTCTCCAGTTTCTGCATCGGCAAATAAGGCCGGGTCAGATCCCCGAAGGGGCTCTGATCCCCGACATCGATCAATCGCACGGCTCACGCTCTGGTAGATGCCAACCTTGGTTGGCACCGGGCATCCGGGGCCATGGAACCCCAAGAGCAGAGCGCCGACCAAGGTCGGCGACTACCGGATCTTGGAGATCCGTATCTGGCAGATTGGGGTCGGAGCCCCTTCAGGGATCCGACCCCGGCTCCCCCAACCTGTCACATTCCCGCCGCATACTGACGCCCATCACAAACCGCTTGGGGAAGTCGCAGTGAAGTCGTGGGGTCGTGCGTTGCTGTTGTCGCTGGCCGTGGCACCATCGGTGGCCATGAGTGCTGAATCCACCCCTCCGGCCGCGCCCAAGGTGTCGGTCTACGGTCATCGCGGCGCAAGCGCGCTGCTGCCCGAGCACACCTTGGCGGCCTATGCGCAGGCCATCGCCGACGGTGCCGATTACATCGAACCGGACCTGGTGATGACCAAGGACGGGGTGATGGTGGCCCGCCACGAGAACGAGATCGGTGGCACCACCGATGTGGCCGAGCACAAGGAATTCGCCAAGCGGAAGACCCGCAAGGTCATCGATGGGCAGACGGTCGAAGGCTGGTTCACCGAAGACTTCACCCTGGCCGAGCTGAAGACCCTGTACGCCCGCGAGCGCCTGCCGGAGTTCCGCAGCACCGCCTATGACGGCCAGTTCCGCATCGCCAGCCTGGACGAGATCCTGGCGTTCCTGGTCCAGCAGGCAGGTCGTGCCAACCGTGGCATCGGCCTGGTGCCGGAGATCAAGCACCCGACCTATTTCCAGTCGATCGGCCTGCCGATGGAAGACAAGGTGCTGGCTGCGCTGCGTGGCAACGCCTATACCAACGTAGGCCCGGTCACCATCCAGTCGTTCGAGACCGCCAACCTGCGTTACCTGCGCGGCAAGATCCCGCGTGGCAGCAACATCCGCCTGCTGCAGCTGCTGTGGAAGGGCGATACCCAGCCGGCCGACATCGCCAAGGCCGGCGGCGCGCTGACCTATGCGCAGATGATGACCCCGGCGGGTCTGAAGGACGTCGCGGCCTATGCCGATGGCATCGGCCCGGAGCTGCGCTCGATCATCCCGCTGGATGCCAACGGTGCGCTGGGCACGCCGACGTCGCTGGTGCGCGATGCGCACGCGGTGGGTCTGATGGTGATCCCGTATACGTTCCGCCCGGAGAACCACTTCCAGGCCAGCAACCTGCGCAAGGGTGCCGACAACGCGCGCAATGCGGAAGGGTCGATCGCCGAGATGCGCGCCTATCTGGCGACCGGCATCGATGCGTTCTTCACCGATGACCCGGCGCTCGGCCGGCAGGCGGTGGATGGAATGGGCGCGGCGGGAAACGCGGCGGATTGATGCGCCGGTGGTAGGTGCCAACCTTGGTTGGCACGCGGTCGCTGCGGGGGCATGAACGCCGGAGGCAGGAGCGCCGACCAAGGTCGGCGGCCACCGGGTCATCGGTGATCGGGGGCAGAGCCCCTTCGGGGATCCGACCCCGTCACAGCTCAAACGCGCGGGTCTTCCGGCCGGCGGAACGGGACAACCACATAGTCCTGCCCTTCGCGCGGCTGCCACAGTACCGGCACGCGCTGCGGCGACGGCGGCTCGAGTTCGTCGTCGGCCAGCGGCTCGATCTCTTCTTCCTCGTCTTCCCAGCTGTAACGCGGGCGCGGTGGCAAGGGATCGGCGTTGCGGAACAGCAGCGCAGCGATGATGCCGGCGAAGGCACCGCCCATGTGCGACTGCCAGGACACGCCGTCGGCGTGCGGCAGCACGGTCATCAGCATGCCGCCGTAGAACAGCATGCCGATCAACCCGGTGGCGATGGCCGCGCGGTCGCGGCGCAGCAGGCCGAGGCTGGCCAGCAGGAACATCAGGCCGTGGGTGACGCCACTGGCGCCGAGATGGAAGCTGCCGGGGTTGCCCAGCATCCACGCACCGATGCCCGAACCGACCCAGAGCAGGGGCAGGGCACGTAGCGTGGCCTTGGGATAGACGCTGCCGGCGAGGGTGCCGAGGATCAGGATCGCGGCGCTGTTGGCGGCGATGTGTTCGATCGATGCATGCAGCAGCGGTCCGCCGATCAGGCCGAGCAGTCCCTTGGCTTCCAGCGGTGCCACGGCCCAGGGTCGCCAGTCGAAATGGTCCTGCAGGGCGAACACGGCCACCAGCACCAGCACGGCGGCCAGGCTGGCATTGAAGGCGCGCAGGATGCGCGTGCGGTCGTTGCGGTCGGCCGGCGCGTCGCCGGCGGGCAGGGGCGCGTTCGTGTTCATACCCTCAGCAATGGCGGTGGCCGGCGCGAAACCAAGGCCACCGCTGCGGGAGAGTGGGTGCGGCCGGCGGGACAATCCACCGGCCGCATCCTTCAATCCGCCTGGATCAGGCGCCGCCTTCCTTCGGCGGATTCTTCAGGCTCAGCACCACCGTGGCAGCGATGATCACCGCGACCACGCCCAGCGAGATCGGGGTCGGGATCTTGAACAGGTCGATGATCATCATCTTGATGCCGATGAAGGCCAGCACCAGGGCCAGGCCGTACGGCAGCAGGTGGAAGCGGTCGGCCATGCCGGCCAGCAGGAAGAACATCGCACGCAGGCCGAGCACCGCGAACACGTTGGAGGTCAGCACGATGAATGGGTCGGTGGTGATCGCGAAGATCGCCGGGATGCTGTCCACCGCGAAGATCACGTCGGTCACTGCGATCAGGATCAGCACCGCGAACAGCGGGGTGAACCAGCGCACGCCGTCGCGCTTGACGCTCATCGCGTTGCCTTCGTAGTCCGGCAGCAGGCGCAGGTGCTTGCGCATCCAGCGCAGGGCCGGGTTGGCTTCCAGGTCAGGCTCCTGGCCCGCGGCGAACCACATCTTCCAGCCGGTGAAGAGCAGGAAGGCGCCGAACACGTAGAGCAGCCAATGGAACTGGGTGATCAGCACGCTGCCTGCGAAGATCATGATCGTACGCAGCACGATCGCACCCAGGATGCCGATGATCAGCACCTTCTGGCGCTGTTCCTCCGGCACCGCGAAGTAGCTCATGATCATCAGGAAGACGAAGATGTTGTCCACCGCCAGCGCCTTCTCGACCAGGTAGCCGGTCAGGAACTCCAGGCCGACCTTGTTGGCCACGACCTGGCCGGCCGTCTCGTTCAGGTAGAACCAGAGGCCGCCGTTGAAGGCCAGGGCCAGCGCGACCCAGCCGATGGACCACCACAGGGCCTCCTTGAAGGTGACCTTGTGCGGGCCACCATGGCGCATCAATACGAGGTCGACCAGCAGGGCGATGACCACCACCGCTGCGAAGCCGCCCCACAACCACAAATTACCGATCGTCTGCATGGGTTTGTCCGTTGGGAAAATGAAAAATGCCTCAAGCCGGACGGCGAGGATCTGCAACGGAGGATCGGGAGGGGATCCAGGGACAGAGCTTCGCCAGTACGGCGAAGGTCTCGCTCGCAGTTCCGATGGGCCGGAACTGCCGTTGCACCGGAGCCTGCGGGCTCGAATTGACGGCGACAACGTCTGGGAGCTACTCCCCTTCTGCCGCCGATTCTGCGGCCTGGCCGGGCCGGCGTCAAATGCCCTGGGGCCGGGACCAGCTCTGGTAGGTGCCAACCTTGGTTGGCACACCGGCCCGGGGTCAGCGCCCCTGTGGGGATCTGACCCCGGCGCCCGGTTTACAATAGGTGGATGAATACCCCCCTTCCCGTTGTCCGCCTCAAGAACGCGTGGCGTTCCAGCCACCCGTGGATCTTCCAGAAACTGGTCGAGAAGCCGACCGTCCGGCCCAAGCCCGGCTCCCTCGTCGACGTCGTCGGCGTGGATGGCGAGTTCATCGGCCGTGGCTTCTACAACGGGCATTCGCGTATTGCCGTACGCATCCTTGAAACCGACCCGCAGATCCCGGTGGACGCGGGCTGGTTCTCGCGCAAGATCGCCCAGGCGGTGTCGCTGCGTCGTGAGGTGCTGAAGCTTGATGCGGTGTCCGACGCCTGGCGCGTGGTACACAGTGAAGGCGACGGCCTGTCCGGCCTGGTAGTGGACCGTTACAACGACCTGGTGGTGGTGGAGTTCTTCGCCGCCGGCATGTTCCGCCACCGCGAGTGGATCTACGACGCCCTGCGTGAACAGTTCCCGGGCTGCCGCTTCCACAGCTTCGCCGACGAGCACGTGCAGAAGCAGGAAAGCTTCGATTTCCATGGCAACACCACCACCGAAGCGTCGGTGATCACCGAGTACGGCATCAAGTTCCGCGCCGACCCGGCCGGTGCGCACAAGACCGGTTTCTTCGCTGACCAGCGCGAGAACCGTGAGTGGCTGAGCCAGCAGGTGGAAGGCAAGAGCGTGCTCGACCTGTGCTGCAACACCGGCGGTTTCGCCGTGTATGCGGCCGCGCGCGGTGCATCGGAAGTGGTCGGCATCGACATCGATGAAGACGTCATCCAGATCGCCAAGGGCAATTCGCGTCTGAACAACGTGCGCCCGAAGTTCGTCCAGTCCGACATCTTCCCGTGGCTGCGTGATGCGGCCAACCGCGGCGAGAAGTACGACGTGGTGATCCTGGACCCGGCGAAGATGACCCGCGACCGTGAGCAGGTGATCACCGCGCTGAAGAAGTACCTGGACATGAACAAGCTGGCGCTTGGCGTGGTCAAGCCCGGTGGCCTGTTCGCCACGTTCTCCTGCACCGGCTTGGTGGCCGAGGACCAGTTCCTGGACATGTTGCGTCGTGCAGCGTACTTCTCTGGCCGCACCATCCAGATCCTGAAGGTGGCCGGCGCCGGTCCGGACCATCCGTTCATGGCCCACGTGCAGGAATCGCGTTACCTGAAGGCCGTGTTCTGCCGCGTGGTGGACTGAGCTGCGGAACACGTCACGCCGGACACGGGCCGGCAACCTGTAGCGCCGGGCCTACGCTCGGCTCTACAAAAGCGTGGACAGCAGCGCTATGGTCGGGCTCTTCCCTCTGCTGGTGAGAGCCCATGCCTTCGTTGAGTCGCCTGTCCCTGCTGCTCGCCCTGGCGCTGAGTGCGCCGCTGTCCGCCCATGCCGTCGACTTCAGCGCGCAGGAGCTGGCCCGGGCCAAGGCACTGCAGCAGCGCCTGCTGACCCTGGACAGCCATCTGGATACGCCGGCCAACTTCGGCCGCGACGGCTTCGACATCGAGCAGCGGCACGACCGCAATGCGCTCTCGCAGGTGGATTACCCGCGCATGGTCGAAGGCGCACTTGATGGCGGGTTCTGGGCGATCTACACCGACCAGGGCGATCGCACTGCCGCTGCGCATCCGGCCGAACGCGATCACGGCCTGCAGCGCTTGCTGGAGATCCGGCAGATGCTGGCCGCCAACCCCGAGCGCTTCGCGTTGGCGCTGACGGCCGATGACGCAGCGCGCATCAAGGCCGCTGGCAAGCGCGTGGTCTACATCAGCATGGAGAACGCCAGCCCGTTGGTGGCCGATCCCAGCCTGCTGTCGTTCTATCACCGTGCGGGCCTGCGCCTGCTCAGCACCGTGCACTTCGCCAACAACGAGTTCGCCGATTCGGCCACCGATCCCAAGGGCGCGGAGTGGAAAGGCCTGAGCCCGGCCGGTAAGGACCTGGTGCGCTCCGCGGTGAAGCTGGGCATCGTCATCGACCAGTCGCACGCCTCCGATGCCGTGTTCGACGATCTGCTGGCGATGATGCCGGTGCCGTTCGTGCTGTCGCACAGCTCGGCCAAGGCGATCTATGACCACCCACGCAACCTCGACGACGCACGCCTGCGCAAGCTGGCCAAGGCGGGCGGCGTGATCCAGGTGAACGCGTATGGCGGCTACCTGATCGACACCGCCAAGTCGCCCGAGCGCAAGCAGGCCGAAGAAGCCCTGAGCAAGCAGTTGGGGGGCTGGGAAGGCATGACCATCGAACAGGGCGTGGCGCTGCAGAAGGCCGAACAGGCACTGGACCACGAACACCCGGTGCGCCACGCCAGCCTGGACGACTTCTTCGCCCACTTCGAACACATCCTCAAGGTCGTCGGTCCCGAGCACGTCGGCATTGGCCTGGACTGGGATGGCGGCGGTGGCCTGAGCGACCTGCCCGATGTCAGCCAGCTGCCGAAGATCACCGCGTGGCTGTTGCGCAAGGGCTACACCGAGCAGCAGATCGCCGCCATCTGGGGCGGCAACCTGCTGCGGGTGATGCGCCAGGCGCAGGACTACGCGGCAAAGCAGGGCGGCTAGCCGCCCTGCGGTAGTGCCGGCCGCTGGCCGGCAATCCCCAAAGACCGCCGGGCATGGCCCGGCGCTACCTTTACCGGCCGATCAGCGCATTGCGGCGGCTGTAGGCGAAGTACAGCACCAGGCCGACCACGTTCCACGCCAGGAAGTACAGCTGGGTGGTGTGCGGCAGGCTGATGAACAGATAGATGCAGCCCAGCGCCGCCAGCGGGCCGACGATGAAGGCGAACGGCGTGCGGAAGGTACGTTCGCGGTTCGGCTCACGCACGCGCAGCACCACCAGGCAGATGCCAACGGCGGTGAACGCAGCCAGGGTGCCGGCATTGGCCAGTGCGGCGATCTCGTCCAGGCGCGCCACACCTGCCAGCGCCGACACCACCACGGCGGTGAACAGCGTGGTCGCCACCGGCGTGCCGGTACGTGCGTTGACCTTGGACAGGCCACGCGGCAGCAGACCATCGCGACTCATCACGAAGAAGATGCGGCTCTGGCCATACAGGAAGGCCAGCAGCACGGTCGGCAGGGCGATGATGGCGATCACGCCGATCAGCATCGCGGCGGTTGGCTGGCCCAGCTGGCGCATGATCAGTGCCAGCGGCTCGGCACTCTGGCCGAACACGGTGTAGCTCATCGCACCGATCGCGGCCAGCGCCACCAGCACGTACACGATGGTGCAGCCGACCATCGAGCCGATGATGCCGATGGACAGGTCGCGCGCCGGGTTCTTGGTTTCTTCGGCGGCGGTGGAGATCGCATCGAAGCCGTAGAACGCGAAGAAGATGATTGCCGCTGCGGCCATCACGCCGCGCTCGACGCCATCCGGCCCCAGCGTCTTGGCGAAGCCGTAGGGCATGAACGGCTGCAGGTTGTTGGTATCGAACGCCGGCAGGGCCACCGCCACGAAGATGGCCAGCGCGATCAGCTTGAACACGACCAGGATCGCGTTGAGGGTGGCGCTCTCCTTGGTACCGGCCATCAGCATCAGTGCCACCAGCCAGGTGATGACGATGGCGGGCAGGTTGATCATGCCGCCATCGACGTGCGGGCCCGCCGCGAGCATGGCCGGCAGGCGCAGGTCCCAGCCGAACTGGGTATGCACCCATTCCAGGAAGCCGACGAAATAGCCCGACCAGCCGACCGCCACGGTACTCACCACCAGCGAGTATTCCAGGATCAGGCTCCAGCCCACCACCCAGGCGAAGACCTCGCCCAGCGCGCTGTAGCTGTAGGTATAGGCGCTGCCGGCAGCCGGCATCATCGTGGACAGTTCGGCGTAGGCCAATGCAGCGCAGGCACACACCGCGCCGGCGATGGCGAAGGAGATCAGCACAGCGGGGCCGGCGCGGTCGGCACCGACGCCGATCAGGGTGTAGATGCCGGTGCCGACGATGGCGCCGATGCCGAGCGCGATCAGGTGCGGCCAGCTGAGGGTCGGGACCAGGCGCCGGCCGGCTTCATGGACGGTGACGGAATCTAGGGACTTGCGCCGGAGCAGGGACATGCAGGCCTCGGAAGGGGTGACTGAGAACGACAAGTTCCCGAGTGTGACCGAACGCAGCGCAGCATTGCCACTGACGGGGGTCATGCATGGCGTGGCGCGCGCTGCGCCCCGGCCAGGCTGCCGGAATCGGCACAATCCGGCGGCAGCCACCGGTGTGCGTTCGTCCCGGCTGCTCCTACGACTCGATGTTGGCCATGCCACTGACCGAATAGCGTTCACCCGCAGCGGCATGCAGCGGGAAGGCGACATCCAGTGCGTCCAGCGTGGCCGCATCCAGTTCCACTTGCAGCGCACCGAGGTTCTCGTCCAGCCGTGCCAGTCGCGTCGTGCCCGGGATCGGTACGATGTGCTCGCCGCGCGACAGCACCCAGGCCAGCGCCAGCTGCGAGGCGGCGATGCCGCGTTCGGCGGCCAGCGCCTGCACGGTGTCCACCAGCGCCAGGTTGCGCTGGAAGTTTTCGCCTTCGAAGCGGGGCGAGGTACGCCGGTAATCATCGGCGTCGAAGTCATCCGGGCTGCGGATGGCGCCGGTCAGGAAGCCACGGCCCAGCGGCGAATATGGCACGAAGCCGATGCCCAGTTCCGCCGTGGCGGCCAGCACTCCGTTCTGCTCCGGCTCGCGCGACCACAGCGAGTACTCGCTCTGCACCGCAGTGATCGGGTGCACCGCATGGGCGCGGCGGAGCGTAGCCGCCGAGGCCTCGGACAGGCCCAGCCAGCGCACCTTGCCCTGTTCCACCAGGCGCGCCATCGCACCTACGGTGTCCTCGATCGGCACGGTCGGGTCGACGCGGTGCTGGTAGTACAGGTCGATGTGGTCCACGCCCAGGCGGCGCAGGCTGGCCTCGCAGGCGGCCTGCACATAGTCCGGGCGGCCGTTGACCTGGCGCCCCTTTGGGTCAGCCGGGTCCAGGCCGATACCGAACTTGCTGGCCAGGAACACTTGGTTGCGGCGCCCGGCAATCGCGTGGCCGACCAGCACCTCGTTGGTGTGCGGGCCATACACATCGGCGGTGTCGAGCATGGTTACGCCACGGTCCAGCGCGTGCCGGATGACGGCAATGCCGTCATCGTCACTGCCGCGGCCGCCGTAGTAGGCACTCATGCCCATGCAGCCGAGGCCGAGGGCGGACACGGTGGGGCCGGCGGGGCCGAGAGTACGGGTCTTCATGCGGATCTCCTTGGGGAAGGCGCCACGCCTGGATGGGCAGTGGCGAGGGGCACAGCATCCTCCACGCCATCATGTGGATAAACTGCGTGCCAACGGACTTACCTTGAAGGTTGGCTTCACAATGGATGCCTCCGCGCCCCTCACTGCCGTGGTCGCCTTTGTCCGCGTGGCCGAACATGCCAGCTTCACCCGCGCCGCCAACGCGCTGGGCGTGTCGACCTCGGCGCTGTCGCAGAGCGTGCGTGCGCTGGAAGCGCGGATGGGCGTGCGCCTGCTGCAGCGGACCACGCGGCGGGTGAGCCTGACCGAACACGGCGCGCGTTTCCTGCAGCGCGTGCGCGGAGGCCTGGACCAGATCGACCAGGCATTTGCCGAACTGGACAGCGCGCGCTCGGTGCCTGCCGGGCGGCTGCGCGTGACCCTGCCGCGCATCGTCGCCGATCGCATGGTGCTGCCGCGGCTGCCCGACTTCCTTGCGCGTTACCCGCAGGTGCAGGTGGAACTGTGCGTCGACCCAGCGCTGACCGATCTGGTGGCCGAGGGCTTCGACGCCGGCATCCGCCTGGGCGAATCACTCGCACAGGGCATGATCGCGGTGCCGGTCGGGCCACCCGAGCGGCAGGTGGTGGTGGCTACGCCGGTCTATTTCGAACGCCATGGCGTGCCGCAGACCCCGCATGACCTGCAGGGCCACGCCTGCATCGTGCACCGCCTGGCCAATGGCCGGCTGATGCCCTGGGAGTTCAGCCGCGAAGGCCACGACCTGGACGTGGAAGTGAGCGGGCGGCTGGCGTTCAACGATGCCGGTGTCGCCCATCACGCCGTGCTGGCGGGGCTGGGCATGGCCCAGGGTTTCGCCTCGCTGATGGCCGACGACATCGCCGCTGGGCGACTGCAGAGTGTGCTGCAGGACTGGCAGCCGCCGTTCCCCGGCTTCCACCTGTACTACCCCGCGCGCGAGCAGATGGCGCCCAAGCTGCGGGTGTTCATCGATCACCTGCGCGAGGGAATGCATGATTCGCAGCCCTGGTAGGCGCCAACCCTGGTTGGCGGCCGTCGCGTCGGCTCAGTCGAGCCCACTCGACGCGACGGTCAGCGGCTCGACGCCCGCCCAATGGCAGCCATCTTCCTGCCACGCCTCGACGTCCTCATTGAACTCGGTGCGTCGCCCGTCGCGGGCGCGCTCGTAGCTGAAACCGTAGACGCGCGCGCCCTGCGTGGTCAGGTAGTAGCGCCCATTGAGGCGGCCACCGATGCGTTCTTCCCAGACGCTGTCGAACTGGTACGGGCGGTCCTCGTCCAGCACCGTCGTTTCCTGCGACGCCCGTTGCACCTGCAGGCGGCCGCGTTGCCCGGCGTACTGCACCTCGGCGCTGCCATCGTCCAGCCAGCGCCACAGCAGGTGGATGCCGTCGTTGCGGCCCCCGGTGAGGCAGCGATGGTCCTGTGCGCTGGCCGCTGCGGTGCCGGCCATGAGCCCGATGAACACCAGCGCCAGCCGCCGCCGGATCACCCGTTCAGGCCCAGGCGGATGCCGAATCCGACCAGGAACAGGCCGGCCACACGCCGCAGCGCATCGCTGACCCGCGGGTGCTGGATCAACCGACGGCGGGCCAGGTTGCCGACCCAGATCAGCAGCGAGCAGTAGGCGATGCTGACCACGAAGATGATTCCGGCCAGCGCCGCGAAGGTGGCCATGCCCTGATGGGCTTTGGGGTCGATGAACAACGGCAGGAACGCCATGTAGAACAGGATCGCCTTCGGATTGAGCAGGCTGACCAGGATCGCCTGGTGGAAGTAGCGGCCTGGCTGCATGCGCACCGGGCCGACCTCGGCACCGTCACCCTTGGGCGTGCGCAGCAGGCTGATGCCTACCCACACCAGGTACGCCGCGCCGAGATACTGCACGGCATGGAACACCGTCGGATTGGCCTTCAGCAGCGCGGCCACGCCGGCCAATGCCAGCCACATCAGGATCTGGTCGCCGACCAGCAGGCCGGCCAGCGCCGTGTAGCCGCCGCGTACACCGCCACGACCAGTGGCGGTCAGCAGGGTGAAGGTGCCCGGCCCGGGCAGGGCCAGAAACACCAGCACAGCGAGCAGGAAGGTCCACAGGTCCTGGATGCCCATCCACGGCATGGCGCGATTCTCTTACAACGGGGGAGCACCATTGTCGGCCAGCGGCGTTGCAGGCGACAGGGGCAGGCCGTCATGGCCGGGCATCGCGGACAGCAGCGGTTGCAGGTACTGGCGCAGCTGCGCGTGCAGTTGCCGCACCGCCGGTGAGAACTGCTTGCGGTGCGGACACACCAGCTGCAGGGGGATGTGGCTGCCGATGCCATCCAGCAGCACCTGCAGGCGTCCACCCAGCACGTCGTCGCGCACGTCCAGCCAGGATTTGTAGGTGATGCCCTCGCCGGCGACCGCCCAACGCCGCACCACGTCAGCGTCGTCGCAGACCAATGGCCCGCGCACCGGGATCACTACGCGGCGCCCCTCCAGCTCGAATGACCAGCGATCGTAGGCACGCCCTCCGAGCTGGTAGACAAGGCAATCGTGTTCACGCAGATCGTCCAGCCGGGTCGGCGTGCCACGCCGCCGCAGGTACTCCGGCGATGCGGCCAGCACGCGCCGGTTGCCTTCCAGCAACGGCAGGGCAACGTAGCTGGCATCGTCGAAGTGGCCAATGCGGATCGCCACGTCGACCGGGTCGCGGAACACGTCGGCCACTTCATCGGACAGGCGCAGGTGCAGGCGCAGCCGTGGATGTGCGGCACGGAACGCGGTCAGCCACGGCAGCAGCAGGTTGCGGCCGAAGTCCGAGGGCGCCGACAACTGCAGGGTGCCATGCAGTTCGGCATCCTCGCCCTGCACCCGCGCCTGGCCTTCGCGCAGGGTGGTCAGAACGTCCTGTGCGTAGGGCAGGTACAGCGCGCCTTCGGCGGTCAGCCGCAGGCTGCGGGTGGTACGCACGAACAGGCGCAGGTCCAGCTCGCGCTCCAGCCGCGCCACCGCCGCGGCCACCTGGCCCGGCAGCAGATCGGCCTCGCGTGCGGCCTGCGAGAAGCTGCCCAGCGCAGCGGTACGGACGAACAGCTGCAGATCGTCGAAACGGACCATTTTCATTGCTGCAGTGAAAGTGTTGACCGATTCTGCGCCTTTCTGCCCCCCTGCGCACGGCGCACGCTGTGGCCTCTCCTCATTGGATCTCCCCCATGCGCGCCATTGCCTACACCCATGCCGGCCTGCCGATCGACGACCCGCAGGCCCTGATCGACCTCGACCTGCCCCTGCCGCAGCCGGGCCCACGCGACCTGCGGGTGGCGGTGCGCGCGGTGGCGGTGAACCCGGTCGACACCAAGGTGCGACGCGGCGCTGCCACCGACGGCCCACGCGTGCTGGGGTGGGACGCGGTTGGTGTGGTCGATGCGATCGGTAGCGAGGTGACCCTGTTCCAGCCCGGCGACGCGGTGTACTACGCCGGTGTGATCGATCGCCCGGGCAGCAATGCCGAATACCAGCTGGTGGACGAGCGCAGCGTTGGCCGCAAGCCGACCAGCCTGGACGATGCCGCGGCGGCGGCGCTGCCGCTGACCGCGATCACCGCGTGGGAACTGTTGTTCGACCGCCTGCGCATCGCCGAAGGCGGTGGTGACGGCCAGACCCTGCTGGTGATCGGGGCAGCGGGCGGCGTGGGTTCGATCCTTGTGCAGTTGGCGCGTCGGCTGACCAAGCTGACGGTGATCGGCACCGCCTCGCGCCCGGAGACCCAGGACTGGGTGCAGGCGATGGGCGCGCACCATGTGATCGACCACACCCGGCCGCTGGCCGAGGGCCTGACCCGGCTGGGCATCACCGAGGTGGACCACGTGGCCAGCCTGACCCACACCGACCAGCACTATGCGCAGATCGTCGAGCTGCTGGCGCCGCAGGGGCAGCTGGGGCTGATCGATGATCCGGGCCAGATCGATGTGATGGCGCTCAAGCGCAAGGCGCTGTCGCTGCACTGGGAATCGATGTTCACCCGGCCGCTGTACAAGACCGCGGACATGCAGCGTCAGCACGAACTACTGAACCGGGTGGCCGAACTGGTCGATGCCGGTGTGCTGCAGACCACGCTGGGTGAGCACTTCGGGCGCATCGACGCGGCCAACCTGCGGCGTGCTCATGCGCTGCTGGAGAGCCATCGGGCGAAGGGAAAGATCGTGTTGGAAGGCTGGTAAGTGTTCGGGCCAACCGGAGACAAGAAACCCGAAGCGATCCTTCTGACCTTCATCCACGCATGGCGTGGATCTACTGCAGATCGCGGAAGTCCGTGAAAGGCGGGGTGGCATGGGTTTGCGGGACCGCAGGCGCCATGGATGGCGCCTACGAGCCCCCATGGATGGGTTTACGGCGTGTCCTGCAAATCCATGCCACCCCGCCATCCCACCGAATGCTGCCTTTCGATGTTGACGTTGCCTCTGCAGGTGCAGGGCGCAGCCCTGCCGGAAACTCCCTTACGCCACGCCGTTGTCCACATGTTTAGCGAAGCCCGGGCGGGGGCGCAGGCGCTCGAACCAGGCTTCCACGTGGGGCAGCGCCGGTTTGTTTCCCGGTGTGCTGCGCCAGCGCTGGGTGGACAGGCCGAGCACGATGTCGGCCAGGGTGAAGGTGTTGCCCACCACGTAGCCATCGGTCGTCGCCAGCTGTGCATCGAGCAGTGTCATCAGATGATTCCAGTGCGTCAGGCTGGCCTCCGCGCGCGCGTCGTCCGCGAAGTCGGGGTGCTGGCGCACGCGGGCCATGAACACGTGGCGCCAGGCGCTGTTGAGGTCGGTGGCCTGCCAGTCCATCCACTGCTCGACCTTGGCGCGGCCCTGTGCCGTGGCGGGCAGCAGGTCATCGCGGCCCTGGCGTGCGGCCAGGTAGCGGCAGATGCTGTTGGACTCCCACAGCACGAAGTCGCCGTCGCGTAGCGCCGGCACCTGCCGGCTCGGATTCAGCGTGGCCAGCAGGTCCGGCGCGGGGGTTGGTTCATGCGTAAGCGGGAGATCGAGTTCGGCGCACAGCCACAGCACTTTGCGCACGTTGATCGAGGTGGGCTTTCCGTAGAGAACAAGCATGGGCGGGTCCGATGTGGTCCGACCAAGGCTAGCGCAGCGGGGCTACACTGGTCGCATGAACATCGAAGTCCTCATGATTGTCGCCGTGGTGCTGCTGCTGGCGACGTTGCTGGTGCTGGTACTGCTGTGGCGTCGGGCATCCAACAGCGCCCCCGCTGCTGAAGCACAGCAGCAGCTGGTTACCGAACGCGAGCAGCATCGCCTGGCCCTGGTTGACGCCGGTCAACTGCGAGGTCGGCTGGAAGCGTTGCTGGCAGAGCTGGAAAGCGAGCGTGGCCGAAGCCTGCAGCACGCCCAGCTCGTCACTACCCTGACCGCACGCGTGGAGCGGGAGGCCGCGTTGGCGTCCAGTCGTGAAGCGATGTTGGCCGAGCGCGAAGCTGCCCTGGCGCAGGTACGGGCCGGTCTGGCCGAGTCCAGCAAGGAGCTGCAACACGCGCAGCAGCGCTACCAGCAGCTGCATGGCGAACATGCTCGCGCGCTGGCCAACCTGCAGCATTCCGAACGCGCCAGTGCCGAGCTGCGCAGCTATCTGGATACTGCCAAGGAAAAGCTCTCCGGCGCCTTCGCCGAACTGGCGGGCAAGGTGTTCGACGAACGCGGACAACAGTTCGAAAAGAACGTGCGCCAGGCAACGGTGCAGTCGCGCGCGGATATCGAAGGGCTGCTCAAACCCTTTGCCGACAGGCTGGGGGATTTCCGCAACCGGGTCGACACGCTGTACGGGGAAGAGGCGAGGCAGCGTGCCAGCCTGCTTGGCGCGGTGGGTGAACTGAAGACGCTCAACCAGGACATGGCTGCACAGGCCTCGGCGCTGACCAATGCGCTGAAAGGCAGCGCCAAGGTGCGCGGTGACTGGGGCGAGCTGATGCTCGACAACGTGCTGCGTGGCTCAGGCCTGGAGGAGGGCGTTCACTACCAGCGGCAGAAGCACGCCGTGGATGATGAGGGCGCGCGCCTGCGGCCGGACGTGGTGGTGCAGTTCCCCGATGAGCGCAGCGTGGTGATCGACAGCAAGGTCAACCTGATCGCCTGGCAGGAGGCGATGAATGCCGCCACGCCGGAACAGTCCGAAGATGCATTGCGCCGCCATGCGGTGGCGCTGCGCCAGCACGTCAAGGATCTGGGCGAAAAGAACTATCCGAAGGCTCTTGGCAGCGAGACCCTGGATATCACCATCGCTTTCGTTCCCATCGAAGGCGCGCTGTCGGCGGCGCTGGGCGCGGATGGTGCACTGCAGGCGTATGCCTTCGACAACCGCGTGGTGTTCGCTTCGCCCAATACGCTGATGGCCCTGTTGAGGGTGGCCGAGCGACTGTGGACACGTGACAAGGTGCAGAAGCAGGCATTGAAGATCAGTGAAGCCGGTGGACTGGTGCTGGACGCCCTGACTGGATTCCTGCAGGACTTCAATGCCATGGGCAAGAAGCTTGATGATGCAGGAAAGGCTTACGCCGACGCACGCAACCGCTTGATCGATTCGCCGCAGTCGGCCATCAGCCGTGCCCGCCGGCTTGCCGAACTGGGCAGCAAGTCAAAGCGCGCGTTGCCCCCTGAGCTGACCCCCGATCCGATGCAGCAGTTGACCTCCACCGACGGAGAGGACGACGGCAACGCCGGCTGACACGCCACCTGCATGGGCGGGTGCGTATGCTGGCGCCGTCCACACCCTTCAGGTACCGCCATGCGCCTCCGATTCCTTGCCAGCTTTGCCCTGGGCGCGCTGCTTGCCGCCTGCAGCAGTGCGCCACCGGCCAGCGAAGATGCAGGCACGGCATCCACGGCGGCCGACAGCCCCGAAGCTGCTGCAGCCTATGAAGAAGCACGCGATGTGGACTGCCGCGCAGCGGGCGGTACGCTGCAGCCGTTGGGCCGCCTGCAACGGGTGCAGTGCGTGATTCCCTATGCCGACGCTGGCAGGTCGTGCGGCAACAAGAGCGACTGCAGCGGACAGTGCCTGGCCACGGGAGAGGTCGCTGCCGGCGTTGTGGCGACCGGCACCTGCCAGCGTGATGTCAGCCAGAACTTCGGCTGCCGCCAGCGCATCGACGGTGGCAAGGCGCAGGGCACGATCTGCGTGGATTGAGGATGTCCTGTAGAGCCGAGCCCATGCTCGGCTACCGTGGCATCAGCCGAGCATGGGCTCGGCTCTACAACAGCGCATGCGGCGGTATGCTGGTGGGCCTTTCCCAGCCGTAGCCGGAGCCCCCGCGTGAGTACCTCGATCCAGGATGTTTCCCTCACCACCATCGACGGCCAGTCGTCCTCGCTTGCCGACTACCAGGGCAAGGTACTGCTGCTGGTCAACGTGGCGTCCAAGTGCGGCCTGACCCCGCAGTACGAAGGCCTGC
The DNA here is from genome assembly GCF_002803515.1 of Stenotrophomonas lactitubi. Taxonomy (NCBI): domain Bacteria; kingdom Pseudomonadati; phylum Pseudomonadota; class Gammaproteobacteria; order Lysobacterales; family Lysobacteraceae; genus Stenotrophomonas; species Stenotrophomonas lactitubi. The sequence goes on along the minus strand of NZ_PHQX01000002.1, from coordinate 37,381 downwards.
AGGCGCTGTACGCGGAAAAGCACGCGCAGGGCCTGGAAGTGCTGGGCTTCCCGGCCAACAACTTCCTCGGCCAGGAACCGGGCAGCGAGGCGGAGATCCAGCAGTTCTGCCAGCTGACCTACGACGTGAGCTTCCCGGTGTTCGCCAAGATCAGCGTGGCCGGTGAAGACACCCACCCGCTGTACCAGCAGCTGACCGCCGCACAGCCGCAGGCGATCGGCGAAGGCCCGCTGCGCGAGCGCCTGGCCAGCAAGGAGATTCCGATCCACCCGGCACCGGCGGTGCTGTGGAATTTCGAGAAGTTCCTGGTCGGCCGCGATGGCAAGGTCATCGCCCGCTTCGCCCCGGACGTTGCCGCCGATGATGCGCGCCTGCGCGAAGCGGTCGAGGCGGCGCTGGCGGCCTGAAGACGACGTGCCAACCAAGGTTGGCACCTACCGGAAGGTAGGTGGATGCCAGTAAACAAAAAACCCCGCCGAGGCGGGGTTTTTCATGCGGTGCCGGCAGCGGTCAGTTGGTCCACTGCGGCATCGGCATCGCATCGACCGGGATCGGCGAGTTCGCATCGTCGCTGCCACGCTCGCGCTTGCTGCGCAGATCGTTCTCGATCTGGTAGTTGCGGCGCTGCATCCAGGCATCGCGGACCAGGGCGTATTCGTCCACCGCGGTATCGCGCAGGTCGTCGATCGCCAGCAGCTGTGCACGGGTGTCGACCAGCTGCAGGCCCTGCAGGCCGATGCGGTACTTGTCGCTTTCGATGCGGCGGATCGGCGACAACGGGATGTCACCGGCCAGGCCGAACACATCACGCACGGTACGCGGGCCGAAGAACGGCAGTTCCACGTAACGCGAACGACGCCAGCCCCACGCACCCAGGGTCTGCCCGAAGTCCTCGTTGCGACGCGGCACCATCGCCTTGCTGGCCGGGTCGAACAGGCCACCAATGCCCAGCGTGCTGTTCATCAGGAACCGGCCCAGGCTGTCCCACGCATCGGCCGGTCGGCCCTGCAGCAGCTGGTTGGTGATGGTCAGCGGCGCACGCAGGTTGCTGAAGAAGTTGCTTACGCCGGTACGTGCAAAGCGCGGCACCACGTGGGTATAGGCGGTGGCCAACGGGCGGGCGATACCGCGGTCGACGGCGTTGTTGAAGCCGTGCACCTTGCGGTTGAACGGTTCCCACGGGTCGTAGGCGGTAGCGCTGCGGCTGTTGTCACTGGTGCCGTACAGCGCATCGAAGTCGTTGTCGCCGCCCGGTGCGGTCGCCGCCGCGTCGGTGGCGGCATCGGTTGTCGGGGCACGGCTGCCGGTGTCCACGGCGGCCGCAGCGGGCGGCGTGTCGGCCTGCGTCGGCTGGCTGGCCGGCTCGGTGTCAGCAGCAGTGGCTGCGGCAGGTGCTGCAGCAGTCGGCGGAACCACGGTATCGGCCACCGGCGCGTCGCTGCGTGCCGGCTTGCCGGCGCAGGCGCTGAGCGCAGCGGCCAGGAGGATCAGAGGGAAAACGCGCACGACGTTCATGTCAGCTCGCAGCAGAAGTAGCGTTGAAGTCCAGGTCGGGCGACAGCCGGTAGGCCGCGCTCAGTTCGTTGTAGCCGGCGGGGGCGCCGGAGATCGTCAGCGGATGACCGCCCTGGCGCGCGCGCGCGGCCAGCTCGGCCAGCAACGCCAGGCCGGCGCTGTCCACGCGCTCGACCTCCGCCAGTTCCAGCCGCGACAGCTGCGCCGGCAGGGCCTGCAGCTGCGGCCACAGCGCGATCACCGCTGCACGGTCGAGCACCCCGCGCAGGCGCAGGGTGTCACCTTCCAGCAGCGCCAGCGCCTTATTTGCCATTGCCGGCCGGTCCGGCCTGCATGCTGCCGCTGCGCAGATCGTTGGCTACCTGCTTGATGCCCTTCTGTCGCAGCGGGGCATCGAACTGGTTGCGGAAGGTCTGCACGTAGGAGATGCCTTCGATGTTCACGTCGAAGATCTTCCACTGGCCGTTGACGTTGCGCATCCAGTATTCAACCGGCGTCGGCTCGTTGGCGGCGCGCACCAGTTCGGTGGCCACGCGCACGCCGCGGTTGCCCGGCAGCGGGCTCTCGCCCTTCAGGCGGAAGCTCGGCTTGCCTTGGATGTTGAGCAGGGTCGAGCCATAACGCTGCATCAGGCTGTCGGCCATCGCATCGGCGAACAGTTTGATGTCGGCATCCGAAGCGCCGCGGGCGTGCGGGCCCAGCACCAGGCGCGCGGCATAGTCGCGGTCGAAGGTACGGGTCAGTTCGCTGTCGATGTAGCTGCGCAGGCTGGCCGGGTTGCTGGTGAACTCAGCACGGCGCTGCTGCAGGGTCGACATGATGCGGCTGCTGGCGTCGATCACCACCTTGCCGGCCTGGCCCTGGGGGGCGGCGGCAGCGGCGGGGGCGGCCTGCGCCTGGGCCAGGAACGGGGTGGCCAGCAGCAGCGACGAGGCGAGCAGGGCCGGGATCAGTTTCATCTTCATGGTTGCGGTTCCGTTGCAGGCGACTGCTCGCCATCGTTGGGTTTCTGAGCAGCGCCACCACCGGCGCCGCCACTGAACATGTACTTGCCGACCAGCTGCAGCAGGTCCACGGCCGGCTGGGTGAACACGATTTCCTCACCGGGCTTGAGCACGTCCGGATCACCGCCGGGCTGCAGACCGATATAGCTCTCGCCAAGCAAACCGCTGGTGAAGATGCCGGCGGAGGTGTCGGCCGGCAGGTCCTTGACCTTGCTGTCCATGCGCAGGGTCACGATCGATTCGAACTTCACCGGGTCCAGTTCGATGGAAGCGACCTGGCCGACGGTGACGCCGCCGATCTTCACCGGCGCCTGCTTGCGCAGCTGGCCGACCTGGGAGAAGCGGGCCTTGAGTTCATAGCCTTCGCCACCCCAGCTCCAGCGCTGGTTGGTCGAGGCGACGGCCAGCACCATCAGCGAGGCCAGGGCCAGCAGCAGGAAAGCGCCGACGGAGAATTCGAGTCTGGGACCGCGGATGGCCATGTGGATTACCTGATCAGTCGTGGTGGCCGCGCGCCGATGCGCACCGCCGATGGAGGGGTTAGGTGAACAACATTGCCGACAGCACGAAGTTGAACATCAGCACCAGCAGCGAAGCGTTGACCACCGCACGGGTGGTGGCGACGGAGGTGCCTTCGATGGTCGGTTCGGCGTGGAAACCGACATAGGCGGCAACCAGTGCGGCGGTGCCACCGAAGATCGCCGACTTCAGCATCGCCACGCCGAAGTCGTCCCAGAAGTCCACGCTGTTGCGCAGCGCCGACCAGAACACGCCGTTGTCCAGGCCCAGTACGTGCACTGCTTCGAAATAGCTGGCGCTGATTGCCAGCGAACAGAAGATGCCGGTCAGCAGCGGCACGGTCAGTACCGCCGCCCAGAAGCGCGGCGCCACGGCCTTGGCCACCGGGTCGATGGCCATCAGTTCCAGCGCCTTGATCTGGTCGGTGGCGCGCATCAGGCCCAGTTCGGCGGCGATCGAGCTGCCGGCGCGGCCGATGAACAACAGCGCGGTCAGCACCGGTGCCAGCTCGCGGTACAAAGACAGACCGAGCAGGGTGGACAGCGCGTCGGCCGCACCGAAGGTGGTCAGCGTGCGGTAGCCCTGCAGGGTCAGCACCAGGCCGACGAAGGCGCCGCCCACGGCGATGATCGGCAGCGAGCGCGCACCGATCTTGTAGATCTCGCGGGTCAGCTCGGCCAGGAAATCACGGGTCGGCAGCGAACCGCGCAGCACGGTCAGCGAGAACAGACCGGCACGGCCCAGCGAACGGGTGGCTTGCACGAACGGCATCAGGCAACCCTCGCGCGCGGTGCGGCATCAAACGGAATGGGACCGTCGGGCTGGCCGTGCAGGAACTGCCGCAGCAGCGGGTCCTGGCTGGACTGCAGCGCTTCGGGCGTGCCCTGGAACACGATGCCGCCGTTGGCGATCGCGATCACCTGGTCGCAGATCGGCAGGGTCTCGTGCACATGGTGGCTGACGATGATGCTGGTCAGGCCCAGGCTGTGGTTGAGGCGCTGGATCAGGCTCATGATCACACCCGAGGCGATCGGGTCCAGCCCGGTCAGCGGCTCGTCGTAGATCATCAGCGGCGGGTCCAGGGCCAATGCGCGGGCCAGTGCCACGCGGCGGGCCATGCCACCAGACAGTTCACGTGGCCAGGCATCGGCGGCGGCCAGCAGGCCGACCGAATGCAGCTTCATCTGCACCAGCCGGCGCAGCACCGGTGCCGGCAAGCGGGTGTGGGTGCGCAACGGCAGGGCGACGTTTTCGGCCACGGTCAGGTCGGTCAGCAGGCCATTGCCCTGCAGCAGTACACCAACGCTCTTGCGCATCTCCAGCAGTTCGGAGGTGCGCTGCGGGATCGGCTTGCCGAACAGGGTGATGTCGCCTGCAACCGGGCGAAGTTCGCCGGTCAGCGCCGCCAGCAGGGTCGACTTGCCGCTGCCGGACGGCCCCAGCACGGCAGTGATGCTGCCTTTGGGCACCTGCAGCGAAACGTCGCGCAGGATCGTGCGCCCGCTCCGGTCGATGCGGACGTTGGACAACTGCACCAGACTGGAGGTGGAAGCCGACATGGGCACCCTTAACGTTTTTTCGACATTGAAGCATCGGGTCAGACTGCTGAACATAAGCAGACTGGACGGTCCAGTATTGTTGCACGGCCGGACCGCCGCCAGACCGGGACAATTCCTGAAACGACCGGAACAATCCGTCGCGATCACCGTCCCCCGGCATTGAATACGGCCGGGTGTGCTGCACACTGTGCACGATGAGTGACCCGGGCAGCGACTTCCGCCTCTACCATTCCAATTCGCTGGACGTGCTGGCTGCCCTGCTGGCGCGCAATGTGCGTGTGCCGGTGCCGGGACAGCCGCTGCTGGCGCCGGAGGTGGTGCTGATCCCGCAGGTGGCGATGCGGCGCTGGCTGCAGGCGACCCTGGCTGCCGAGTATGGCGTGGCAGCCAATCTGCAATTCCTCACCCCCGGTGAGTTCGTCGCCCGTGCATTGAACGCCAATGTCGAGGGCGAAGCCGACGACCTGGACGCGGCCGCCCTGCATTGGCGCCTGTACCAGGCCTTGCGCGACCCGCACCTGCTGGCGCAGCCCCCCATGCGTGCGCTGCAGTCCTATCTTGCCGGTGGCGACGCGCTCAAACCCTGGGCCCTGGCCGGCGAACTGGCCTCGGTGTTCGAGAAGTACCAGGCCTGGCGCCGCGACTGGCTGCTGCGCTGGGAAGCCGGCGCCGATGCGGCCGACCCGCAGGCCATCCTCTGGCGCAGCATCGCCGCTGGTCATGGTTACCGCGCGCGCCGCATCCAGGCCTACCTGGACCGCTTCGAGGGCGCCGCCCAGCCGCTGCCGAAGGGCCTGCCGCCGCGGATGTCGGCGTTTGCCACCCTCAACATCTCACCCGACGTACTGCGGGTGATGGCCACCCAGTCGCGGGTGGGCGAACTGCATTTCTATCTACCCACGCCGGTGCAGTCCTACTGGGGCGACCTGCAGACCCTGGCAGAGCGCCTGCGCAGCGGCGCGCCGGACCCGTTCGGCGAGGCCGCCGGCGAGAACCGCCTGCTGGAAGCGTGGGGTGCGGCCGGCCGCGATTTCATGGCGGTGCTGGGCAGCTACGAAGTGGTGCATCCGGCCGGTGAGATCGCGGCCTATTCCGACCCCGAGGAAGATACGCGGGCGACCATGGACCAGGGCGGGCTGTCCGACAGCCTGCTGCACCGCCTGCAGCGCGACCTGTTCCACCGCCGCGCATTGCCCTCGGGCGAACTGCGCGACGGCCTGCGCAGCGACGACCCGAGCCTGCAGGTGCATGCCTGCCACACCCGCCTGCGCGAGCTGCAGGTGCTGCACGACCAGCTGCGCAGCCTGCTGCAGGACCCGCGCTTCGACCCGCCGTTGCAGGCGCGCGAGATCGCCGTGCTGGCGCCGGACATCGATCCGTATGTGCCCTATCTGGAAGCGGTGTTCGGCGGACGTGGTGGCGACGACGAGCACATTCCCTACGCGCTGGCCGACAGCAGTCCACTGGCCGGCGAGCCGCTGGCCGATGTGTTCGTGCACCTGCTCGGCCTGCCGATTTCGCGCTTCGGCCTGAACGAGGTGCTGGACCTGCTGGCCAGTGCGCCGCTGGCCGAGGCGGCGGGGCTGGAAGCGGTCGACTTCGATCGACTGCATGGCTGGCTGCAGCAGGCCGGCGCACGGTGGGGCCTGGATGCCGACCATCGCGACCAGCTGCAGGCCCCCAGCGATGATGCCTACACCTGGCAGTTCGCGCTGGATCGCCTGCTGCTGGGCCACGCCACCGGCAGCGAGGTGGACCTGGCCGGGGTGGCGCCGTGGATCGAGCTGGAAGGCGGGGCGCTGGATGCGCTGGACCGGCTGCTGCGCCTGCTGCGCGTGCTGGCCGTCTACCAGCGTCGGCTCGGCGAGCTGTTGACCCCGGCACAGTGGCGGCAACGCCTGCTGTCGCTGCTCGATGCGCTGCTGCCGACGCCGCCCAGCTCACCCAACAGCCAGCGTGCGCTGGAGCGCCTGCGCAAGCTGCTCAACCAGTTCGCCGAGGATGCGTACAAGGCCGGGTTCGCCGACGGCGTGCCGCCGGAAGTGGTGCGTGCACATTTCGCCGGTGCCCTGGCCGAAGCCGATACGCGGGCGCCGCTGCTGACCGGTGGCATCAGCTTCGGCCGCATGGTGCCGATGCGCCTGCTGCCGTTCCGGGTGATCTGCGTGCTCGGCCTCAACGACGGTGATTTCCCGCGTCGTGACCCTGCCGCCGGCCTCAACCAGCTCACCGCCGAACTGGATACGCCGCGCCGCCGCCCGGGCGACCGCTCCACCCGCGAAGACGATCGTTTCCTGTTCCTGCAGCTGTTCGCTGCGGCGCAGGACGTGTTCTACCTCAGCTATCTCGGCGCGGACCCGCGCGATGGCAGCGTGCGCGAACCCTCAGTGCTGGTCAGCGAACTGATCGATGCCGCCGCGGCCTATCACCTTGACCCGCCGGCCGCTACGCGGGATTTCACCGTGCGCCATGCGCTGCAGCCGTTCTCGCCGGCCGCCTTCGGTGACGGCGACCCGCGCCGCTTCAGCTACCGCCGGCAGTGGCATCCGGCCGCCGGGCGACTGGGCGGGGAGCGTGGCGGCCTGCTGCCGTGGTTCGACACCACACTGCCGCCACCGGCGGACGACGCGGTGGAAGAAGAGGTCTCGCTGGACAGCCTGCGTCGTTTCCTGTGCGATCCGGCCGGTCAGTTCCTCGCGCAGTCGCTGGGCCTGCGCCTGGCTGACGACGTTGAGGACGTCGACGACCTGGAGCCGCTGGTGCTGTCTTCGCGCGGGCCGGAGAAGCGCAGCGTGCAGTTGGCCGTGGTGCAGGCCACCCTGGCCGGCGACAGCGAGCCGCTGTACCCGCGGTTGCGCGCACGCGGACTGTTGCCGTCGGGCATCCTCGGCGAGCGCCAGTTCGAAGTGGAGCAACTCAAGACACGGCCCTACGCAACGGCCATGCTCGGCTGGTTGCAGGGCACGCCACGGGAGAGCCGCCGCTATGAAGTGGAGATCGACGGGGTGCGCCTGCATGGCCGGGTCGGCGATCGCCATCCGGAGGGCCTGGTGCGACTGCGCGCCGGCGCCCTCAACGGCAACGCGGTGATCCGCCAAGGGCTGGACTGGCTGTTGGCCAACGCCGCCGGCGATGCCTTGCCGCTGGTGCAGTTCCACGATGGTGGTGATGCCGGCCCCGGTCCGCATGTGTTGCCTGCGCTGACCGTGACCGCAGCCCGCGTGGCATTGCGCGCGCTGCTGCAGCTGCGCCAGCGTGGTCTGCGCGAGCCGCTGCGCTTCGCGCCCTACACCGGCTGGGTGCTGTTCAACGCGCCGGTGGAAAAGCAGCGCAGTGAAGGCTGGAAACAATGGCATGGCAGCGACCGCAGCTGGGGTGAAGCCAACAGTGATGCCTGGCAGCTGCTGCTGCGTGGCGCCGACCCGTTCGCCGACGACGCCAGCTACGCCGATCTGCTGCGCAACAGCCAGGTGGTTTTCAGCGCCGTGCGCGAAGGCCGCAGCTTCGGCAACGATCCACAGGCAGGCCACGCATGAGCAGTGTTGCCGAGGGCCCTTTCATCGACACGCGTTTCCCCGACCCTTACCTGGCATTGCCGCTGCACGGCACGCGACTGATCGAAGCCAGTGCCGGCACCGGCAAGACCTTCACCCTGGCGACACTGTTCACCCGGCTGGTGGTCGAGCAGGGCCTGCGTATCGGCCAGATCCTGGCGGTGACGTTCACTGACGCGGCCACCCAGGAGCTGCGCAAGCGCATCCGTGAACGCCTGGCCTTGGCCGCACGCCTGGTCGATCTGCCGCCCGGCGAAGATGAAACGCCCGACGCGGCGCTGACCCGGCAGGTGCTGCAACGCCATCTGCAGGACGGCACCGAAAGCGCCAAGGCGTTGAAGCGGCGCCTGCAGGTGGCTGCCGATGAAATCGATCTGGCGGCGATCTTCACCATCCACGGCTTCTGCACCCGCGTGCTGCGCGAACATGCGCTGGAGAGCGGGCATACCTTCGACCCGCCGGAGCTGCTGGCCAGCGATCGTGAACTGCTGGAAGAACTGGCCGCCGATCTCTGGCGCGTGCATGCCAACGACCCGGCAACGCTGGAACCTTTGACCTGGCTGTGGTCCACCCCGGATGCGCTGGCGGCTGACCTGCGCGCGCTGCTGGCTTCGCCCCCCCTGCACCCGCGGCCGCAGCCGCTGGCGGTGGACGACCCGCACCCGGCCCTGCAGGACGCGGCGGTGGAGCTGTCGATGGCCGTGCGCGAGCATGGTGAGCGCTTCTTTCTGGACCTGTGCGAAGCGGTCGACAACAAGTGGATCAACGGCGTCTCCTACAAGCTGGGCTGGTTGCACCCGCTGGGTCGCCAGCTGTTGGGTTGGGCCGAGCGCGGCGACGCCGCCGAACTGCTGTCCAGCGACCGCCTGCCTGCGCTGCTGCCCGATGCACTCGTAGCCAAGACCAACAAGAAGTTCACCGAGCGCACACCGTCTTCGCCGCTGCAGGCCCCGTTGGCGCGCTATGTCGCATTGCTCGCCGAGCGTGAGCAGTGGCTGCGGGCCAGTGCGCTGAACTTCCTGCATGCGCTGCGCGAGGATGCCAGCCAGCGCCTGGCGGCCCTGAAGCGCCTGCGCCGCGTGCAGACCTACGACGATCTGATCGACGGCGTCGCCCGCGCACTGGAAGGCCCGCAGCGGCTGGCCCTGGTGAAGCAGCTGCGTGCGCAGTACCGCATCGCCCTGGTCGATGAATTCCAGGATACCGACGACCGCCAGTGGGGCATCTTCCATACCGTATTCGGCGCCTCGCCGGAGGTGGACGAACTGGGGCTGCAGCCGGCGCTGTTCCTGATCGGTGACCCCAAGCAGGCGATCTATGGCTTCCGCGGCGGCGACATCCATACCTACCTGAAAGCCAAACAGGTGGCCGAGCAGGCGCCGGCGCTGGACCAGAACTTCCGCTCGCGCCCGGCCGTGCTGCGCGCGCTGCAGGCGCTGTACGACAACGCGGGCGAAGACGCGTTCCTCGAACGCGACATCCAGTTCGAGCCGGTGCGCCCGGGTGGCGTGCGTGCCGATGAGGATTACCTGCGCGATGGCCGGGCCGCACCCGCCCTCACCCTGCGCCTGTTGCGCAGCGAGGGTGAAAAAGCCTTCGGCGCCGATGCTTCGCGTGACGCGGCGACCCAGGCCTGCGTGGCCGCGATCCACCAGATCCTGCTGGAGGCGCGTGCCGGCACCGCACTGCTGCGCGGGCGTGCGCTGCAGCCTGGCGATATCGCCGTGCTGGTGCGCTCGCATCGCGAAGCGACGCTGGTGCAGCGCGCGCTGGCTGCGGTCGGCATTCCCGCCGTGGCGGCCGGCAAGCAGAGCCTGTTCGCCACCAGCGAGGCGCGTGACCTGCGTGCGCTGCTGCTGGCCCTGCTGCAACCGGCCGACGAAGGGCGCCTGCGCACCGCATTGGCAACCGTGCTGCTGGGCCAGCGCGCAAGTGCGATTGCCAGCATGGAGCGCGAGGGCGACCTGCAGCGCGGGTTCCAGGCGCAACTGCTGCACTGGCGCGAGCGCTGGCAGCGTGGCGGACCGTTCGCGGTGGTTGCCGATGTCTGCGCGGCGCAGGGCGAGCGCCTGCTGGCGCTGATCGACGGCGAGCGGCGCCTGACCAATTACCTGCAGCTGGGCGAACTGCTGCAGGAAGCCTCGGCGCAGGCACTGGGCATGCACGGCCTGCTGGACTGGCTGCAGGGGCAGATGGCCAACGCCGACCAGGACGATGAGCAGCAGCTGCTGCGCTTGGAGTCCGACGCGCGGCGGGTGCAGATCATCACCCTGCACAAGAGCAAGGGCCTGGAATACCCGCTGGTGTTCCTGCCGTTCGTGGGGATCGATGGTGGCGCGCCGAACACCGCTTCCCACTGCACCGTGCACCTGCAGGGCGAGCGTCAGCTGCACTGGAAGCTGGACAAGGACGATGCCTGGGAAGCGGCCAGCAGCCAGCGCGAGCGCGAACAGCGTGCAGAAGACGCGCGCTTGCTTTACGTCGGCCTGACCCGCGCCGAGCATGCGCTGTGGATCGCCACCGGCGATCTGGCTGGCCACGCGAAAACCCGCCTGGCCCCGTTGCTGGGCGATCTGCAGGTGCTGCGCGCGCACGCGGACGTGGAGCTGGATGACAGCGTACTGCCGGGTCGTCTACCGCAGCTGCTGGCCGAAACCGAAGGTGAGCTGCCTGCGGTGCGCGCATTGACCCGCCGTGTGCCACATGACTGGTGGGTCTACAGCTTCACCCAGCTGGCGCATGCCGACGCTGGCAACAGCGACGATATCGAAGCGGCGGCCACCGAACTGCCGGCACCGGCCGCCGACGAACCCGCCGGTGCCGAGCTGCCGCTGGAACCGGCATTGCCGGAAGCCGCTGCAGAAGACATGGCGCCGCCGGATCCACGCTTCATGGGCAGCCGTTTCGGCAACGTCCTGCACGATGCGCTGGAGAACGTCGACTTCGGACTGTGGACCGGCTGGCAGCCTGAGCAACCGGCACCGGAGGGACAGGCCGACGTGCTGCGCCGCTCGCTGCACGACGAAGGCTATGCCGACGAGGATCTGGACGATGGCGTGGCGGTGCTGGTGCCGCTGGTGGGCCATACCCTCACCGTGCCGCTGCCCGAAGGCGGCGCGCTGTGCAGCGTGCCTGAGACCGAACGCCGGGCCGAGATCGAATTCCACTTCGCCATCGAACCGACCGCAGTACCGGTGCTGCTGCAGCTGCTGCACGACCACGGCATCTCCAGCGCGCGGCGTGGCTTTGGCCTGCGCAGAAGGCTGGAAGGCCTGATGACCGGCAAGATCGATCTGACCTACGTGCGTGACGGCCGCTGGTATGTGCTGGACTACAAATCCAACCGGCTGCCGGGCTACAGCCCGGACCTGCTGCAGATCGCCATGCGCCACAGCGAGTACGACCTGCAGGCGCTGATCTACACCGTCGCCCTGCATCGCTGGCTGCGTTTCCGCCTGGGCGCGGCCTACGACTACGCACGCGACATGGGCGGTATCCGTTACCTGTTCTGCCGGGGTCTGGACGTTGCCGGCAACGGCGTGCACGTGCAGCGCTTCGCACCGGAACTGGTGGATGCGCTGGATGCCTTGTTTGCCGGCGGCGAAGCGGCCCAGGCAGACATGGCGGCGCGCGCGCGCGGAGAAACCGCATGAGCCTGCTGCGCGACCTGCATCGCAGTGGCCAGCTGCGCACCCTGGACCACGCCCTGGCCACCAGCCTCAAGCGCCTGCGCGAGGACACCCCGGAGAACGTGGCGCTGGCGGCCGCACTGGCCTCGCTGGCCGTGGCGCAGGGGCACGCTGGATTCGATCCACGCCAGCCACAGCGCCTGATCGATGGCGTCCCGGCATGGCCCGAGCCTGCGCAGTGGCTGGCGCAGTTGCGGGCCTCGCCCTGGGTGGCGACGCCGCAGGACGCCAGCGCCGCCGCAGAGGAAGCACCGCTGGTGTTGGAAAACGGCCTGCTGTACCTGCGCCGTTACCGCGAGTACGAGCGGCAGCTGGCGGTTGGCCTGCAGCGCATCGGCCGCCATCCGCTGCCTGCACCGGACATGGCTGCCGTGGCGCCGTTGTTCGCGCGCCTGTTCCCGCAGGCCGCCACCAGCAAAGACCAGCAGGCACGCGCCGCCGGCGTGACCCTGCGCCACCCGCTGGCTCTGGTCACCGGCGGCCCCGGTACCGGCAAGACCACCACCATCGCCCGCCTGCTGCTGCTGTTGGCCGCACAGGCGGTGCACCAGGGCTTGCCCGTACCGAAGGTAGCGCTGGCTGCACCTACCGGCCGCGCCGCTGAGCGCATGGCCGAAAGCCTGCGCCTGGCCGTGCAGCGGCTGCAGGAGCAGGGGCTGGACCCGGCACTGTGCACTGCGCTGCCCAGCACCGGCACCACCCTGCATCGCCTGCTCGGGGTGATTCCCGATTCACCGCGCTTCCTCCATCACGCCGACAACCCGTTGCCGGTGGACGTGGTGGTGGTCGACGAAGCCTCGATGATCGACCTGCCGTTGATGGCCAAACTGGTCGACGCGATCGCCAGCGGCACCCGCCTGATCCTGCTCGGCGATCCCGACCAGCTGCCATCGGTGGAAGCCGGCGATGTGCTCAGCGCCATCCTGCGCGCCAGCGGCGATGGCATCGGCACCCGCGCCGACGACGCGCAGGCGCTGCATGGCCTGCTGGCACCGGCCACGCTGCAGCCGCAGGCAGCACCGCGTGCATTTGCTGGTCGCCGCGTGCAGTTGCAACGGGGCTACCGGCAGAGTGATGCGCTGGACCTGGCACCGCTGGCGCAGGCCGTGCGCGGCGGCGACAGTGGCACCGCCCTGCGCCTGCTGCGCAGCGGTGAACTGGCCGGCGTCCGCTTCCATGAAGGCGAAGCCGATCCGTTGCGCAGCCAGCGCGAGCATCTGCTCGACCATTGGCGCGCGCTGGCCGACGCGGTGGATCCGGCGAAGGCGCTGCAGCAGGCCGGTCGCCTGCGCGTGCTGACCGCACTGCGCGAAGGCCCGCAGGGCGCGCGCGGCCTCAACAGCCGCATCGAACAGCTGCTGGCCGGCAACACCCCGGGCTACTTCCAGGGCCGGCTGCTGCTGATCACCGAGAACAGCTACCGCCATCGCCTGTTTAACGGCGATATCGGCATCTGCCTGCGCGATGGCAGCGGCGCGATGGCGGCCTGGTTCCCCGGCGAGACCGCCGACCAGCCGCGCGCCTTCCACCCGGCAGCATTGCCTGCACACGAGAGCGCCTTCGCGATGACCGTGCACAAGGCGCAGGGCTCGGAGTTCGATGAAGTGTGGCTGCAGCTGCCACGGCAGGACAGCCGCGTACTGTCGCGCGAGCTGGTCTACACCGGCCTGACCCGCGCCCGCCAGCGCCTGCAGGTAGCCGGCAGCGCCGACGTGCTGGAGGCCGCGTTGAAGCGGCATGCCAGTCGTCTCGGTGGATTGGCGTGGAGGCTGGGCGCGGAAGAAGTGCCCGACGAACCAACGCGCATCGAACAACCCACGGTGCAGGGCCAATTGTTCTGATCATGGGTCGGATCCCTTTCCCAACGGGAAAGGGCTCTGACCCCATCCAGATCTCGGAGGCGCTTCTGTCGCATATGCCCTTTGATGACGCCGTCGGCGCTACCTATCCTGCGTTGCTACCAACGACACAGGAACCGGCACATGGCCCTAATCGCCTTGGATGATCCCCGCTGGGCCGAACTGCAGCACGCATATGGTGCTGCGGATGACATTCCGGAGCTGCTGGCCAATCTCAGTATCCCGAAAAACGAAAGATCCGAAGACGATCCGATCGAGGACACCTGGCACGAGCTGTGGAGCAGCCTGTGCCATCAAGGGGACGTCTACAGCGCTTCGTTTGCGGCTGTGCCGCATATCGTCAACGCATTGCCAATGGACGCTGACTCAAACGATTGGCAGTTCATTTCCCTCGCACAATCCATCGAAACGCTGCGATGCCACCAAGGCATGGAGCTTCCTGCTGGATTGGAGCCGGAGTATTCGCAGGCCATTCAGCGCATGGGGAAACATGCTGCAATGCTAGTCGCGACGCCGCAGGAAGCATGGAAAACTTCAGCATTCTTTGCAGCCATCGCTATCGCGCACGGCCACACCCCGATGGCCAGACTGCACACCGAGATCATGTCCGACGAGATGGACGAGGCAGTCAACATCTTCTTCGCAGAGGTAACACGGGACAAATAGCGCTTCCGCTGGTGAGCGGGAACACTGCCTCCATGATCCTTTCGCGTCAGTCGAGCATGGCTCGACTCTACAAAAGCGCGCTTCGATCATTTTGGCGTTCATCCACGCATGGCGTGGATCTACCGTGTCGACCAAGGTCGACATCCACCAGAAGCAGGCCATGCAATTCCGACAGATCGCGGGAACCTGTCGAAGGCGGGGTGGGTTCGGTTGCGGGGGTGTCCGCGGCATGGATGCCGCGGCCAAGCCCCCAGGGATGGGTTCACGGCGTCCCCCGCAACCGGACCCACCCCGCCATCCCCCAGTAGCCCAGCATTTGACGTTGACGTTGACGTTGACGTTGATTCGGCAGGTGCAGGGCGCAGACCTGCCGCCAAACCTACTCCGGCATCAACACCAGCCCATCCGGATACACGATCGCCGCTTCATCAGCACTCACATCGAAGAACCCCACGCCGTGCTTCTCGGCCAGGTCCTGCACCAGCCCATGCGCGCGCTCGGCCACCGAATACGCGAACGCGCCATAGATCACGTCGCGGCCGATGCTGTACTCGGTCACTTCGGCGCGATCATCATCGTCGTTGCTCAACGGGCCGTTCATCGGCGGAAATTCCTGTGCCATCTCCGCAAACCACGCCTGCAACGCCGGGCTGCTGACCGCCGGGTCGTCATACTCGTGGCGCTCGCCCCACTGCGCCTGCTTCTCGAACCAGGCGATGAAGGCCGCCGCGTCACGCGGGGCCACGCTGGCCTCGAACACCATCATGTCGTAACTCATTGGAGCGTCCTGTTGTCTGGGTGAAAAGCCGCCGGGCATGGCCCGGCGCTACCGGAGGATAAGGGGTGCGCCGGGGCATGCCCGGCGATTCGTATCAGGCGGACAGGGTAGCGCCGGGCCATGCCCGGCGGATCGCATCAGACGGACGGCGCTGCGGCGTCCGCCAACCCCAGCGCCAGCGCCTTCGCTTCCGGGAACAGTGCAAACCGCAGGCCGACCAGGCCCATCAGCGCCTCATCGCGGGCCTTGCACGCCGCCACGCTGCCGACCCGCCCCAAGGACGTGTCCAGCCGCTCGCGCAGCGCCTCGGCAGCGGCGATCGGTTTGCGCGCGGCGATCTGCCGACGGTAGTGCGCGGCCACTTCCTCCAGGATGTGCTCGACGGCCTCGCGGCTGCGCTCGGGCAGTTCCAGTCGTGCGCGGCGCAGCTGCAGGATGTTCAGGCCGATGCGGGCTTCGTTGAGCATGTCCACCGAGGCGATGTCGCTGCCTTCCGGGGTCGCTGCCAGGCGCGGTGCCAGCAGGCCGAGCAGATCCAGCATGCGTGCGGCGAAGCGCTGGCGATCCTGCTGGCCGCGGCCTTCGGCGGCTTCGGCCAGGGTGGTCCAGCCCTGCCGTACCAGCCGGCGCGCGGTCCATTCGGCACCCACCGAGCGGAACAACCGCGTCATCACCACGGCAAAACCAATGCCGATGAACATCGCGATCGACGAGTTGGCGAAGGTCTGGACGTTGGCACTGTAGGTGTTCTGCAGGCTCAGCAGTGCCGCCAGGTTGACCGTCAGCGGCAGCGCGAACAGCGCGCTCTTCGGGTGGTGCAGCAGCAGGCCCAACGGCAGGAACACCACCGCCAGCACCAGCGCCAGCAGCCCGAAGTCGTGCACGGCGGGGAACACACCAAACAGGTACACACCGGCCACCAGTGACGCCACCATCGCCCACACCAGGAAAGAGACCATGCTCGGCGCCGGGTCATCCTGTGCAGCAAAGAACGCGGCGGTCACCGCGGCCATCATCGCGCCGTTGCCACCGCCCTCCCAGCCCAGGCCGATCCACAGCACGCAGTAGCTCATCAGCGCCACGCCGGCACTGAGCGCGGAGAACAGCGCCATGCCGTAGTCGACGTGCTTGTCGGTGGCGGTGCGTTCGGTGCGGATGCGGTAGTGCGCACGGTCCAGTGGCGCGGTGCCCTGGTCGATCGCGTGCTGCAGGGTGCGGCAGTCCTGCCACAGGTCCACCAGCTCTTCCAGGCGCAGCAGCAGGCTGGCCAGCTGCAGGTGCTGCAGGTCGCGGTCCACCTGTGGCTTCAGCGCACTGATGCGTGCGCGCAGGCGCGCGTAGTCGCTGGCACTGGACGGCGTGTCGATCCAGTCGTGGATGTCATCGACCAGCGTCGGCAGGCCCTCGGGCAGTGTCTCTCCATCGCTGCGCAGCGCGCTCAGGCGGTCTGCGATCGAGGACAGCACCGGCAACAGCAGCAGCATGCGCTCGCGCAGGCGCTCCATCGACACCGCCGACCCGGCATGGCGTGGATCATCGCGGCGCAGGAACTCGATCAGCGCTTCGAACTGCACCAGGTCGGCGGCCAACCGGTTGCGCGGCGCATGCGCACGGCCGCGCTCGAGGATCTGCCGGCACCACTGCGCCGCGTCCTCCATCCAGTTGCCGATGCGCGCGCCCAGCATCGGCCGCACCGAGGCCGGGAACAGCAGCGAAGCAAACAGCACCGCCACCACCGTGCCGAGGATGATCTCCTCGCTGCGTGCCACCACCGTGTCGAAGATGGTTTCCGGCGAGGTCACCGCCGGGAAGCCGATGAAGGCGGTGGTGTAGCCGGCCAGCAGGAACGCGTAGCCGCGCGGCCCACGGTTGAGCAGGGCCATGAACAGGCAGCCGGCCAGCCAGATCGACATCGCCGCACTCAGCACCAGGGGTGTTTCCACCAGCGCGGGCAGCATCAGCAGGGTGGCCAGGCCGGCGGCCAGGGTGCCGAGGATGCGGTACACGCCCTTGGCCCGGGTCGGGCCCAGCAGCGGCTGGCTGACGATGTACACCGTGCCCATCGCCCAGTACGGGCGCGACAGGTTGCCGGCCATGGCGATGTACAGCGCGACGATCGCTGCCAGGTAGGTCTTGATCGAAAACAGCCAGGCCTGGCGGTCGGTCAGCGCGTTCATGGCTTACTTCGCTGCGGTCGGGGTGCCGGCTGCGGCGACGGTTGCCTGCCAGCCACCACCCAGCACCAGGAACAGATGGATCTGGTCACGCGAGACCTGCGCTTCGGCCGCGGCCAGGGTGGCATCGCTGGTGGCCAGGCTGCGGTCGGCATCCAGGCTGGACAGGTACGGCGTGCGGCCGCCCTGGTACAGCCTGCGGTTCTGCTCGGCGGCCAGCGCAGCCTGCTCCTGCGCAATGCGCAGCGCCTGCAGCCGGCGTAGGTCCTGCGCATAACGATCCAGCGCGGTCTGGGTTTCGCGCAGCGCCTGCAGCACCGTGTGGTCGAACTCGGCCAGCGCCGCATCGGCACCGGCTTCGGCGGCGTGGATGCGGGCGTGGGTACCCGAGGACGGCAGCGTCCACGAAATCAGCGGGCCGATCGACCACTGCTGGGTCATCGGCGTGCCGAAGTCCTCCAGCAGGCCCGCAGCGCCCACCGAGGCACCCAGGCGGATGTCCGGATACAGCTCGGCGGTGGCCACACCAATCCGTGCCGTGGCCGAGGCCAGCTTGCGTTCGGCCTGGCGCACGTCCGGGCGGCGCTGCAGCAGCGCACGGCCATCACCGACCGGCAATGGCTGCGCCAGGGTCGGCGCATCGGCGCAGTCGATCACCCCGGCCGGCAGCTGGCCGGGGGTCTGCCCGAGCAGGGCGGCCAGCGAATAGGCGGCCGCCGAACGCTGCGCCTGCAGCGGAGGCAATGCCGCTTCCAGCAGCGCGACCTGGGCATTGGCGCGGGCCAGCTCCGGCGGCGTGCCGCGGCCTGCGCTGATCAACCGCTGGGTGACCGAGCGGCTGCGCTGCTGCAGCTGCAGCGAGTGCTCGGCCACATGCAGCTCATGGTTGGCGTGGCAGATCTCCAGGTAGCTGTCGGCCACCTCGGCCACCACACTCACCTGGGCCAGGTCACGTGCGGCGGCCACCGACTGTTCGTCGGCGCGCGCCGCTTCGGCACCGCGCTTGAGCTTGCCGAACAGGTCGAACTGGTAGCTGACCGCGAACTTGCCGTCGGCCAGGTTGATCACTGGCAGTTCGTGTTCCTGCAGGAACGATTCGGCCGACAACTGTGCGCGGCTGACCCCGGCCTCGGCCTCGTACTCGAAGCCACCGGCATCCATCGCCTGCTCGTACACGGCAGCGGCGCGGCGCAGGTGCGCATCGGCGGCCTTCAGTTCGACGTTGTCGCGCAGCGCCTGGGTAATCAGCCCATCCAGCACCGGGTCGTTGTACAGCGACCACCAGCGTGCCGGCAGCGCCTGGTTGGCGGCCACCTGCGGGTTCTGCGTGTCGATGAAGGCCGCATTGGCCTGCGGCCGCTTGAACGCCGAGCCCTCGGGCAGCGCGTAATCCGGGCCGACGGTCCTGCACGCGGCCAGGCTGGCCAGGGCGACGATCAGGCCAAGGCGGGGCAGGGCGGCGTTCACAGGCCCGCCTGTGTCGGCGCAGCGCCGGCCTTCTTGTTCTGCACGTGGCGGCCGGTGTCCACGGTCACCGTGGCGGTGCGCCCGGCGATCAGTTCCACGCCGGCAGGCACCTCGTCGATGGCGATGCGCACCGGAATGCGCTGCGCCAGCCGCACCCAGTCGAAGGCCGGGGTCACGTTCGGCAGCAGGGTGCTGCCGTTGCTGCGGTAGCGATCTTCGATGCCGGCGGCGATGCTTTCGACATGGCCGTGCAGGGGGGTGTCCTCGCCCATCAGGCGGATGTCCACACGCTGCCCCGGGGCCACGCCGCGCAGGCGGGTTTCCTCGAAGTAGCCATCAATGCGGAACGAACCGGTATCCAGCAGCGCCAGCACCGGCTTGCCGGCCACCACGTAATCGCCCACGCGCATGGTGCGGTCGTTGACCCGGCCATCAGCCGGCGCGCGCACTTCGGTGCGGGCCAGGTTGAGTTCGGCCAGGTCAACCGCGGCCTGCGCAGTGGCCAGTGCGGCCTGCGCAGCCTGCAGCTTGGCCCGGCGCACTTCGGCATCCTCGGCGGCGACCAGATCCTGCAGGCTGCGGTCGCGGCCGATCTCGCGGCGCAGCTGCGCGACCGATGCCTGCCGTTCGGCCAGGCTGGCGCGGCTCTGTTCCAGCGCGATGCGGTAGCGCGCCCGATCGATCACGAACAGCAGGTCGCCCTTCTTCACCGCCTGGTTGTCGGCCACCTGCACCGTTTCGACCAGGCCGGACACATCCGGCGCCACCTGCACCACATCGGCGCCGACGTGCGCATCGCGCGTCCACGGCTCATCCATGTAGTAGACCCACAGCTGGCGCAGCACCAGCAGGGCGACGATCACGGCTGCGCAGGTGAGCAGCACCGGCAGGGTCTTCTTCACGATCTTGTTCACGATTGCATCCAACGCAGGAGGTGGAACAGCAGGCCCAGCACGATCCCGTACAAGGCCAGGTTGAACAGCGCCGGGTGCCATACGTGGCGATAGGCGCCGGCACGCTGCAGCAGCGCGTGCAGGCCGCTGTTGACCAGATAGGCCAACACCATCAACCCGAGCAGGGTCGGGACGAACACTCCGTGGAGACTGAATTCACCGGGCATCGGTAGGGGCAGGGGCGGTATGGGGAAGGGGAGGCGGAACAGAACAACGGCAACGGGCAAAAGCCGCTGGCGCATGCACGGCAGCGGCGGTTTTCACGGACAGCGGGCTTACGTGATGCGGTCGGCAGCCTCGGCGAGCAGGCGCCACGCCTTCAATACGGCGTGCAGTTCATCCGTGGAAAGCTCGCCGAACACGTCCTGGCGCAGGCCGATCAACTGATCTTCCAGTTCGCGAACCAACGCCTGGCCTTCCTCGGTCAGCCACAGCAGGTTGGCGCGGCGGTCGCTGGCATCGCATTCGCGGCGGACCAGTCCACTGGCGCAGAGCTTGTCCAGCAGGCGCACCAGCGACGGGCCTTCCATGCCCAGCTGCTGGGCCAGCGCGACCTGGCGGATGCCACCGCCGGAGCGGCCGATCATCAACAGCGGCATGGTGCAGGCGGTGGAGATGCCGTAGCTGCCCAACCGGCTGTCGGCCAGGCGCTGCCACTGCCGCCCTGCGTACAGCAGGCCGGAGCTGAGCTGCATCTGCAGCACGGTGCGCTCGTCGAGGGGTCGGTCCATAAGTAATAGATAGGATACTACTAATTTCATTCCTATCAACAGGTTTTGCTGAATGGGTGGGGTGTAGTGAGGAAAGCGTTGCGCCTGCTGGGTGTCGGCTCGGGCGGCGGAGGGCCGGGCGGGGCAGGGCACGCCGCAAGTACGTCCCTGTAAGCTCGATCGGCGCATCCATGCGCCTCACGGCCCTGCCCCGCCCGGCCCTCCGCCGCCCACCCATCACCCCGCGAGCGCGGAGGGTTGGCTCTAAAGGCAGAAGCAGTGCGGACCAAGGTCCGCACCCACCAAAGCTGCAACCCGCGCAGTCTCCGCAGCCATGAACCCAGCTTTTGACCCCCGCTTTCGGGCGGTCCGGCCGCGCCCGCAGGAAACCGTCGGAGAGGCGGAGGGGCAGGCAGGGCAGGACCGTCCACGGCATGGATGCCGTGGCCGAGCCCCCATGGATGGGTTCACGGCGTGTCCTGCCCTGCCTGCCCTTCCGCCTCTCGCTCAGCAGCAACGAGGCGCTGCAATAGACCCCCGATGAACCGTCCCCAGAGGACGACCCACCCCCCGGTCGGGTACGATGCTCGCCCCCCGTTCGGGCGCTGTATGCAATGAGCAAGAACAACGAAAAGGCCGCCCCGCAGGGCGATGTGACCCAGGTCCAGGCCGAGGATGCCGTGCGCACCCTGCTGCGCTGGGCCGGTGAGGACCCCACCCGCGAAGGCCTGCTGGATACCCCGCGCCGCGTGGCTGAAGCCTATGGCGACTGGTTCAGCGGCTACCGCGACGACCCGCGCGCCTACATGGAGCGCACCTTCGAGGAAGTGGCCGGCTACGACGAACTGATCGTCCTGCGCGACATCGAATACGAAAGCCACTGCGAGCACCACATGGCGCCGATCATCGGCCGCGTGCACGTCGGCTACCTGCCGGCCGGCAAGGTGGTGGGCATCAGCAAGCTGGCCCGTGTGGTCGAAGCCTACGCCCGCCGCTTCCAGGTGCAGGAAAAGATGACCGCGCAGATCGCCCAGTGCATCCAGGATGTGCTGCAGCCGGTCGGTGTCGGCGTCGTCGTCGAAGGCGCCCATGAGTGCATGACCACCCGCGGCATCCACAAGCGTGGCGTCAGCATGGTCACCTCGAAGATGCTGGGCAGCTTCCGCGAAGACGCCCGCACCCGCGCCGAGTTCCTGCGCTTCATCGAAGTGGGCGGCAAGCGCTGAGCGCCGTCGCCTCCCGGTGGCGGCCCCGCGTGGCCGCCGCTTTCGCCGTGCCTGCGCCGCGCCTGCGCGCGCGCGCTGGCCGCCGCGCCCTTCGGACCGATCTCGCTGCATGAAGCACCGCGAACGCATCACCCGTTACCGCCACCTGCGCGAACAGCCGCAATGGAAGCTGCTCGCCGCCGACCACGCACCGGAAATCATCGGCCTGCTGCAGGGCCTGCTGATGGACGGCGATCGCACGTTGCCTGCATCGGTCCTCAACGAGCGCCTGCAGCGCGCGCTGGACCAGCTCAACGGTGACGAGCTGTCGCGCGAGCTGCCGCGGACCGCGCAGGCCTACGTTGCCCATTGGTTGGCGCAGGGCTGGCTGGAACGCCGGCTGCCCGAAGGCGCCGACCAGGAGCAGTACGAGCTCTCGACCCAGGCGCTGCAGGCGATCCGCTTCGCCGACAGCATGGAGCAGGCCCGCGTGGCCGCCACCGAGAGCCGTCTGGCACTGGTGATCGAACAGCTGTCGCAGCTGGCCGCGCAGACCGAGGCCGATCCGGACGCACGCCTGTCCGCACTGCGCGACGAGCGTGACCGCATCGATGCCGAGATCGCCCGTGTCGGCGCCGGCCGTGTGACCGCGCTGGACGGCAAGCGCGCGCTGGAACGTACGCGGCAGATCATCGGCCTGGCCGACGAACTGACCGAAGACTTCCGCCGCGTGCGCGACGACTTCGAACAGCTCAACCGTGATTTCCGCGAACGCATCATCGATGACGAGGGCGAGCGCGGCGACGTGCTGTCCAAACTCTTTGAAGGCGTGGACGTGATCGGTGAGAGCGACGCGGGCCGTAGTTTCCAGGCCTTCTGGCGTCTGCTCAATGACGCCGAACAGAGTGCCCAGCTCGATGCTGCGCTGGAGACGCTGCTGGCCCGCGGCTTCGCCCGTCGGCTGGATCGCAACGAGCGCAATTTCCTGCGCGGCTTCACCAGCACCATGCTCGAGCGCGGTGGCCAGGTGCATGACGTGCTGCAGAACTTCGCGCGCAGCCTGCGCGGTTTCGTGCAGAGCCGTGGTTACCTGGAACAGCGCCGCCTCAACCAGCTGTTGAAGCAGGCGCAGTCCGAAGCGCTGGCATTGCGCGATGACTTCCCGGCGCAGCGCGCCATCGGCCGCGACCTGCAGCTGACCACCAGCCGCCTGCGCTCGTGGTCGCAGTGGAAGCTGCACGACCCGCGCAGCGCCCAGGTCGATGGCAACGTCGAATACAACGATGCGGCCAGCATCAGCCTGGAAAGCGTGGGCGACCTGGTGGCGTCCTCGGAAATCGATTTCCGCACCCTGCGCCGCGACCTGCACGACCTGCTCGACAGGCAGCCGAAACTCAGCATCGCCCAGGCCCTGTCGCAGCGCGAAGCGCCGCAGGGGCTGGGCAGTGTCATCGGCTACCTCTCGCTGGGCACGCGCTTTGGCAGCGTGATCGTCGGCGAACAGGAGCTTGCCGAATGGCGTGGTGGCGACGGCCAGATCCGTCGCGCCCGCATCCCGCTGGTTTGGTTTACCCAGGAGAGACGCCATGAGCTGGCATGAAGACCCCATCGACGCACCGCATGCCGACCTGGCCGAAGACGCTTACGAGGCCGAGCCGGTGACGACCGTGGCACAGCCCAAGCGTGGCAACGACGTCTACTACATGGGCGATACCGGCCGCCTGCCGCTGGATGCGCGCCGCGCGCTGTGCCAGCTGCTGATCGGCCCCAGCATCGACCAGCTGCGCCACGCCAAACTGTGGCCGGCACTGATCCGCAGCGAAGCCGGCATCCGTTCGGCGCTGTCGGACCTGTTCCTGGAACTGGTGCTCGACCGTGACAGTGGCGTGGCGTTCACCCGCCAGGCCGATACCGAGGACGTCGATGCACCGGTACTGCTGCGCACGTCGCCGTTGACCTTCATCGATTCGGTGCTGTTGCTGTACCTGCGCCAGCAGCTGGGCGAAGCCGATGCACGCGGCAACCGCGCCGTGGTCGCCGACGCCGAAATGGCCGAAGCGCTGGCCATCTACGAGAAGAACCTGTCCACCGACCGCGCCGGCTTCAATCGGCGCGTCGCCTCGGCGGTGCAGAAGATGAAGGACAACCACATCCTGACCCGTCTCGGCGGCCAGGAAGACCGCCACGAAGTCTCGCCGGCGTTGAAGCTGCTGTTCTCCGCCGAAGACGTATCCCAGCTTTCGGCGGTCTACCGCCAGCTGCGCGAAACCCCGGCCGCTGAAGCCTGAGAGACCCGAGCACCGCATGGCCATTTCCAAGCACACTCCCGCCCTGTTCAATGACGGCCTGCCCGACCCGCGCCTGCAGCAGTTCCGCATGCGCCGCCTGCAGGTGCACAACTGGGGCACCTTCAACGGCCTGACCGAAGTGCCGATCGCCGAGCGCGGCTTCCTGTTCGTCGGCCGCTCCGGCTCGGGCAAGTCGACCCTGCTCGATGCCATGTCCGCACTGCTGACGCCGCCGGCCATCGTCGACTTCAACGCCGCTGCGCGTGAAGCCGAACGCAGCGGCCGCGACCGCAACCTTGTCTCCTACGTGCGCGGCGCATGGGCCGATCAGCAGGACAGTGGCACCGGTGAAATCGCCACCCAGTACCTACGCAAGGGCGCAACCTGGACCGCGCTGGTGCTGGAGTACCGCGCTGGTGATGGCCGCGTGGTCAGCCTGGTGCGCCTGCTGTGGATCGCCGGCAGCAGCACCTCCGCCGGTGACGTGCGCAAGCACTACATGATCGCCGAGCGCCCGTTCGACATCGCCAAGGACCTCGGCGGTTTCGACCTGGATCTGCGCAAGCTCAAGCAGAAGCTGGCCGACGTCCATCACTTCGATACGTTCTCCGGCTATGCCGAACGTTTCCGCCACCTGCTCGGTATCGACAACGAGATGGCGCTGCGGCTGCTGCACAAGACGCAGTCCGCGAAGAACCTCGGAGACCTGAACGTCTTCCTGCGCGACTTCATGCTCGACACGCCGAAGACCTTCGACGCTGCCGAACGACTGGTCAGCGATTTCGCCGAACTCGATGGCGCGCACCAGGCCGTGGTCACGGCGCGGCGTCAGGTCGAAACCCTGCAGCCGGCGCGCGAACATTACGGCGACCTGCAGGCGATGAGCCGCCGGCGTGGCGACGACGAAGCGCTCAAGCTCGGTATCGACAGCTTCCGCGAAAGCCGCCGCCAGTTGTTGATCGAAGCGCGCCTGCGCGAGATGGACACGCGCGATCGTGGCCTGCTGGGTGAAGAATCGCAGCGCCGTGCGGCGCTGGACAACCACACCGAACGCCTGGCCGAGCTGGAACTGCAGCGCCGCCAGCAGGGCGGTGAGCGCATCGAGGAACTGGAACGCGAGCAGGGTCGCGCCGAAGCCGAACGCGACCGCCGCTTGGCCAAGCAGGCGCAGGCACACGACGCCGCACAGAAACTGCAGGCCGCGTTGCCCGACGACGCGCATGGCTTCGCCGAGCTGGTCGAGCAGGCGCAGTCCGAACTGGAAGACCGCCAGCGCGCTTCGAGCGCTCTGGACGACGCCATCAGCGAACGGCTGGGCGGCAAGCGCGACGACGAGCGGCGCTTCTCCGACGTGCGTGGCGAACTGGAGGCGATGCAGCGCACGCCCTCCAGCATTCCTGCGCCGATGCAGAAGCTGCGCGCGCGCCTGGCCGAAGAAACCGGTATCTCCGAAGCGGCCTTGCCGTTCGTCGGCGAACTGATCCAGGTCCGCTCGGAAGAGCAGAGCTGGCAGGGCGCGATCGAGCGTGTGCTCGGTGGCTTCGCGCAATCGCTGCTGGTCGACGACAAGCACTACAACGACGTCGCCGAATGGGTGAACCGCACCCACCTGGGCATGCGTTTCACTTACTACCGCGTGCGTCGCAATGATGATGCGTTCGCCCGCGAACCGTCCGCGAAGTCGCTGCTGCACAAGCTGGAACTGCGCGACCACGTGTTCGAAAGCTGGCTGCGCCGCGAGCTGGGCAAGCGCTTCGACTACGAATGCGTGGATGCCAAGCAGCTGCGCAACGTCGACCGCGGCATCACCCGCGAAGGCCAGGTCAAGCATCCGGGCGACCGCTTCGAGAAGGACGATCGCAGTGCGGTGAATGATCGCCGCCGCTGGCTGCTGGGTTTCAGCAACCGCGACAAGCTCGCCGTCTTCGAGAAGGAAGCCCAGGAGCTGGCCGCCCGTATCGCCAGTTGCGATACCGACATCGCGCGCCTGCGCAGCCAGCGTGACCGCGACAACGAACGTCGCCTGGCCTGCCACCAGCTGGTTGGTATCAGCTGGAATGAAATCGACGTCGCCGCGCCGCAGCAGCGCCTGGCCGACATCGAGGCCAGCCTGCATGCGCTGCGCGAAGGCAATGCCGACCTGGCCAGGATCGCCCAGCAGATCGACGCCACCCGCGCCGATATCGAGCAGGCCCGCCGCACTTACGAAGACACCCGCGTCGAGCGCGGCCAGCTGGTGCGCGAACGCGACCGCCTGGACCGGGCCCGCCAGCAGAGCCGTGCACTGGTATTGCCGGCACTGGCCGAAGACCAGGAAGCCGGCCTGGCCGAGCGCCTGCAGGAGCAGGGCCCGCTCAGCCTGGAAACGCTGGAAGCGCACATGCGCCAGGTTAGCAACGCGCTGAACGAACAGCTGTCGTCTTCGCAGCAGGACGTCAACCGCGTCGAGAACCTGCTGCTGGGCTGCTTCCGTCGCTTCATCCAGCAGTGGCCGGAAGAATCGGGCGACTTCACCGTGTCGGTGGCCTCGGCCGAGGATTTCCTCGCCCGCCTCGAACGTCTTGAACGCGATGGCCTGCCGCAGCACGAAGAACGCTTCTTCGACCTGCTGCAGAACCAGAGCAAGAACAACCTGCTGGCGCTGCAGCGGCACAGTGCCGAGGCCCGCAAGTCGATCGGCCAGCGCCTGGATGAAGTCAACGCCAGCCTCGAGCAGGTGCCCTTCAACCGCGGCACCCTGCTGACCATCGAGCTGAACGACCGGCGCCTGCCGGAAGTGCAGGAGTTCCACCTGCAGCTGCGCGAGGTGTTGTCGCAGCAGCAGACCGAGCAGCGCGACGTCGCCGAAACGCAGTTCACCGTCCTGCGCCAGCTGGTCAACCGCCTGGGCTCGCAGGAAGGCGAAGACAAGCGTTGGCGCGAGATTGTGCTCGACGTGCGCCTGCACGTGGAGTTCATCGGCGTGGAACTGGATGTGGAAACGCGCCAGCAGGTCGAGATCTACCGCAGTGGCGCCGGCAAGTCCGGCGGTCAGCGGCAGAAGCTGGCCACCACCTGCCTGGCGGCGGCGCTGCGCTACCAGCTCGGCGGTGCCGACAGCCAGCTGCCCAGCTATGCCGCGGTCGTGCTCGACGAAGCCTTCGACAAGGCCGACAACGAGTTCACCGCGCTGGCGATGAACATCTTCGACAACTTCGGTTTCCAGATGGTGGTCGCCACCCCGCTGAAATCGGTGATGACGCTGGAGCCGTTCATCGGTGGCGCCTGCTTCGTCGAGATCAGCGGTCGCCACGATTCGGGCGTCCTGCTCATCGAGTACGACGAAGAAGGCAAGCGCCTGAAGCTGCCGGAGCGCAGCCGCCAGCAGGCCGACGAACCGGAAGAAGCCGAAGCCTGATCGCCTCGACCGCCAATCCCCAGTAGAGCCGAGCCATGCTCGGCTGCACTTCGCGACCGGAAACAGCGTGCCAACCAAGGTTGGCACCTACCGGGTCATGAATCCCGATAGTGGTAGTGCCGGCCGCTGGCCGGCAATCCCCTGTAGAGCCGAGCCATGCTCGGCTGCTCTTCGCGACCGGAAACAGCGTGCCAACCAAGGCTGGCACCTACCAGGTCATGACGCTCATTCACGAACTACGGAACGTATCCCATGCCATCCGCGCGATCAGCACCACCACCAGGCCCACGAACAGCTTGCGGATGAACGGCGTGCCGCCCTTCAGCGCCAACCGCGTGCCCACCACCGAACCGATGATGTTGGCCGCCGCCATCGGCAGCGCGAACAGCCACAGGATGTTGCCGGTCGGCACGAAGAACGAGATCGCCGCCACGTTGGTCGCCAGGTTCACCACCTTCGACGCTGCCGACGCACGCAGGAAGTCCAGTCCGAAGAAGCGCACGAACAGGAAGATCAGGAAGCTGCCGGTGCCGGGCCCGAAGAAGCCATCGTAGAAACCGATTGCCGCACCGATCGCCAGCGCGATCATCAACTCGTTGCGGCCGATCTCGCGGGGCCGGTGCAGTGCGCCGAAGTCTTTCTTCCACAACGTGTAGGCAAGCATCGCCACCAGCAGCACCAGCACCAGTGGCCGCACTGCGTCCTTGGGCAACAGGCTGACCGCCGTAGCGCCAAGGAAGGAGAACACGAAGGCCGTACCGGCGGCGAACAACACCGGCTTCCACGGGAAGCGCACGTTGCGTGCATAACGCCACGCCGCCGCGCCGGTGCCGAACATCGAGCTGAACTTGTTGGTGCCGAACAGCATCGCCGGCGTCTGCTGCGGCAGCACCGTGAACAGGCCCGGCAACTGCACCAGTCCGCCGCCACCCACGGCTGCATCAACCAGGCCGGCAATGAAGGCGATCGCCACCAGCCACCACAACTCAGGAGGAATCATTTCCAGCACGGCGATCGATCGAAGTGAGGGCGCGACAGCATACGCCTGTCACATTGCCCCCGCCCACGCGACAATACCCGCATGAGCCGAACCGCCCCCGATCCCTGTCCCTGTGGCCTGGCCGCCGACTACGCCGCCTGCTGCGGTCGCTTCCATGCCGGCGACGCCGCGCCCGATGCCGAGCGTCTGATGCGCTCGCGTTACAGCGCCTATGTGCGCCATCTGCCGGACTACCTGCGTGCCACCTGGCATCCGGACACCCGCCCCGCAGAACTGTCGCTCGATGATGCCCCCGGCCAGCGCACCCAGTGGCTGGGCCTGACCGTGCAGGATCACCAGGTTACCGGCATCGACAGTGCCGAGGTCCGCTTCACCGCTCGCTACCGCGTCGGTGGCGGCAGCGCGGTGAAAATGACCGAGCACAGCCGCTTCCTGCGGATCGAAGGTCGCTGGTACTACCTCGACGCCGTCTGAGCGTGGCTGCCGCGCACGGCCAGCACCCGCTGTCCGCCATGCGCGCACACGCGGTTGCGGCCTTCCTCCTTGGCCGCATACAGCGCCTGGTCGGCCGCTTTGACCACCCCGGCAGGGCGCGGATCGACCCGGCTGTCGGCCAGGCCGATGCTGACGGTCACCTGCACCACCGCACCGCCACCGCCGCGCCCGCGCTGCTGTTGGCCGAGCGTATCGTCACGGCTGCGGGTAGTGCGGTCGCGCAGCTGCATCCGGCTCTGCTCGATGCCCTGCCGCAGCGCCTCCACCGCGTCCACGCAGGCCGATGCCGGGCGGTCGAGGAAAACCACGGCGAATTCTTCGCCGCCATAACGGAACGCGCGGCCGCCGTCGCCCACCCGCGACAACCGGGAGGCCACCAGTTTCAGCACGTCATCGCCGGTGTCGTGGCCGTGGATGTCGTTGAACTTCTTGAAATGATCGACGTCGATCATCGCGATGCTGTAGGTGCCGGTGGCACGCTTGAGCGTCTCGTTGAACGCACGACGGCCGGGCAGGCCGGTCAGCTCGTCGCCGAATGCCATGTGGAAAGACTCCTGCAGGGTCGCGGCCAGCATCAGCAGCAGCGCCGCCACGCTCAACGCCGGCAGCAGCACCGGCTGCAGGAAGATCCGCGGCAGCATCCACCACAGGCACAGCAGGGCCAGCAGCATCGCCGTATGCAGCGGCCGCGGCTGGCGCCACGCCTGCCATCCCAGCGCAGCGGTGGCCAGCAGGAACAGCATGGCAGGCAGCTGCGCCAACGCGTTCCAGTCGCTCGGTATCCAGGGGAAGTGCCGGTTCGACAGCAGGTCGTGCATGCCTTGTGGCTGCTGTGCGGCCAACAGGATGAAAACCGCCACGGCAACACCGCTGATCGTGGCCCTCAGCAGCAGGTCCTGGCGGCGGCGCCCGCGTTCGGGCCACAACGCATGGATGGCGAACAACAACGGCAGCCAGGTCGAGATCGCATGGAAGCGCAGTGGGGTCAGCGCCGTTACCCGCCCATCGCGCAGGTAGTGCCCCAGATCCTGGTGCAGCACCGCGAAGGCCAGCGCCACCAACAGCAACAGGCACAACGTGCGCACCTGGTTGTACATCAGCGCCAGTCCTGCACCCAGGCAGGCCAGCAACCACGGCAGGATGCGCTGCCCGGCGCGGCCGACATCATCGCTTTCCAGGCTCACCCACAGCACCAGTGCGACCAGCACGGCGGGCAGCACGAACAGATAGTGCACAGGCTGTCGGAGCGGATGATGGGCCACACGGAATTCCAGCGCGGTCACGACGCGGCCGCAGCACTGCCGTTAGCGGCGCAACGGTGCCCTTCTTGAACGGTGCCTTTCTTGAACGGTGCCCTTCTTGAATCCGCGGGCGCCGATGTGAACAGCATGGCACCGGGCCATGACATCGCGCTCACCGGCCGCGGCCGAAGCTGGTTGCATGGACAGCGTACCCGCCGCCGTCGCTGCCCCGCAGCATGACCTCGCCCGCCACTTCACCCATGTGCGGGGGCGCAGCGTGCAGCTGGCCGCACCGCTCAGCCCCGAAGACGCCCTGCTGCAGAGCATGGCCGATGCCAGCCCGGCCAAATGGCACCTGGCCCATACCACCTGGTTCTTCGAACGCTTCGTCCTCGCCAGTCGGCCCGGCTACACACCCTGGGATCCGGCCTGGGACTATCTGTTCAACAGTTATTACAAGAGTCTCGGCCCCGCCCACGCACGGCCACAGCGCGGTCTGCTGTCGCGGCCCTCGCTGCAGCAGGTCCACGCTTACCGCCGGCACGTGGATGAACAGGTGCTGGCACAACTGCGCGACGGCGACCTGGGCAGCGACGCCCTGCAGCATCTGCAGCTGGGGCTGCACCACGAACAGCAGCACCAGGAGCTGCTGCTCACCGACATCAAGCACGCCTTCTGGTGCAATCCGCTGCAGCCGCCGTATCGCGATGACCTGCCCATTGCCGTAAGTGGCCACAGCGCACAGGGCTGGGTCGAACAGGGCGAACGCATCGTCAGTATCGGTGCATCCGCCTGGCCGCAGCACGCAGCATTCGCTTATGACAATGAGTCACCCGTGCATCGCGTGCTGCTGCCCGCGCATGCACTCGCCGAACGTCCGCTCAGCAACGCCGAATACCGCGCCTTCATCGACGCGGGTGGCTACCGCGATCCACGTTGGTGGCTGAGCGAGGGGTGGGCGCTGCGTGAGGCCGAACAGTGGCAGCATCCGCTGTACTGGGATGACGACCTGCTGCGCGAGTTCACCCTGGGAGGCTGGCGCCAGCTCGATCCGCACGCACCGGTCTGTCATCTCAGCTACTACGAAGCCGATGCCTGCGCGCGTTGGGCCGGTGCCCGCCTGCCCACCGAATTCGAATGGGAAGCGGCTGCCGCCACGCAGCCGGTCGAAGGCCACTTCGCCGATGACGACCAGCTGCATCCGCATGCAGGGCAGGGCAGGGGCATCCGCCAGCTGTTCGGCGATGTCTGGGAATGGACCAGCAGCGCCTATGGTGCTTATCCCGGCTTCCGTCCGTTCGCCGGCAACCTCGGCGAATACAACGGCAAATTCATGTGCGGCCAATGGGTGCTGCGCGGTGGCAGCTGTGCCACCCCGCGCGGCCATGTGCGGGCCAGCTACCGCAACTTCTTCATGCCACCGGCGCGTTGGCAGTTCTCAGGCATGCGCCTGGCAAGGGATCTTTCATGAGCACCGTCCAGGACGCGCTGCAGGCGCTGACCGACCTTACCCCCGGCCGCCAGCAGATCCTTGCCGACGCCGTGGCGGGGTTGTCGCACGCCTCACGCCAGTTGCCTTCCAAGTATTTCTACGACGCGCGCGGCTCGCGCTTGTTCGAGCAGATCACCCACACCCGCGAGTACTACCCCACACGCACCGAGCTGGCCCTGCTGGATCGGGTACTGCCGCAGATCGCGCAGGCGGTGGGGCCGCGCGTACATGTGGTGGAACTGGGTAGTGGCAGCGGCCGCAAGACCGCCCGCCTGCTGGCCGCTCTGCAGGATCCGGTGGCCTATACCCCCATCGAGATCTCGCGCACGGCGCTGTTGTCCAGCATCGACCACCTGGCACCGGCGCTGCCGGACGTGGAAATGCTGCCGGTGTGTGCCGACTTCACCCGGCCGGTGCAGGTTCCCGTGCCGGACCGGCCTGCCGCGCGCCGGCTGCTGTTCTTCCCGGGCTCCACGCTGGGCAACTTCGCTGATGAGGACGCGATCGCGCTGCTGCGCGCGATGCGGCAGACGATGGGCAAGGACGGCCTGGCGCTGGTCGGTATCGACCTGCACAAGGACCCGGCACTGATCGAGGCCGCCTACAACGATGCCGACGGCATCACCGCCGCCTTCACCCTGAACCTGCTGGCGCGCCTCAACCGCGAGGTCGGCAGCGATTTCGATCTCGACGGCTTCCGTCACCAGGCCCGTTACAGCACTGCGCGCCTGCGCATCGAAACCGACCTGGTCAGCCAGCGCGAGCAGGACGTCCATCTCGATGGCCGCACCTTCCATTTCAGCGCGGGCGAACCGATCCGCGTGGAGTACAGCCACAAGTACACCGACGCCAGCTTCGGCCATCTGCTGCAGCAGGCAGGGCTGGAGGTGGTGGCGCACTGGAACGCTGACCATCCTGCGTACGGCCTGCGTCTGCTGCGCCCCGCACCATAGCCACCGGTAGTGCCGGCCGCTGGCCGGCAGCAACGGCCAACCTTGCCGCTCCTCCGCGTTACCATGGCTCCAGCACCGGCAACACGGAGTACGCCATGCCCATTCTGACCACGCTCGGCCTCGCCGCCGCGCTTGCCGTGCCAGCGGCGGCCCCGCCGACAGCCGCGGCAACCGCTGATCCCGCGTTCGCCCGCTGCATGGCGGGACTGCAGACGACTGCCGCCAGCCAGGGCATTGCCGCTGACCGTTTCACGGCCATCACCGCCGGACTGCAGCCGGATCCCACCGTGCTGCCGCTGCTCGACGCGCAGCCGGAGTTCACCACACCGATCTGGGACTACCTGGCCGCGCTGGTCGATCGCCAGCGCGTGGACGACGGTCGCGCCATGCTGCAGCAGCACCGCGATCTGCTTCAGCGCGTATCGGCGCAGTACGGCGTCGATCCAGTCACCATCGTCGCCGTATGGGGTGTGGAGAGCGACTACGGGCGCGTGTTCGGCAAGCGTCCGCTGCTGCAGTCGCTGGCCACGCTGTCCTGTGCCGGCCGAAGGCAACCTTTCTTCCGCGGCGAACTGCTGGCGCTGGTCAAGCTCATCGACAAGGGTGACCTGCAGGCACAGGGCCTGACCGGTTCCTGGGCCGGTGCCTTCGGCCACACCCAGTTCATGCCCAGCACCTACGCACGCATTGCCGTTGATGGTGACGGCGATGGCCGCCGCGATCTGGTCGGCAGCATTCCCGATGCATTGGCTTCCACCGCCAACTATCTGAAGCGTGCCGGCTGGCGAACCGGCGAACCCTGGGGCATGGAAGTCCGCGTCCCCACCGGCTTCAACGCCGGCCAGGCCGGCCGCACCCAGCGCCGGGCACTGGCCGACTGGCGCGCATTGGGCGTGACCGGCCTGGACGGCAGCGCGCTGGCGCCGGCCGGCCTGCCCGCCGATGCACGCGCCGCGCTGCTGCTGCCGGCCGGCAACAAGGGCCCGGCGCTGCTGGTGTTCCGCAACTACGACGCGATCTACAGCTACAACGCGGCCGAGAGCTATGCCTTGGCCATCGCCACCCTGGCCGATCGCCTGCGCGGGGGTAATGGACTGGTGACGGCCTGGCCCACCGATGATCCCGGTCTTGGCCGCGACGAGCGCCGCCAGCTGCAGACCCTGCTGCTGGCGCGCGGCCATGACATCGGCGCCGCCGATGGCATGATCGGTACCGCCAGTCGTCGCGCCATCCAGGTCGAGCAGCGCCGGCTCGGTTGGGCCGACGCCGATGGTCGCGCTGGCCAGCGCATTCTGCGCGCGCTGCAGAGCGGACCGCAGGCGAAGGTTCCGGCCACACCCACCCGCTTCAGCCTTCCCACCAACTACAGTGCCGTGCAGTCGCCGGCCATCCGGAGTCGATCCAGCGTGCAACAGATCCAAGGTGTCAGCAGTGGCCAGTTCCAGGGACTCGATGCCTGGCTGGTGGAAACCCCGCAGGCAACCGCCGCGATCAGCGTGTTCGGCGGTCAACTGCTCTCGTTCGTGCCCAAGGGCCAACCCGATGTGATGTGGCTCTCGCCCAAGCGCGCGGCACTGCCTACGCCCATCCGTGGCGGCAGCCCGGTGTGCTGGCCGTACTTCGGCCGCCAGGGGCAGGGCGACGACGTGCCGGCCCATGGCTTCGTGCGCACCTTGCCCTGGGAACTGCAGCAGGCGCGCCGCCTCGACGATGGCAGCATCGAACTGACCCTGGCCCCGCCTGCGTTGGACAATCTCGGCCTGCGTCTGACCATGACCGTCCGTGTCGGCCGTGAACTGCGCCAGCAGCTGGTTACTGAGAACACCGGCAAGGCCCCGGCCACCATCACCCAGGCGCTGCACAACTACTTCCGTGTCGGTGACGCCAGCAAGGTGGACGTCGACGGCGTCGATGGCCTCGACTACCTCGACAAGTTCGAGAACTACGCCCAGTCTCGCCGCCAGCAGGGCCCCTGGTCGCTGCGTGATCCGCGTGATCCGGGCCGCAGCGACCGCATCTATACCCAGGCCGGCGGGCACTATGTGCTGCGCGACCCGGTGCTCAAGCGCCGCATCGACATCCGCACCGAAGGCAGCCGCTCGCTGGTGGCATGGAACCCTGGCGCCGACGCTGCCGCGAAGATGGCCGATGTCGGCGACGGTTGGCGCGACTACGTCTGCCTGGAAGCCGCCAACGCCGGGCCCGATGTGATCACCATCGCTCCCGGCGGTCGCCACACGCTGGTGCAGACGCTGTCCAGCGCATCCCTGTAAACCGCGCAACGCCCACACAGGACGATTTTCAATGCAGGAAGCACAGTGGTACTACGCCCGCAACGGCAAGAGTGAAGGGCCAGTGGACCTGGCTGGCCTGCAGAGGTTGCAGCAGGACGGCGTCATCACCGGCCACACCCTGCTCTGGTGCGAGGGCATGGCTGGCTGGCAGCCGCTGCAGTCGCTGCAGTCGACTGCAGCGCCAGCGTCGGCTGCCGACGGCGTCGCCGATGGCCCGGCAGCACCGCCTGCCAGTGAGATCGCCGTCGCCGCAGCGTCCAGCCATGACCCATACCGCGCACCGACCGCAGCGGCAACGTCCGATGTCATTCCACTGGGCGCCGGACTGACCGGCCAGTTGGGTCTGTATGCAGCCATTGTCGGCGGCAACTTCCCGATCTATCGCAAGCGTTGGCGCCTGGACCAGGGCACCGCGAACGCGGCGGGCACCTGGCACTGGCCGGGGTTCCTGTTTGGCGTGATCTGGATGATGTACCGGAAGATGTACCGCATGGCCGCCATCTGGGTCGGCGTGCTGGTGGCATCCAGCGCGATCGAGGCCTTCATCGAAGTGCCGGATGCCCTGTCGCTGGTGATCAACCTGGGCCTGAGCGTTACCGTGGGTGTCTTCGCCAACAGCTGGTACCTGCAGCATTGCCAGCGGGAGATCGCACGCGCCCAGTCGCTCAGTACGGACAACGAGGCTGCGGTGCGCAGCACGCTGGCAGCACGTGGCGATACCAGCGTGATTGGTGCTGTGATCGCCATCGCCGTGTCCGTCACCCTGGGCATCGTCGGGGCCGTGTTGGCCGGCTGATCCCTTCAGCTGGCCTGCCGCGGCCGCAGCACCCACAGGCAGAGCGTCCCGGCGACCAGGCCCCAGAACGCAGAACCAATACCGGCCAGTGTCATCCCCGAGGCGGTCACCAGGAAGGTGACCAGCGCGGCCTCGCGGTCGCGCTCCACTGCCAATGCACTGGCCAGGCTGTTGCCGATGGTGCCGAACAGGGCGATACCGGCCACGCAGGCCACGAGTTCCTTGGGGAAGGCAGCGAACAGGGCCGCTACGGTGGCCCCGAACAGGCCGATGACGATATAGAAGGCGCCGGCCGCCATCGCCGCCGTGTAGCGCCGTGCCGGATCCTCGTGGGCATCACGGCCCATGCAGATCGCCGCGGTGATGGCTGCCAGGTTCAGTGCGTAGGCGCCGAAGGGTGCCAGCAGCGTGTTGACCACGCCGATCCAGCCGATCACCGGCGACACCGGTGCGTCATAGCCGGAGGCGCGCATCACCGCCACACCGGGGATGTTCTGCGAGGCCATGGTGACCACGAACAGGGGTAGGGCGATACCGACCATCGCCGTCCACGACAGCGAAGGAGTGACCCATTGCGGTA
This sequence comes from Stenotrophomonas lactitubi, assembly GCF_002803515.1. NCBI lineage: Bacteria > Pseudomonadati > Pseudomonadota > Gammaproteobacteria > Lysobacterales > Lysobacteraceae > Stenotrophomonas > Stenotrophomonas lactitubi. Next base: position 1,193 of record NZ_PHQX01000002.1, on the reverse strand, counting down.
CGGCCAGCTGCAGGTGCACCTGTTGTGCATGCAGCAGACCCTGGCTGGCGGCGATGGCGATGCCGACCAGCAGAGTGGCGATCACCGCATAACGGGGGAACAGGCGGCGGCCCAGCAGCCAGGTAGCGAACATGGCCAACGCCAGCACGCGCTGGGTGTTCATTGCCACGAACACGTCCAGGCCGAAGCGCAGCAGCACACCGGCCAGCATGCCCGCGGCCAAGGCCATGGGCACGCGCTTCATCAGCCGGGCGAACACCCCGGAGAAGCCCGCGAGCATGCCCAGCACCGCCGCCAGCAGGAACGCACCGGTGGCTTCAGACAGAGACGCGCCACCGGCACCGACGACCAGCATCGCCGCACCCGGCGTCGACCATGCGGTGATCACCGGGACGCGGTAGCGCAGCGACAGGCCGATGCAGGTCACGCCCATGCCCAGCCCCAGGGCCCACATCCATGAGGCGATGTGCGCCTGGTCGGCACCAACGGCCTGCGCGGCCTGGAACACGATCACCGCCGAACTGGCAAAGCCGACCAGCACGGTGATGAAGCCGGCGACGATCGCCGGCATCGAAAGATCGCGCCACCATCCCTGTCGTTTCTGCGTGTCCATGCTCTTCTCTTCGCTATGCATCGGTGTATTGATAGCGCCTGCGGCGTTGACCGCGCAACGCGCGGGCAACGCCGCGGTGACATATCAGCAGCCGCCATGCAGGGTGCAGGCGCTGTTCTGTCATCTTCCTGAAAAAAAGAGTTGACGAATTCTGCAGGATCTCTAGAATTCGCTCCCTTGCTGCAGCGCGGCGACTTCTTCGGAAGCCACCAACGCGAACAGCGACGCCACCACCGCCGGACGAGATGATCGAACGAAGGTGTTGACGGACTCGAAAAGTCCGGCATAATAGGCGGCTCGCAACGATGAAAGACCCTCGGGTCCAACGACGAAGCGGCATCGGCAACAACGTCCACTTCGGTGAGACGGCCTTGAAAAAAGGTGTTGACGAAGCGGAAAAGCCGGCTATAATGGGCGGCTCGCTACGAAGGAAACTTCGCAGCACACGGGAATGGCGCTGAGGCCACTTCCCAGGATCTTTGAAAGTATGCGCAGGTATCTTGTGAAGGCGCCTGCAGGAAGGATGATTGTCCATCTTGCAGACGTTTGATCAAGCAACTATTAATTGTTTTAAAGCAAG